>JBAWWI010000053.1:0-14652 GCA_037146835.1 Actinomycetes bacterium | reverse complement strand
AATCCTCAAAAGCCTCGATGATCTCCTCGCGCGTATTCATTACGAATGGGCCATACCTAGCGACTTGTTCGCGAATTGGTAGCCCTGCGAGCACTAAGACGTCAGCAGGCTCAGTGCCGCGCGCAGTTATCTCTACAGACTCGCCATCGGCAGCGAGTATCACGAGGTCGGACTCGTCTGCATCCACTCCCCCAGCTGTAACTGAGCCGTGAATTACATAGACCATTACGTTCCAGTCGAGTGGAAGGTCGCCGGAGAACGAACCGTCGGTGCCGAGCAATACATGCCAGTAAGCAATCGGCGTATGAGTCGATACTGCTGGTTCATTTCCGTCGAATGCTCCGGCTATGACTCTTACCAACGTTCGTCCGTCATCGACGGTTACCTCTGGAATCTTCGAGGCAAGGATCTCCTGGTAATGCGGTGGCTTCATCTTCTCTGCAGCAGGGAGATTCACCCAGATCTGGAAGCCCTCCATTATTCCGCCGTCGGTCTGAATCTCCTTCGCAGGCATCTCAGAGTGCACTACTCCAGCGCCTGCAGTCATCCATTGGATTGCACCCGGCCCGATGCGACCCGCGTTGCCCGCAGAGTCTTTATGCTCGAAAGCGCCCTGAAGTATGTAAGACACCGTCTCGAACCCGCGATGCGGATGGTCAGGTGCGCCCTGTGCCTCACCCGGCGCCCAGTCTTGAGGACCCATATGGTCAAGCAGCAGGAACGGGTCAACCATCGAGAGCTGCGAAGTCGGAAATGGGCGACGCACCTCAAAGCCAGCACCCTCAGTTGCGTGCATCGAGTGGATTAAGTCTGCACCGGTTCTTCGAGTAGCCATGAATTTCTCCTTCATTATGTGCCCTTACGGTACCCCTCTCAACATCTGGCACAAGCAATAGAGAACGAGAGAAGCCCCGGACAACCTGTGCCGTAGGCTAAGGCGGAATGGATGACATCACGTTTTTTGGCCTGCGAGATCACGAAGAGCCCACACTCTGGAGCTTCGATGTGGAGCGCCGCCTCTGCTCAGGGATTGGAGCTCTCTTCGGAGGCGCCGGCCTTGGAGCTGCGATAACTGCGCTAGAGCACTACACGCATCGACCAACTGTCTGGGCGACGGCCCAGTTCTTGGAGTTCGCTCTGCCGCCAGCAGAGTTAGAGATAACTGTTGAGGAGATGGTGCGCGGGCATCAAGTGAGTCAAGCACGCGCTGTCGGTCGAGTAGACGGCAAGGAAATTTTTACGGTTCAGGCAGCGCTGGGTGAGAGAGATGTGCCTTTCTTAGGCCAGTGGGCAGAGCGACCAGATGTTCCACCGCCTGAGGATTGTGTGGGGCGCGAGATCCCGCCCCACATGCGCGGAACAATTAGCGAGCGTATGGATATGCGCCTCGCGGACGCTCGCGACTTCACGGAGCTCGACGGAGTTGCCGGCACAGGCAGGTGCTCACTCTGGGTACGGCTCCCCGAGTTCTTAGAGATGTCCGCGGCTGCTCTTGCAATCGTGGGCGACTATGTTCCATTCGGAATCTCGCAGGCACTCGGGCAGCGCGCGGGCGGAAACAGTCTCGACAACACCCTTAGAATCTGCTCGCGAACTCCAACTGAGTGGATACTTGCGGATGTCCGCATTCACGCAGTGGAGCATGGATTTGGTCACGGATTAGTACACCTATGGGGCGAGGACGGAACTCTTCTCGCCACAGCAAGCCAGTCGGCAATTGTTCGCAAGTTTCGAGAAGACATGATTCAGGAGAACCAGAAATGACTAAGCAACGCTGGGGAGTAACTATCCCGTTGATGGGTGTAACCCTCGCCGATCACCGTAAATACATCGAGGAGATCGCGGAGCTTGGTTTTACCGATGTTTGGTCAAGTGAGGCCGGGGCACATGATGCCTTCACGCCACTCGCCTTGGCCGCCGCGTGGACCCCTTCATTGAGACTAGGCAGCGCAGTCATACCGGTTTACACGCGTGGCCCAGCCCTACTTGCGCAGTCCATCGCATCGCTCTGTGAAGCGGCACCTGGCCGAGTAGCTGTAGGCCTCGGAACCTCATCGAACGTAATTGTCTCGCGGTGGAACAACATTCCATTCGATAAGCCTTACCAGCGCACACGCGACACGATTCGCTTCCTACGCGCCGCTCTCGCCGGGGAGAAAGTCACAGAAGAGTACGAGACCTTTAAAGTGGATGGTTTCCGCCTCGGGTTGCGAGTTAAAGAGCAACCGCAGATTCTCGTTGGTGCTCTTCGCCCAGGGATGCTGAAGCTTGCAGGAGAAGAGGGTGACGGGGCAATCGTCAACTGGCTCTCCGCCGATGATGTGAAGGTAGTCGCACCGCTAGTTGGGGCCGACAAAGAGGTTGCCGCGCGTATATTCGTTATGCCTAGCGAGGATCGAGCGGCAGTACGCGCAATGGGTACACGCCTAATTGCCGAGTACATGAACGTCCCCGTCTACGCAGCGTTCCATGAATGGATCGGGCGTGGCGAGGCCTTTCGTGACATGTGGGATGCATGGAAAGCCGGCGACCGTAAGAAGGCAACGGAGTCGATCCCAGATGAGGTCCTTGACGCCCTCATTGTCAACGGCTCCCCCGAAGAATGTGCGCAGCACGTCAAGAAATATGCAGAGAACGGCATCACTACGCCCATGCCCATGATGCTTGCCTCACCAGAGGACACCATGAAGGTTCTTCGTGCCCTTGCGCCGAGTGCATAGCGCGCCAAAGGTGCCCGCTCGCTCTAATCGCATAGTCTGAGTCCCTATGGCTCCACAGAGACAGCCCGGTACAACACGTGCACTAATTCTTGCTGCCGCACTGCAGCGATTTGCCGACGAAGGCTTTGCCTCTGCGAGCCTCACTGACATTGCATCCGATGTTGGGATTAAGCGCCCGAGTTTGCTGCATCACTTCCCCTCTAAGGAAGCTCTGTATCGAGAGGTTTTGATCGCCGAACTAGTCGACTGGACCTCGCTTGTAAACGTTGCCATCGTCGGTGGCAGTGGCGGATGGGAGAAGGCCGAGCGCGTGTTGGTCGCAGCATTCGAGTACTTCGAGGCACACCCTGCGTTTATTCGTCTCACAAGACGTGAGGCGCTAGGTAGCGGACCGATGCTCTCCGAAGAACTTGGGGAGGTCCTGCGCCCGATGTTCGATAGCGCCGTAGATTTTCTAGAGCGTGAGATGGATGCCGGGCGCTTCCGCCGCTACGACGCCGCCCAGTTCTTGCTTACTGGCTATGGCGCAGTCCTCTCGTACCTCTCGGATGCACCGCTCGCCGCAAAACTGCTCGGTATCGATCCGCTATCTCCCGAGGCTCTCGCTGCGCGCCGTAGGCACGTACTAGATCTCCTTCGCGGTGCGCTCGATCCCGACTATCAGTCACAAGACAACTAGTAAGATAATTAGCGAGAGAACTAGAACTGCTCTAGAACTTCAGGCGCTGCTGCCATCTATCTAGCTGCTCAACATCACCAAACGTCTCAATAGATGAAGGTGCAACTCTCCCGAGAATAAGTAGAAGCAGATCAGAGGCTGTCGCACGTGCCGCTACATCGCCTTTTGCGTGCTCGTGCTTGAACTCCACTCCTTCAGCGCCGAGAGTAATGAGCCACTCACCTTCGCAGTCTGTGGCGTGCAGGTGAAGCTTCTCCCCTACACCCCGCAGATCTGTGTCAGGTCGAAACGTGAGGTTCTCAAGAATCTCATCTAACCCATCAGCGGCTAGGTGCGCCGCAATCGGGTCTGGATCACCGAACGCGCTCTGAACATCCCAGCGGTGGACACTGATTTCGTTGGCTAAGCGCCTCGACCAGAACACAGCATGACTATCAGCTCCCCATGACCAGCAGTCGTCGCTTGGATCCGCAGAGGACATGACAGAGGCCGCGTTAGAGGCGGCCCGAACCAACCACTCGCCATAATCGCTGCGCTCCTCCGGTAGGCCGATATCGAGGCTCCTCGGATCGACACGCTCGGGTCGCTGTTCGACGACAGCTGTGCCCCAGACAAATACTGTCCCGACGTGCTTGACGAGCCGACCAAGATCCCACTCTGGGGTGGCGGGCACACTCATCTCTGGAACCGCTTTCACAAATACATCGCGGATCGCTGCCGCATCCGCAGTGAATGAATCTATGTACTGACCGTGACTCAAGCTACTCATAGGACCAAACCTCATCTCTTGATTTCATACTTTAAAATAGCGTCTCAGAAGAATCCTCGCTCGCCTCTAGTGGGAGCATCAGAGACGAGTCATTATTGCGCGTGTTATTAACAGCGGTACTTACTTCGTGCCAGGCCACCACATCGTCGGGCGCTGGAGCTAGGAGCGCATCGAGTTCGTCCATCGCCGTTGATGCACCTAGCCATGCATCCCAATCTTGCTCATCAAGGATCACTGGCATTCGATTGTGTATTGGCTCAATCATTGCATTTGCTTCGGTGGTAAGAATCGCGCAAGTGCGTAAGGGAGCGATTGCGTCGTTGCCATCAGCTGGATCCCGCCACGACTCCCAGATGCCAGCAACTGCGATCGGCTGTCCAGTATTGGCATGAATGAAGACTGGCTGCTTCGTTCGCTGCCCATCGATAGCTCGCCATTCATAGAAACCATCGACTGGAATAATGCATCGACGCGACGCGTAGGCACTCTTGAAGGAAGGTTTCTCCCTTACAGTCTCACTTCGTGCGTTGATTAGACGATCTCCGATTGCCTTGTCTTTAGCCCACCTCGGCACCAATCCCCAGCGCAGGCGATCAATTACTCGCTCGCCTTCTACGGTATTGAGCACTACGGTCACCTCTCTACGCGGCGTGACGTTGTAGTCCGGATCGGCGAGATCCGTTACTACCTCAATAGCCCCAAACTGGGCGAGGAGTAAGGCTGGCGAAGATGCTTGGACGAACCTTCCGCACACGGAACTGAACTCAGGTGCGGTTTGAAGATTGATCCGGGTCTACAAAACGCACGCTAGACCAATGCCCGTTAATCGCACAGACGCGTCCGTCGGAGAGTCCGGCCTCAATACCAATCTCTTGAACTGGTTCAAAGGTGAGGTCCGTTGCTACACCCGATGTTCGCTTGGGCCATGCAACCCAGAGACTTCCTCCCTCTGCAAGGGAGCGC
The DNA here is from genome assembly GCA_037146835.1 of Actinomycetes bacterium. Taxonomy (GTDB): domain Bacteria; phylum Actinomycetota; class Acidimicrobiia; order IMCC26256; family IMCC26256; genus IMCC26256. Next base: position 9,521 of record JBAWWI010000053.1, on the reverse strand, counting down.
CTAAAACCGGGCATGCGTCGCGCAAGCTCAGCGCGCCTTGTCGCGAAGAAAACAATTACATCCGCGTGTCCACGCGCATTGGATCGCACCTCAACGCTCGCGGGGAGCTTTCCAAGTTCGCGATCGAATCCAGGCGGGCAAGAAATCAACGCAACGACTGCATCCTCTTTGATCCCTAATTTTTTCGGGAGAGATGTTGTCGATTGACTCTTAGGATCAGGCATGGGAGGACCATTCCACCCAAATTTTCAGCCCGCGTCAAATGGAAGATAAATCCCAAGAAACGTATTTGCTACTCAGGTGCTTGATAGTTGGTGAAAGAGGGCACCAATATCGCAAGGAGTCCAACAGCAAGAATGCAAATGACTCCTCCTGAGACAACCGAGACTGTTGGCGAAGTAAGTGTCGCTACCAAGCCGGCCTCCATGTCCCCGAGACGAGGACCGCCGGTGACTACCAAAATGTGTATGCCGGAGAGCCTTCCTCTTAGATCGTCTGGGACAGATCTCTGAAGAATCGTGTTCCGAAATACCGCCGAGATCACATCAGCCCCACCGGCCACTGCTAAACAACCGAGCGCCAAGCCGATACTTGAGCCACTCGCCCCAAAGGCCACGATTCCGGCCCCCCAGACGGCGACAGCGAGCAAAACAGCGAGTCCTTGCCTCCTGATCCTGTGAACCCATCCAGAGGTAAGGGCGCCGATCAGGGCCCCTACCGCAACCGCTGAGAAGAGGAAGCCAACGAGCGCAGGGCCGCCGTGGAACTGGACCTCGGCTAGTACAGGGAATAGTGCTCTCGGCATTCCAAAGACCATTGCGATGAGGTCGACAATGAATGTGGCCTGCAGAACTCTGCGCCCCTTGAGGTATCTGAATCCGGCAGTGACTCTTGCCCAGCCCTCCTCCTCGCTCGACTCATGCGCGACGAGAGGCTCAGCGAGAGGCTCAGCGAGAGGCTCGGCGGGAACTCTCTCGAGGCCAGAAGAATTGAGGCCAGAAGAGTCGCGTGCCTCCAAATGTATCGGCGGGTGAGGGAGCATTAAACGAACGCTGATTAGTGCAGCTGCGAATGTGACCAGATCAAGCCCGTATGCACTCCCGAGCCCGAAACGAGCAATCAATAATCCTCCGAGCGCAGGCCCAACAATCAGACATGTATTCCACATTGCCTGATTGAGAGCCAAGGCTGCGGGGAGTTCGTCGTGGGGTACAAGATTTGGCGTCATAGCCGAGCGAGTAGCCAAGGCCAGACTCCCAGAGCCCGCTACCAAGGCCGCAGCGAAATAGACGAGCACTAGCGGCGGCGATCCAATCCAGACCCCGGCAAGGAGCAACAGAGCGGCTCCGGCCTCACACCAATGAGCGATTAGAAGAATGCTGCGGCGGTCATGGCGATCAACAAGGGGCGCCCCGAACAAAGCCGATAGCAGTATCGGCACGAACTGCACCAGGCCAATGCCGCCGACAGCAAGAGCAGATCCAGTAATTCGATACACCTGCACGTAGAGGGCGACGACTGCGATGTTGGAGCCGGTCTCAGAGACGAGTTCTCCTAGCCAGAGAAGTCGAAACTCGCGCCTTTTTAGGGGGCGCGTATCGATCATTAAACGTGCGACTCGGCCGCGCTTAGGGGTCTCGGATGTCGCCTTATTCTCAGCCACCCGACACCTCAATCAAAATCCGACCTTCGCGCTGGCATTTAGGCGAGGGCCTCGCTATTCTTAGACCTAGCAGCGTAACCACGCCGTAAGTATGCCGGCCAAAGAACCAGTCAAGGAGCAACAAATGCCAATCCGCCTAGGCGACGAAGCACCCAACTTTACAGTCGAGACCACGCAGGGGCCTCTCAACTTCCATGAGTACCTCGGAGACTCTTGGGGAATCCTCTTCTCTCACCCCAAGGACTTCACCCCAGTCTGCACGACAGAGCTTGGAGCCTTTGCAAACCGCAAGGCCGATTTCGATGCCCGCAACGTAAAGCTAATCGGTGTCAGCGTGGACAGCCTTGAGTCGCACAACGCATGGATCGGTGACATTGCCGAGACACAAGGCACCGCTCTGAACTACCCGCTTATCGCAGACCCAGACCGAGTAGTCGCGGGGCTCTACGACATGATCCACCCGAACGCCAACGACACGCTCACAGTGCGTTCAGTATTTGTGGTCGGGCCAGACAAGAAGGTCAAACTCACACTCACCTACCCGGCGAGCACAGGGCGCAACATCGATGAGATTATTCGCGTCATCGACTCATTGCAGTTGACCGCGAAGTTTTCAGTTGCAACTCCCGTCAACTGGGAAGACGGTGACGACGTCATCATCGGCGCTTCAGTAAGTGACGAGGATGCAAAGGCTAAATTCCCAGGAGGCTGGAAGACAATCAAGCCTTACCTGCGAGTGCTTCCGCAGCCCAACAAGTAACTAACTACTAACGAGCGCTTATTAGCAGCGCTTACAACCATCCGAGCGGGTCAACCGGGGATCCATTTACCCTTACCTCGAAATGCAGGTGAGGCCCAGTGGCATAACCGGTTGACCCAACGGATGCGATGCGCATTGAGGCCGTTACTGTCTGCCCCGCTCGCACGTTGAACGACGAGAGGTGCGCGTAGAGAGTGGCGACCCCTCCGCCATGATTAATCACGACTGCATTTCCGTAGCCGGTCTGGTAACTAGCACTTACCACTACACCTGAAGCTGCTGCGCGCACTGGTGCACCCATCCCTGATGCAAAGTCGACTCCAGAGTGCATTCTTATATCGCCAAAAATCGGATGAACCCGTGTGCCGAAGGTTGAACTGATTGCCCCATCAGCGGGGCGCACCATACGCCCAGGACGAGATCCAGTATTACGCCCTCTGAGGCTCGCAGCGATGCGATCAGACTCTGCCTGAAGTACTGCGAGTTGCCGAGTGAACTCTGCCTTTCGCGAACGTATCTTCGCCAAGGACGCTGCCTCGGCACGCTCCTCCTCGTCTGCAGAGGCAGCTGCAGCTGCCTGCTCTACGCGGAGCCCAGAGACAGTTTGAGTCTCTACATCCACCGCAGCACGCTCAACAGCAAGACCGGCCTCCATGGTCGAGAGCGCAACGCGAGCCTCTGTAAATGCGCGAATCAAATTCTTTGATTTCTTCGACGAGGAGGACAGGTACTTGGTGCCCACCACTAGATCATGGAAGCCCTTCGCTGCTCCAGCGAGCGCAGAGAACCCTCCCTCCGATGAGCCGCCGCGATACATACGTGCTGCAGAGCGATGAAGATCGTCGCGTGCAGATCTAAGTGCTCGGCGATTCTCTTTTATCTGCAGAGCGAGCGCATCTATTCGTGCGCCAACCTCGCGCCGCTTCGCCACCGCCGCAGATAACTGCGCATCTACCTCTGCGAGCCGAGCCTGCGCCGCTGCACGCTTCGCTCGAATATTAGAGAGTTCACGCAGGGCAGTTGCTTCCTCTGCAGACGCGGCGCCGATGTTGCGCAGGAGACTCTGTTTCGTGGGGGCCGGAGAGGTCGCCCCTTGTGCAATCGCTGACCCTGGACCGATTAACCCTAAGGAGCAGGCAAGAAACGCAACTAAGAACCGATTCATAACAAAAGGCGGATTACGCCTATGCCTCGATAAAGCGCCGCAGACCGATTATTGCCCCGAGAACGCCGATGCCTGCTCCAATAGCAACAAGCATTAGCCCGATCGTGATGGCGTCCCCTGAGGTTACGTAGAAACCGCGTGAGAAATCAGAGTTGCGAGAGATCGCATTGGTTAAGACGTTCTGGAGCCCAAGCATCGCCATAAAAGCAATCAGTGCGCCGACAACTCCCTGCACCAACCCCTCGAGCATGAACGGGATTCGAACAAACCAGTTAGATGCTCCAACAAGTTTCATAACCTCGATCTCACGCCTACGGGCAAACGTCGCGAGCCTGATCGTATTTACAATTAAGAACAACGAAGCAAACAGGAGCAAGGCAAAGATGACGATAAAGGCAGTTCGTATCCACGCTGTAGCCGAGAGAAGTTGTCGTACCTGTTTCTCGGCGGTCTTCACCTCATCCACGCCAGGTTGGCTTTGAAAGCGGTCGGCGACCGTCTTTGTTAACTCGGCCTTGACCGGAGCAACTCGGAACGACGAGGGCAGAGCAGCCGCATCAACACTGTTTACAAGATCAGGCTGATCTTTGAACAAGCGTCTGAACTCTGTAAGCGCGTCATCCTTGGTTAAGTACTTAAAATCTCGCACCTCAGGATCATTTACTAATTGTCGCTGGACGGCGGCAATCTGGGCATCCGTGGCATCTACGTTCATAAATACCTCGAGCTCTACACCGTTCTTCCATCGCTCCGTGCCATGATTTACAAGGGTATTTAGCATCCATGCGCCGCCTAAGACACAGAGCGAAACAGTTACGGTAATTACTCCCGCAATTGTCATCAAGAGGTTTCGCTTAAGCGATACGAGTGTCTCGCGGGCGAAATAAGAGAGTCGAGTAATCATCAGCAGGCCTCAGGTACCAACGCCGTAGACGCCGCGTGCCTGGTCGCGCTCGACACGTCCATGCGAGAGTTCAATCACTCGGCGGCGCATACGGTCGACCATCTGCTGGTCATGGGTCGCCATAACAACTGTGGTCCCTGTGCGGTTGATGCTGTCTAGAAGGCGCATAATGCCGTCGGTCGTATCAGGGTCAAGGTTTCCGGTCGGCTCATCTGCGAGAAGTATCAACGGACGATTCACAAACGCCCTTGCTATAGAGACTCTCTGCTGCTCGCCACCGGACAACTCGAGAGGAAAACGCTCTGCCTTCTCTGCCAAGCCCACAAGCTCAAGGATCTGTGGGACCTGTGACCTAATCGCGGATCGCGGCCTACCTATGACCTCCGCAGCGAACGCAACGTTCTCATAGACAGTCTTCGACGGGAGCAGCTTAAAGTCTTGAAAGATGGTCCCGATATTGCGGCGCAACTGTGGAACCTTCCAAGAGCTCAAGGTAGCTATATCTCTCCCCGCAACAATTATTCGCCCCTCGGAGGCAATCTCATCGCGCAGGAGCAGTCGTAGGAAAGTTGATTTTCCTGAACCAGAGGGGCCGACGAGGAAGACAAACTCCCCCTTCGTAATGTCTAGGGAGACCTCGCGCAGAGCGGAGATCTCACCTTTGTAGGTCTTCGAGACGTTCTCAAAACGGATCATGGGAAGAGGCTCAAGTTACCAGCGAAAGAGACCAAATCGGTGGCACTCAAGAGCAAAAAACGCCAATACAAGCCGATTTTACCCGCCAAATCCGGCCTTGCTACGAGGAAGCTCCACGTTCTGGCATACCGGCTCTACGCCACTGGAGAAATGCCTCAACGAATCCCTGAATATCGCCATCCAAGACTGCAGCGACGTTCCCGGTCTCATAGGCGGTGCGCAGGTCCTTCACCATTTGGTAAGGAGCTAGCACATAGGAGCGAATCTGGCTCCCCCACGCAACATCACGCTTCTCCCCCGATATGGCGTCGAGCTCGCGCCTTCTCTCCTCGCGTTGGCGCTGAGCTAGGCGGGCGCCAAGGATCTCCATAGCGCGCGCTTTGTTCTGTAGTTGAGAGCGCTCGTTCTGGCAAGAAACAACAACTCCGGTGGGTAGGTGCGTTAGGCGCACCGCAGAGTCGGTGACGTTGACGTGCTGCCCGCCTGCGCCGGATGACCGGAATGTATCGACGCGAAGGTCTCCTGGGTCAATCTCAGGAACCTCGGCCTCTTCAATAGCTGGGACAACATCAAAGGATGAAAACGCAGTATGGCGACGCGCCTGCCCATCGAAGGGCGAAATGCGGACCAAGCGATGCACTCCTCGCTCGCCGGTAAGCATTGCGTAAGCGAACCTGCCTCGAACCGTGAAGGTTGCTGACGAAATACCGGCCTCATCCCCGAGCGAGACATCATCGATTGAGACTGTAAAACCCTGCCTCTCAGCCCAACGGGTATACATGCGCAGCATCATCTGCGCCCAGTCTTGGGCGTCTGTACCGCCAGCACCAGAGTGCACATCACAGATTGCATCGCGCTCGTCGTGCTCACCGGTGAATAGAGCTCGAAGTTCTAACCGATCCAACTCCTCGCGTAGCGTTTGAGCACCCTGGGAGATCTCGGGCTCTATCGTCTCGTCGCCTTCTTCTCTCGCTAACTCCGCGAGGGTCTCCAAGTCACTGACGACTCCCTCAAGGCGCTCAACAAGATTGATGTCGTCTCGCGTCTGAGCCAACTCGGTAGTAACGCGGCGTGCTGCATCGGGGTCATCCCAGAGGTCTGGGCGGCTCGCGTCTTCCTCTAGAACTAAGACGCGCTCCTCAGCAACTGCAATCTGAAGATAACCGCGCGCCTCGGCTACGCGTCGAGACAGATCTGATAACTCATCGGAGAAATCGCGCAAGACCGATCAAACCCCGTGGCAGGTCTTGAACTTCTTGCCGCTTCCGCACCAGCAGGGCTCGTTGCGCCCTGGAGCGCGCTCAACGCGCACAGGCTCCTGAGCCGGCATCTCTTGCTCTGGGGCCGGCCCCATTGCGCCTGTGCCGTCATCGAAGCCAACAGCGGCGGCCGCAAGCGCAGATGCCCCCTGAACTGGCTCATCTGCAGCGCTATAGGTAAGCGCGCGTTCCGGCGCAGCAACATTCTCCTCAGAGACAACCTCTAGGCGGAAGACATACTGGACGAATGTGTCTCGAATCGAGCCCATCATCGCCTCAAACATGTCGTAACCCTCGCGCTGCCACTCGGCGAGTGGGTCCTGCTGGCCCATAGCGCGAAGGTTGATTCCCTCGCGCAGATAATCCATCTCGTAAAGGTGATCGCGCCAATGCTGATCGATGACGGAGAGCATGACCCTGCGCTCAATCTCGCGCAGTTGCTCGGTTCCGATTGAATCTTCTTTCGATGTATATACGCCTAGTGCATCCTCTGTAAAAGCTGCTCTAGCTGCGCGTACATCATGTAGTTCTTTAACGTGATCAGCAGTAATACTCGAGGCATATAAGGCCTGCATAGCAAGGACTAACTCGTCGACATCCCAGTCTTCGGAGTAGTTACCTGTGCACAACAGGTCGATGATTGAGTCAACCGCGTCGGTGATTGCTTTTGCTGTCTCGTCGCGTAGGTCTCCGCCATCAAGTATCTGCTGACGCCTACGGTAAATGACCTTGCGCTGCTCGTTAAGAACTTCGTCATACTTGAGAACGTCTTTACGTATCTCGAAGTTGCGGTCCTCTACGGTGCGCTGCGCTCGCTCAATTGCCTTTGAGACCATCTTCGCTTCGAGCGGAACATCATCTGGGAACGTTCGACCCATGACCCAGCTCATCGCACCGGAGGCGAAGAGTCTCATCAAATCATCTTCAAGAGAGAGGTAGAAGCGGCTCTCTCCGGGGTCACCTTGACGGCCGGCTCGACCACGCAACTGATCATCAATACGTCGAGACTCATGCCTCTCAGTGCCGAGGACATACAGGCCGCCTGCCTCGCGGACCATCGCACCCTCCGCTATGCACGCTGCCTTGATGTCTGCCACAAGTTTGGCGTACTCATCTGGGTTCTCAGCCTCAGTTATTCCCCTTGCAGCCCTCTCATGCTCAACAAGTCCTTCAGGATTACCACCTAGGAGGATGTCGACTCCACGACCGGCCATGTTTGTAGCGACCGTAACCGCACCTACACGCCCGGCCTGAGTAACAACATGTGCCTCACGCTCGTGCTGCTTGGCGTTCAAGACAGCATGGCGGATACCGCGTTTGTCCAAGAGCCTGCTCAGCTTCTCAGACTTCTCGACGGAGATTGTTCCAACCAAAACCGGCTGGCCAAGTGCGTTTCGCTCGGCAATATCATCGGCAGCAGCAGCGAACTTTGCATCCTCTGTCTTATATATAAAGTCAGCTTCATCGGCGCGCTTCGGCTCGCGGTTTGTTGGGATGCTCACCACCTCGAGTCCGTAGGTGTGTGCGAATTCACCGGCCTCGGTTGAGGCGGTACCGGTCATTCCCGCCAACTTCTCGTATAGGCGGAAGTAGTTCTGGAGTGTGACGGTTGCAAGAGTGTGGTTCTCCTCTTTTATCCGCACACCTTCCTTGGCCTCTACAGCTTGGTGAAGGCCCTCGCTCCAACGACGACCCTCGAGGATACGACCAGTGAACTCATCGACGATCTTCACCTCACCGTCGGCTACCACATAATCAACGTCGCGCTTAAACAACTCGCGCGCACGCAGTGCGGCCTGTAGTTGATGAACGAAGTTTTGATTTACGTGCTCGTAAAGGTTGGTAACTCCAAGCGCTTCCTCTACGCGAGCAATTCCCTCTTCGGTCGGAACAACTGTCTTCTTCGGCTCATCAACTTCATAATCGCGATCGCGCGTTAAACCCTTTACAACGCGTGCAAACTGATAATAGAGCGCCTGAGCATCATCTGCGCGGCCAGAGATAATTAGCGGAGTACGCGCCTCGTCGATGAGAATTGAGTCGACCTCATCAACAATTGCGAAGAAGTGGCCCCGCTGAACCTGCCCCTCACGAGTGTCAGACATGTTGTCACGTAGGTAATCGAACCCAAACTCGTTGTTGGTTCCGTATGTGATATCTGACGCGTAGGCACGACGCTTCGCACCGTAATCATCGACGTCTGCAACAACCATCCCGACCTCAAGGCCTAGAGAGCGGTGCACCTGACCCATCCATGCGGAGTCACGCTTGATTAGGTAGTCGTTGACACTGACGACGTGGACTCCATTGCCAGCGAGGGCATTTAGGTATGAAGGAAGGGTTGAGACAAGCGTCTTGCCCTCTCCGGTCTTCATCTCTGCGACCCAACCGAAGTGGAGGCCAGCGCCACCCATTACCTGAACGTCGAAGTGGCGCTGCCCAAGTACACGGCGTGCTGCCTCCCTCACGGTAGCGAAGGCCTCTGGCATCAGATCGTCGAGGTCCTCCCCATTTGCAAGGCGTTGCTTGTAGATCGCAGTGAGGCCGAGGAGCTCATCGTCGCTGCGTCGCTCCATCTCAGGCTCGAAGGCTGCAACGAGGGGGACGATGGACCTAACCAACTTGAGTTTGCGCCCATCGCCGGCGTTTAGGAGTTTCTGGAAAAGGCTCATGAAGTATCTGAGTCTAGGGTTCGCGCACGCCTTGGCCTGCTCGGGGCGCCGAGGTTTGGCTCAAATCGCATAACCAAGCCATAACCGACTCCACAACGGCCTCAACGGGCGGGTTGTAGGAGCCATTTCGCACACCTTCGGCGAGATAACTGTGCCGGGACTTGAGTCTCAAGAATGAAGGGTGGTTTGAGCACGCGTGGCCAAGGTATCTCTCTTTTGCCGGATACACGTTTCTCCTCTCTCCCAAGCGAATGGAGTGCCGCATGAGCGGTGCCAGTTCTTGAGGTACGAAGAGTTCATCGGCATCCTGGTACATGACCTAAAGGCGATCACATCGAGGTTTTAGGCACATCGAGGTTTTAGGCACATCGAGGTTTTAGGCACATCGAGGTTTTAGGCACA
>JBAWWI010000052.1:0-14753 GCA_037146835.1 Actinomycetes bacterium | reverse complement strand
CTAACACGTCGATGGGCCGAGGTATTGGTCTGTGGATTATCTGTCATCACCATAAGTGAGGCGCTACACATCGCAGGCACGTGGGGTGCATGGAGCGCTCCAATCCCAACTCGCTTGTTGGGAATTGCTCCGTCTGTCTTCGCCGTCACATTCTCAGTGATTGCTCTCGTGGTCTTGGTTGCTCGCCGCTCCACTCGCCCCGACTCCGCTACCCCGCTCGCATTAATCGCCGGTATCTTTATCGCTATCGCCGGCGGTCTCGCAGACTTCAACACGCTTACCCATGCACTGGTTCCAACCACACTCTCGATCTCGCTTGCACGCCTCTCGGTAGCGATCGCAATTGGAGGAGGTATCGGGGTTGCAATCATTGCGGGGAGTCATTTGAAGCCAGTAACGCCGGCGCTGAATCACGAGAACTCCAATGTCCGGCATCAAGAGAATCACGCACAATCTGTGGAGGGCTAAACCTATGCCAACAGTATTTACGAAAATTATCGAGGGAGAACTCCCCGGACGCTTCGTATGGCGAGATGAGGTCTGTGTCGCCTTCTTATCGATCAACCCGCTGCAGAATGGGCACGTATTAGTAGTGCCGCGCGCTGAGGTGGATCATTGGGTAGATCTCGCGCCTGAGATCAACACACACCTCATGGGCGTTGCTCAGGTAATCGCCTCCGCACAGATGAAGGCATTCTCACCCGCGCGCGTTGGGCTAATGATCGCTGGCCTTGAGGTTCCCCATGTACATATTCATCTTGTCCCGATGAATGATCTACACGATCTCGATTTCGCTAACGCAGACACCAACCCTGGCGCCGCACAGTTAGACGAGGCGGCAGTTCTACTTCGGCAAGCCCTGCGCGATGGCGGTGCGACGAGCGTTAGCGACTGACACACCCAAGAGCGCGCTTGAGTTGCCGAAGATTGCTGCGCATTAGCGAGAAGTAGTCGTCCCCACGCTTAGCAGCCTCTGGTGAGAGCCCTTCTATAGGACTCAGAACCTCGGTGCCGACCCCAACTTCACGAGCAAGAACCTCCGCTACGCGCGGGGAAACGAGCTCCTCTGTGAAAATGACCGTCACGCCATTCTTCTTAACTAGATCAGCTAGCTCTGCGATCCGTCTGGGATTTGGATCCTCCTCTGGCGAGAATCCTGCAATGGACTCAACCTTGATTCCATAACGCTTGCCCAAACGATCGAAGGCGTCATGCGATGTAACAATCACCCGACGATCACATTTGGCTAGCGCTGTAGTCATATCAAGATCAAGAGCATCAAGGCGCTTATTAGTGGCGTTGGCGCGATTCTTATATGCGTTCGCGTGCGGAGCATCAACCTTGGCAAGGGCCGCAGCGGTTGAGTTGACGACCATCGACATCGTCTTCGGATCGAGCCAGACATGTGGATCCCTTCCTGTGATGCCGGGAGACTTGATTGCAATCAGTGTTGGTCCGCTGCGTTGGCGAGCCGCATCCTCAACCGATGGCTGGAACGCACCACCGGTCACAATGGCAAGGTCCGCGTCGCTAATTGCATCAACCTCATTAGAGGTCAGTTCAAGATCGTGGGGTTCGGCACCGGGAGGCGTTAGATCCATGACGCTCACTACGTCTCCCCCTACCCAGCGCGCTGCCTCGGCGAGCGGGTAGAGAGCTGCAACCACTTGGGTCTTGCCGGTTGCTGAATTAGGGCTTGCACCACACGCAGCCAGGGCGGAGGCTGAGAGGGCGATCAGAAGCAGCGCAACTGGCCCCACGCTGAATCCGCTAACTCTCAAGCACCTAACTCTCAAGCCCCCTACTCTCAAGCCCCCTACCCTCAAGAAACTCATCTGCTTCATGGGAATGAATCCTAACAAGGCTCTGGGGTATAGTGGGAATCACTCTCAGGAGGCACTATCTCAGATCCACTTCTCTCCGCCGACAGCGTGACTGTTGGGTATGGCCACGGCCCGGTCCTCGACCGGGTCTCCCTGCGCGTAGACCGCGGGGAGTTCGTGGCACTCGTCGGCCCAAATGGGAGTGGCAAGTCGACTCTGCTTCGTATTCTGCTCGGCTTGCTCACTCCCGAGTCCGGTGAGGTCACCCTGCTTGGAGAGCACCCAGGTCGCCTATCCAATCCAGGTCGCCTCGGGTATGTGCCTCAGCGCGCGCGCTTCGCCCCAGACCTTCCGGCAACAGTCACAGAGGTTGTAGCCACCGGCCGTCTGGCGCGCCATGGTTGGTGGAGACGCCCGCGAGATGAAGATCGCGAAGCGGTCACACATGCCATCAATGCTGTTGACCTTGGCGAGTTCAAAGACCGGCGTGTTGGAGAATTGTCAGGTGGGCAACAGCAACGCGTGATGATCGCTAAGGCTTTGAGCAGCGACCCTGAATTACTTGTACTCGACGAGCCGGTAGCCGGAGTAGATGCAGAGTCACAGAGGCAATTTCGAGACTCTGTCGTGCACCTCATTGAGCAGCACAACGGAGCCGTTCTACTCGTCTCGCATGAACTAGGCGCCGTTGCCGATGACCTCGATCGAGTTGTCGTGCTCAAGCAACGCGTAGTTTTCGACGGAACCCCGGCAGAACTACGATCCCGCGGCGTGAGCCTTGGGGTCCATGCCGAAGACCTTCCCCTCTGGTTAGAGGGGCTCGATTAATCATGCTTCCACTGCCCTGGCCCTTCGATCGCGACTACATGCAGTACGCGCTTCTTGCTGGTTTAGTTGTAGGCGCGTGCGCTCCACTTGTAGGCGGGTTCCTAGTGCAGCGGCGCATGTCGCTACTCGGGGACGGCATTGGCCATGTTGCATTTGCCGGAGTTGCAGCAGGCTTGCTCCTCAATATTTGGCCTGTCTGGACAGCACTCGCAGCAGCCGTCATTGCAGCACTAGGCATCGAGTGGCTTAGGGCACGCGGCCAAACATCCGGCGACCTAGCACTAGCGCTCTTCTTCTACGGAGGAATCGCGGCGGGAGCCGTAATCGCTAGCAGAGCGAGTGCGGTAGGTAAACCGGCGAATGTTCTTCCATTTCTTTTCGGTTCGATTCTCACAGTGACACCAGGAGATGCAATTGCCGTCTGCTTGATTGGCATTGCAATCGTTGCAACGGTCCTCATCGCAGGTCGAGCAATGCTTGCCGTTGTCATGGACGAAGAGTCCGCGCGCGTCGCTGGGCTGCCAGTTGATGCACTTAGTGCGGCCTTGGCGGTACTTACCGCCGTAACGGTGGTCGCAGCGATGCGCGTTGTTGGACTACTGCTTGTCGCTGCACTGCTTGTGCTCCCCATTGCGACGGCCCGCCTGCTAGCCAAGTCATTCCGAGGAACACTGATTTTTGGATCAGCAGTTGGAGTCATTGCAGTCATACTTGGGCTCGCTGCTGCTCGCATTTGGGGCCTTGCCCCGGGCGGCTCAATCGTGCTCGTAGCGGTGCTCGCATTTGCCGTGGTCTCGGCGGTGCGCCCCATGCGCTCTGCCCCGCCTAGCGCCCACGACCACTAGTCACGAGCGATTAGTCCATAACTAGTCCCACAAATAGGGCCTGCTATGGGGCTACGGTCGGAGACGTATTCTCCCAATTCAGAAATCCCCGACACGCGCCCACTACGCACCTAAGCCATTTGAGAGGTCCGGAATGTACATATTCGCGAGTTCTATCTCGTACCACATCCTGCACGCCGGAGTATCTCCGCTTGAGAAGATTGCTCGTACCGCCCTTGTGTATGCGGCGCTGATTCTCGTCCTCAGGTTCGTAGGGCGTCGCACACTCGCGCAACTAAACCCATTTGACCTTGTTGTTCTGTTACTACTTTCCAACGTTGTGCAGAATGCAATTATTGGGCCAGATAACTCAGTCATGGGTGGAGTCATTGGAGCCTTTACCCTTGTTGGGCTCAATGAAATTGTTGTTCGAGTGGCTCGAAAACACAGGCGCCTGAACGACATTCTTGCCGGGCGACGAAGCGAGCTGATCTCCGGCGGCAAGATCAATGAACGCGGCCTAAGAAGTACTGGTCTAAATGAGGGAGAGCTGAGCGAATTTGTTCACGCTGACTCTCTAGACGACATCGAGCGCATGACCCTCCTCCCCGGCGGGAAGATCGACGTGCACAAGAAGGGGCCGGCAGAGGCCGCTACACGAGCAGACCTAGCGCGAGTCTCTGAGCAACTCACGGCTCTCCAAGTGGCAGTGGACGCGCTAACTAAAAACTGAACTGAGAAGTATGGGCGCCGTGCCCTACGCTCGGGGCATGCGCAGAATCACACACTGGACAAATGGGGCCCCCTACAAGACCCTCGGAACCACGTCTCCATCGTTGCACGTGGTGCATGATCCGGTTACCGGAGCCACCCAGGCCGAGGTCGAGCTCGCTAGCCGCTCCGATGTTGATTTCATCGTCGCCGCTGCCACGGCGGCTGCAGCAGAGTGGGGACAGACCTCGCTCTCTCGACGCGCTCGAGTTCTCTTCGCTTTCAGGGAGCTTATGGAGGCGGCGGCCGACGACCTCGCGCGCATCATCTCCTCTGAGCACGGCAAAGTTCTAAGCGATGCACGCGGAGAGGTCGCACGAGGAATCGAGGTAATCGAATTCGCGTGCGGAATCCCACACCTTCTTAAAGGCTCCCACTCTGAGAGCGTCTCAACTGAGACAGATGTCCACTCCATGCGCCAGCCCCTTGGAGTAGTCGCAGGCATCACTCCCTTTAATTTTCCAGCCATGGTCCCAATGTGGATGTTCCCTATTGCAATTGCATGCGGAAATGCCTTCATCCTGAAGCCGAGCGAACGCGACCCATCTGCATCTATTCGAATTGCAGAGATTTGGAGAGATGCCGGATTGCCTGATGGGGTTTTTAACGTGGTCCAGGGCGACAAGGTTGCAGTAGATGCCCTTCTTGAGCACCCCGATGTAAAAGCAATTTCATTTGTCGGCTCAACTCCAATTGCGCGCTACGTATACGAAACAGGTACGAAGCATGGCAAGCGCGTGCAGGCCCTCGGTGGCGCTAAGAACCACATGATTGTTCTCCCTGACGCAGACCTTGAGACCGCTGCAGACGCAGCAGTGAGCGCGGGCTACGGATCAGCCGGAGAGCGATGCATGGCGATCTCGGTAGTTGTCGCTGTCGGCGGAGTTGCCGATGAATTAGTGAGCATGATTGCAGAGCGAACCCGCGTTATTAATGTAGGTCCAAGCCTTGACCCGACCTCCGAGATGGGGCCGGTCGTTACCGGAGCACACCGTGACCGCGTACGCGACTACATAGATGCGGGAGAGAACTCCGGAGCCTCAATTGTTGTCGATGGTCGAGGAGTAGAGGTAGCAGGCAACGAAGGCGGCTTCTGGGTTGGGCCCACCCTTATTGACCATGTCACTACAGAGATGAGCGTCTACACAGACGAGATATTCGGTCCGGTTCTATGTGTGGTGCGCGTGGATACATACGAGGAGGCCGTCTCATTAGTAGCGGATAACCCATACGGCAATGGAGTCGCGATATTTACTCGTGATGGCGGCGCCGCACGCAGGTTTGCAAATGAGGTAGATGCTGGGATGGTCGGGATCAATGTTCCGATCCCTGTTCCAGTTGCGTATTACTCATTCGGCGGGTGGGGCCACAGCCTCTTCGGCGATACTCATGTCCACGGCACCGAGGGCGTGCACTTCTATACACGTGGCAAGGTTGTCACTACTCGCTGGGCTGACCCGTCTACCCGCGGTACTGATCTCGGGTTCCCCACAAATAAGTAAGGCCTAATGAATTAAGACCCTATAAATTAAGACCCTATAAATTAAGACCCTATAAATTAAGACCCTACGCAGTATCACGCTTCGTGCGACGAGCGCTCACGAGAGTCCCAATCGCAAGTATCGAGATACTCACTAGCAGAATCATTGTTGAGAGGACATTGATCTGAGGTGGAGTTGCGGTGCGCGACTGCCCAAAAATGCGAACCGGGAATGTCGTCGTGCTCGGCCCCGATACAAAATAAGTGATGATGAAGTCGTCTATGGATAGCGCGAACGAAAGCAACGCAGCAGCAAGGATCCCAGGCGTGATTAGTGGAAGGGTAACTCTCCAGAATGTGCGGGTCGGGTTGGCCCCAAGATCCATCGCTGCATCCTCGAGGGTCCAATCGAATCCACGCAGACGTGCCCTCACGGTTAGGGCTACATAACTCACAAGAAACATGATGTGGGCGATAACAATCGTTGCGAAACCAAGTGAGAACGAAATATTAAAGAGCAGCATTGTTGGAGCGAGAAAGAGTGTTAGCAGCGACGCACCTAGGACGATCTCTGGAGCGGTTAGCGGGAGGACCAAAAGGAAGTTGACTAAACCTCCTCCCTTGAATCGATAGCGCACTAGCCCGATCGCCATGAAGGTTCCGATAACAGTCGCTACTGCGGTTGATAACAGAGCAACTTTAAGGCTCAGGATCAGAGCATCGACAAGGGCCTGATCGGCGAAGGGGTGCAGCCAGTTGTCGAACGTGAATCTGTTCCATACCGCGTTGAAACGCCCGATGGGCTGGTTAAACGAGAACGCAACGATGACAAAAATCGGCAGGAACAGGTAGAGGAGTCCACCGGCGGCGAAGAGGTTGATAATGAAACGGCCAAGTTTCCCTGCCGGTGATGTAACTGTTCCGTACTGCTCTCTCTGCTTCTTGGCTCCGCCTACGACTGCGCTCATGCGATCTCCTCAGTACCGAGAAGTCGAGAGTAAATCGCAACTACGACCATAACTATTGCTATAAAAACAAAGGAGAGCGCTGCGGCTATTGGGTAGTTGTTCTGCACCAAGAATTGATCCTGGACCACGCTCCCGATCATCGTTGTCTTCGCATTACCTAAGTAATAGGAGTTCACAAAGTCACCGGCAGCCGGAATAAAGACCAGGAGACTCCCTGCGAATACTCCAGGGAGCGAGAGCGGGACAATTATCTTACGAAAACCCCGCCAAGTATTTGAGTAAAGATCTCGAGCGGCATCTAACAAACGCGGATCAATTTTTTCGAGAGACACATAGATGGGCAATACCATGAAGGGCAAGAAGTTGTAAGTGAGGCCACCTATTACGGCTATGGGCGTCCTGAGAAGGGTCTCATTAGGGCCGAGTACGCCGATCGTGTGTAGCAGACTTATTAGAGGACCCCGATTCCCGAGGATCGTCTTCCATGCCAAAGTACGGATCAAGAAGTTCGTAAAGAATGGAACAACTACTAGACCAAGTAGCACATTCTTATATCGCCCCCCACGGAATGCGATGACATATGCAACTGGGTATGCAATTAGTAGCGCGGCAATCGTTGCTGCGAATGCATAGGTAAACGACCGCTGAAACTGAGCCCCATACTGCGAGAATGCATCGTGGTAATTACTCCAAGCCCAACCAAATTCAGGGACAGCGAAGCGGCTCGGCTTAGTAGAGAGCGACATTCGAAAGAGCGAATAGAGCGGAAGGTAGAAGAACCAAAGCAACCAAAGCAACCCAGGAACAAGGAGCATCCACGGCGCATAACGCGCCTGCTTGCGGCCCTCAGCATCGCGCTCAATCTTTGCGCTCATGCCGCCCCCTGAAGCTCAGAGAAGCGCGTATCCATTGCGTCCGCATCGGCCGGGTTCAAGATTCCAAAAGTTGCCACTGAGTTGAGCATGCTCGGGGTAGGAACCACTAGCGGATCATCGATTAGGCGAGCAGCCTTGCCACCCATTTTCGCAAGTTCCTCAGCTACTCCAACAACAGGCGAGATGTACTGAACATATGCCGTAAGGCGTGCAGCATTCACGGGGTCATAGAAAAAGTCAATCCACTTGGTGGCATTGACTCGATGCTCTGCGCCTTTAGGAATAACAAAGTTGTCAGACCAGATAAGCCCGCCGCTCTCCGGTATCACAAACCGCACATCTGGATTATCGCGAGTGATCTGGGCAACGTCACCTGACCAGGCGAATGCAGCTCCAAGATTGCCTGTAGCTAGGTCGCTCACATAGTCGTTACCTGTAAACGCGTCGATTGCTCCATCGGCGACTGATTTCTCAAGGAGAGCAAATGCAGACTCGGCGCTTGCTGCTGTTGGTTGAGTCACATCAGCCCCTTCAGCGCGCATCATGAGACCAACTGTGTCACGCATCTCGCTCAGAACGGCAGTTGGAGTATCGATCGCGAGAAAATCGTCGAGGCTATGGATATCTCGTTTTGTAACGGAGCGGTTGTAGGCAATCCCAGTTAGACCAACTGCCCATGGAAGGCTAAATCGCCGTCCTGGATCATGCGAAGGATTCGATAACTCCGGGAGGAGATTTGCCCTATTTTTAAGCACGCCGGGTGCGAACGGTTCAGCCCATTTAAGCCGATTGATCAAGCGATTCGCTATCCAATCATCGAGCACTACTGCGTCTCTGCCGATCCAATCACCTTTGGCGAGAACAAGCTGGTTCTTCGCAAACCATTCGTTGTTGTCATTTATATCCTCTGAGTACTCGACCCCGATGCCGGTCTGCTTCTCAAATACCGCGACGCTTTTGGGGTCTATATAGCCAGTCCAGTTTGAGATCTGGAGGGCGCCAGCAGATTGTTCATTTGCATCCGCGCATGCTGTCAGCAAAGCAGAGCCAGCGAGTGCTCCTCCGGCTATAGCGCCTGCGCCAGCTAGAAACCCGCGGCGACTAACTAGCGCCTTGTGCAGACCATTGCCCGTGGGCTCCTTGATCAACCCGCGCCCTGAATCTCTGCAAATCGCTTGTCGAAGCGAATCTCCTCTGCTTCGTTGAGCGACCCAAAATCCGAGAGTGTTGCGAGCATTGCGTCGGTTGGGTTCACTAGCGGGTCATCAACCAGTTTTGCAGCATCGCCACCGAGTTTTATCAACTCGTCAGCAGTGCCCTGAACCGGCGAGACGTACTGGATGAATGAAGTAAGGCGAGCTGCATTCACTGGGTCATAGAAGAAGTTGATCCACTCTGAAGCCAGATCTGGCTTGTCGCTCGAGACTGGGATCATGAAGTTGTCGGACCAAATTCTGCCGCCGCTCTCTGGAATTGCAAACCTCACATCTGGATTGTCTCGAGTGATCTGTGCAACATCACCAGACCAGGCGATCGCAGCTGAGAGGTTTCCGGTACCGAGGTCGGAGACGTAGTCGTTACCGTTAAAACTTGTTATTGCCCCGTCGGAGATTGCCTTCTCTAGGCGGTCGAACGACGGTCCTGCACTTTCGTATGTAGGCGTGGCTAGGTCCTTGCCGTCTGCGAGCATGAACAACCCGATCGTGTCGCGCATCTCGCTCAAGACCGAAGTGGGGCCGCTAACAGCGATGAAGTCGTCAATCGTCTTTATCTCTTTGCCAGTCTGCGCAATGTTGTACGCAATACCGGTCATTCCAGTTGTCCAAGGAAGGCTGAACTTGCGCTGCGGATCAAATGCAGGGCTGGCGAGCGCTGGCAAGAGGTTCGCCTTATTTGGAACCTTTGATGCCACGAAAGGCTGTGCCCACTTCACTTCATTGATGATTCGATTTGCCATCCAGTCAGTCAAGACAAACCCATCTCGACCGATGCTCTTGCCCTTCTGAAGGTTCGGTTGAATCTTCGCGAAGTACTCGTTGTTGTCGTTTATGTCCTCGGTATATGTGACGCTGATCCCGGTGGCTTTCTTGAAGGCCGCAATATCGGACTTGCCCATATATCCGGTCCAGTTGGAGATCGAGACCGCGTTCTTATTTCCGTCGCTACTACCGCCCCCACACGCTGCGAGGAGTGAGGGAGCAATCGCAACGCCCCCGACTGCTAAACCAGTGCGCGTAAGAAACTGTCGACGGCTGAGGTTTTGACGAGCCATGGTGTCGCTCCTTTGTTGGTGTTCAAAAAACTTCAGGTATCAGAAAAGATTTGCCTACGGAATGAACACTAGGAGACAGGCGCTGTCTCCGCAGCGGTATCGACGCTCCGAAGTAAGCAAGCAGCGTCGAGGTCCCAGGAAGCCCACAGCCGGTCACCAGGGCGCAGCATCGGAAGCGCGTCCTCGGGCCCGATATGTGCAACTAACTCAATCCCTGCACCGGTACGAAGACTGGCGCGTAGCACCGGCCCCTGGAATACAAGCTCTTCAACAGTGGCCTCAACCGCTGCTAAATCACCTGTAGGCCGGGCTATCGAGAGATGAAGCCGCTCAGGGCGCACCATTACCACTGCGGAGTCAGCGGGCCTGATGCTCTCGTCAGTAACGGGGACTCCAAAGCGATGACCTGCTGCATCGACCGTAGCGAGATCGCCAGTTACCGCTACTACAGCCGCGGGGATCAGATTGGCTACGCCTATAAACCCAGCAACAAACACCGTTGCAGGCTGGTGGTATATCTCCTCGGGGGTACCTATCTGCTCAACGCGGCCAGCATTCATGACTGCGATGCGATCGCTCATCGTGAGGGCCTCCTCTTGATCGTGCGTCACGAAAACGAAGGTGATACCGACCTCGCGCTGAATGCGCTTGAGCTCGAGCTGCATCGTCTGCCTTAACTTCAGGTCGAGCGCTCCGAGAGGCTCGTCGAGCAGAAGGGCACTCGGGTAATTGACCAAAGCTCGGGCCAGTGCAACACGCTGCTGCTGGCCGCCGGAGAGCTGAGTTGGCCGGCGCTCCGCAAAATCAGCGAGATGAACAATCTCGAGCATCTCTTTAACCCGACCAGCAATCTCGCCCTTTGGGGCCTTGGTGGATCGCGGACCAAATGCGATGTTGTCGAATACCGTCATATGCGGGAAGAGCGCATAGTTCTGGAAAACCGTATTCACATTGCGCTTATAGGGCGGAACCTTCGAGACATCTTTTCCGTCGAGACGAACCTCACCACTAGTTGGTTGCTCAAATCCAGCAATCATGCGAAGGGTCGTGGTCTTGCCGCAGCCAGAAGGGCCAAGCATTGAGAAGAACTCGCCTTGACGTATCCCAAAGTTCGCGTCATCTACGGCTTTGAAGTCGCCAAATTGCTTTGAGACGTGGGAGATCTCAATGACCGTATTCTCTGAACCAGAAAGGTCCTTAGGATCTTTCAACGCCTCGATGTTCAGTCTCACGCCTCCTGTTAAAAGTGCGGCTTTACTTTGTTTGCCGCACCCATACGCTCAAGTCAAGCAGGTTAGGGCGGGGAGAGTTGGTCTACACCAAAAATCTCCCCAAGGAAATGAAATACATGCCATTTGCCCCTCCCGAGAGACCTCATAGGGCCACTACGTTTATGGATGCACGACTAGATACTCTAAGAGAAGGCCCAAGAAGACGGGCCAGCAAGACAAGCAGCAAGACAAGCCAGAATTAGGACCCGGAGAGCAGGAGATTTAGGTGCCGAGTACGAACTTTATAAATGGCGAGTGGCGAGACTCCCTTGACGGTGCAACCGATGCTGTAATTAACCCTGCTACCGGAGAGTCGATCGGATCAGTCCCCTCGAGCGGAGTCGCCGATGTGGATGCTGCGGTCACCGCTGCAGCAAATGCCTTTGAGTCTTGGGGGCGCATGACGCCACGGGGGCGTAGCGAGATCCTCCACAAGGTCGCGGACGCTATTGAGGCCGATCTCGAGAATCTCAAGCGCATAGAGATGGAGAACTGCGGTAAGCCGGCCTCAATGATCGAGTTTGAGATGGACCTCACTCTCGATAACTGGAGATTCTTCGCCGGCGGCGCGCGCTTCCTTGAGGGGCGAGCAGGGGGAGAGTATCTAGAGGAGCACACCTCGTACCTGCGCCGCGATCCACTCGGTGTTATTGGTGGCATTGCCCCGTGGAACTACCCACTCAACATGGCTACTTGGAAACTCGGCCCAGCACTTGCTGCTGGCAACACGATTGTCCTGAAGCCATCGGAGCTCACTCCGTTCAGCGCTCTACGCCTCGCTGAGATTACGGCTGACATTCTCCCCCCTGGCGTATTGAATGTCGTCACAGGTCAAGGCCGCACGGCGGGCGACGCTCTTGTTCGCCACCCAAAGGTAGCGATGGTCTCGCTCACAGGAAGCGTGGAGACCGGCAAAGTAATTGCGCGCACTGCAGCTGAGACTCTCAAGCGTGTGCATTTAGAACTAGGCGGCAAGGCTCCGGTCATTATTTTTGACGATGCTGATATTGAGGCGGCAATTGCGTGCCTAGTTGAGATGTCTTATTACAACTCTGGTCAAGACTGCACTGCGCCCTGCCGCATCTTGGCTGGCCCAGGTATCTACGATGACTTTGTATCAGGGTTAACCGATGCGGTTGCTGGAATCTCCACAGGGGACCCCTTCGATGAAGCAACGGGAATGGGGCCAGTAATCTCTGCGAACCAACTTGCGAGGGTTGAGGCGATGGTGGCGCGTGCAGTAGAGGCCGGTGCTGAACTAACCATCGGCGGGTCAGCAATGGATCGCCCTGGCTTCTTCTACTCGCCATCAGTTATTGCTGGACCCGCTCAAGACAGCGAGATTGTGCAGAGAGAAGTCTTTGGACCCGTTGTGTCGGTGCAGCGTTTTACCGACGAGGCCAATGCCCTCGCGTGGGCCAACGATATTGATTACGGGCTCTCGGCGAGTGTCTGGACCAGCGACGTTGGGCGCGCGATGAGAATGAGCGCCGCTCTTCAATTTGGCTGCGTATGGGTCAACGACCACATACCGATTGTTTCTGAGATGCCTCATGGAGGCTTCAAGCAGTCGGGCTATGGGAATGACATGTCGATCTATGCAATAGAGCACTACACCGAGTTAAAGCACGTAATGATTAAGCACTAAATAGAGAGTAAATACGAGAACAAACACACCCAGAAACACATATACCAACACAGGAGCTGATAGCCGTGGATAACGGCAGCCGCATCAACGCATCCACACTTGCATCCGATGAGTTCGCGAAACTTGTTGCTGCAACACCGAAATCAAAAGCTCTCTACGAGCGAGCACTTAAATCGCTGCCGCAGGGCGTCGGGTCTTCTTTCCAAGCAGGCGAGCCGTACCCGATCTACTTGGAGCGCGGCAAGGGAAGCCATGTGTGGGACGTTGACGGACGGGAGTACCTCGACTTCCACAACGGCTTCGGCGCCATGATTGTTGGGCATGCCCACCCAGTAGTCGCAGAGGCGATTGAGCACGCTGCGCGTAATGGAACCCACTTCGCTGCCCCAACGAAAGCCACTGTTGAGTTCGCCGAGCTTCTCTGTGAGCGCTTCTCGTGCGAGTCTCTGCGCTTTGCGAATTCAGGCACTGAGGCAACTATGGGCGCCATTCGTATTGCGCGCGCGGCGACGGGGCGCGATCACATAGTCAAGATCGAAGGCTCCTATCACGGCCACCATGACCCCGTGATGTTCTCGGTCGTACCGAACGCCGACATGATGGGCGGGCGCGACGCTCCCCACTCCACACCAATGTCGCTCGGTATTCCGCACTCAATCGCTGAGCACACACATGTCGTACCGTTCAACGACCTAACTGTTCTCTCGAAGCTCCTCGAAGATCAGGGAGACCGCATTGCTTGCCTGATCCTTGAGCCGGTGATGATGAATATTGGAATCTGCCAACCTGCGCCCGGATATCTGCAGGCTCTCAAAGACCTCCTTCATAAGCACGGCGCTCTTTTAATCTTCGACGAAGTTAAGAGTGGAGCTACTGTTGCTTACGGCGGAGCGGTCGAGCGTTATGGAGTTGTCCCCGACCTTGCATGCTGGGCCAAGGCCATATGCGGCGGTACGCCAGGGGCAGCCTTCGGAGGGCGTGCAGATGTTATGGACTCCATCACTCGAGGCGCCGCTCAGCAGGGAACCTTCAACGGAAACCCATTAGTAGCCGCAGCAGGAATAGCGACACTCTCCAAGGTGATGACGCGAGAGGCCTACACATACCTCGAGACACTGGGATCGCGCCTTGCTAGCGGATGCGCACAGGCGCTCCAAGAGAACGGAATCCCCGGTCACGCTGTGGACCTTGGAGCCAAGGGCTGCGTCTCCTACAGGCCAGAGCCTCTAACGAATTACCGAGATTTCCTCGAGACCGATACGAGCCTCTACGAAGCCTCTTACCCGTGGGCTGTGAATCGAGGGCTATTCATGACCCCAGGGGATGAAGAGCAGTGGACTATCTCTGTGCAGCACACCGAGGCCGACATCGATCGGTACCTAGAACAGTTTGCTGAGTTCTGCTCAACTGTCTCTGGGGGCTAACTACTAGCGGGGTTACCTCGTAGCATCGTAGGAATGACGGATCAGGGGGATTGGATTGCACGCGACGCTTCGGTTGTGTGGCATGGCTTTACCCAGATGGCCGCGTACCCGGATAACTCTCCCGTAATTGTCGAGAGGGCAGAGGGCAGAGAGGTCATCGACGTAGATGGGAATCGTTACCTCGATGCCATCTCTTCGCTATGGGTAACAACCCTTGGGCATCGTGTCCCGGAGCTTGATGCCGCTGCACGCGACCAGCTTGATCGCGTCGCCCACAGCACTCTTCTCGGGAACGGCAACAGAGTAGTTATTGAGTTTGCTGAGGCATTAGCGCTTCGCGTACCTGTGGAGGCTCCGCATTTTCTCTTCGCATCGGATGGCGCCGCCGCAATTGAGCAGGCCCTAAAAATTGCTTTTCAATACTGGACAAATATTGGAGTAACCGGGCGCAACTCCTACCTAGCATTTGGAGGCGCTTACCACGGAGACACGATCGGTAGTTTGAGTATCGGTGCAGGTGGTTTTGGAACGGACATTTTTGACCCGCTCCGGTTCCCAGTAATGCGCGC
>JBAWWI010000051.1:0-14911 GCA_037146835.1 Actinomycetes bacterium | reverse complement strand
CCCGTATGGAGTACCAGTCGACACGACCGGCAACATCTACATCGCAGACGCCTACAACCATCGCATACAAAAATGGGCGTTCCTCTCCCAGTCGGTCACGTTCGGGGCGCTCAACGACCGTGCGATCAACGCTCCGGCATTCGCTGTAAGTGCGACAGCCTCTAGTGGTCTGCCTGTCACGTTCTCATCGACCACTGAGTCGGTCTGCACCGTGATCGGCACCGTGGTGATTCTCACCGGCGCCACTGGTGAGTGCACGATCCGTGCGACCCAAGCCGGAAGCGATCTCTACACACCGGCCACGGTCGATCGTTCGTTCGCAGCAAAGGATGCACAGTCGATCACGTTCGGCGCACTAAAGGACCGAGCGAATACTGCTGGCGCGTTCGAGGTGACCGGTACTTCATCGAGTGGGCTCCCCGTGGCGTTTAGCTCGACAACCGGCGACGTCTGCTTCGTGGAGGTCTCGACAGTCAACCTTGTGTTCCTCAACACCAACGGCACCTGCACGATCCAGGCAACACAGGGCGGAGACGCCACGTACCTCGCGGCACCTCCCGTGGAGCGATCCTTCGATGTGACCGATCCCCACGCGATGGTTATCGGTGTCGGCAAAACAGTTATGTATGAAGGCAGCGGCCCGAGAGCCAAGACGATTGCTGTCGACCTAGGCGTGTCAGCACCTTTGGCCGAACCTGTCTGCGTCTGGTGGCGCACTAACGATGTGACCGCAACCGGTGTAGATAAGCCGACACTCTTTGACGGCACTCAGGACTACATGCAAATGGGAGTCACGAAGAAGAAGTTCGCGATCATCGCTGCGAACCAGACACTCGCAAAACTCTCAGTGAAGGTCAACTACGACACACTCGTAGAGGCAGACGAGACCTTCCAGATCATTGTGGACAAAGTAACCACGCAGACCGGAGGCAAGTGTGTCTGGGACGCAAACGCATCCACAGACTCGCGGATCAAGATCACACGCTCTACCGGCACCGTGAGGATCCTCGACGACGACACACCAGAGTGATTCTCTAAACAAACGATTGAACACGAGTGTGCCCCGGGCCAAATGCTCCGGGGCACACTCATTAAGCCGTAATCAAGAGTAAGGACGCAATCTCGAGGTGATACTCCCCCGCTACTAGCTCTTCATCGCTCTTGAGAGTGCTGCCCTGCATTCGAAGCGGAGGCATCGGCCTCACCGAGATCTGGCTCATCGTCTTTCGTCAAGTCGACCTCTGTCGTTGAGGATGCTGCAACTCCAGAAGAATCACGCGCTGCCTCAAGCAACTCCTCCATTGCAGCTGGGATTGCCTCAGCAAGGCTCCAGAGTGATGGAACAGTCTCTCGACAAGCCATGAACCCAACGTCAACGCGATCCATGTAGGAGAGCACCGTGATGTTGAGGCCTGCGCCATCGAAGACTGGTCCCATGGGGACTAGACTCACAACACGAGCACCTGCCATGTAGACCGGTACCGGCGGACCAGGAACATTAGAGACGACGAGGTTGTAGATCGGCCTCATACGCTCAGAGAATCGTCGATAGATTCGTATCCCGCTCGAGAGAATTGGTGCAGTCGCAACCTCTGCCCACTCGCCCAGGATTGTGCCACCTAGATCGCGTTGGGTCTGCTTTGCCTGGCCCATCGACTCTGCTACTAGAGCAAGACGGTGAACTGGGTCTGCCTGATGCGAAGGAAGTGAGGCGAACATTGCAGAGACGACATTCCCCGTTACACCCTTTTGATTCTTGGTGCGCACATTCGTCGGTACTACTGCAACCAAGGGTTTGTCAGGCAGAGCATCAATCCCCGTTAGGTAGATACGCAGAGCACCAGAGACTGCGGCCAGCACTACATCATTCACGGTGAGACCAAAGGCGTCTTTCACAACCTTCACATCGGCGAGAGAGACCGTGCTGAATGCAACCTTGCGGTGAGGGGTAATCGCGGAATTCCAAGGAAGCCGCGGCGCCGTAAATGGCGCGGCCGCTCCAGTCATCGCTCCATCCAAAGCGCTCTGCCCTAATCGAAAGAGTCCTTTGCCGAGGTTCACTCCTGCTCTAGCGATCTGCTCTGGGCGCCGAGCAATGGAGACAACGGAGCCGAGAATCATCTCAATCTCGGTTGGTACGCGATCCGGGCGCCACGGCTCAAGCTCTACTTCGGGTGCGACTGGGGTGGGCTCGAGATCAACTAGATGCCCTAGGACATCCACCCCTGACGCTCCATCGATAGCGGAATGGTGCATCTTTGCGACAAGCGCAACATTTCCATCAGCCAAGCCCTCTACCACCCAGAACTGCCAAAGAGGGCGAGTGCGATCAAGCTGGCGTGACGAAATTTCACCTACGAGTGATGCGAGCTCGCGCTCACCACCCGGGGCAATGGCTGCAACCTGACGAACGTGGTACTCAAGATCGAAATCCGGATCCTCCACCCATAGGGGATGATGCAGATTGAACGGAACCTCAACTAGGCGTCTGCGAAACTGAGGGATACGCGAGAGGCGCTCCCCAACCAAGCGACGCATCGTGCGGGCAGTGAATCCCCCAGGCATATCGCTGGGGTCGAGTATGGCGACGGCCATGACATGCATGTGATCAACCGGGCTCTCAAGCGAGAGAAATGCTGCGTCTAGACCACTGAGTCGCTCCATGATTAGAAGAGTACCTCCCAATCCTCACAGTTTGCCGGTGGGACCTAAGTATTAGATCTCTGGTCCGTTCTCTGGTCCGTTCTCTGGTCCGTTCTCTGGTCCGTTCTCTGGTCCGTTCACTGGGGTCGCCTCCCGAGGCCTGCCTCAGCGCTAATCCCCTTCGCTTGGGCGCCCTCGACCCCGCTTTACATCTCCACGCCTGCGCTTGTCGTCGACCCTTGCTCGCTTGGCCCCGACCCCAGGCTTCGTCGCACGCCTTGGGGCATCCTGACGCAGGGCCTCAGCGAGGCGCTCCCCCATCCTCGTTAGAGCGATCTCTCTATTTCGAGCCTGTGAGCGGGTATCCCCCGCACTTACCCTCACAACTGCCCCAAGCTTCTCAATAAGCCTTGCACGCTGCCTTGGGCCTAGAGAGATGGAGGATTCAACGTCAAATGAGAGCTCAACGCGGGACCGGGTCACGTTTGCATGCTGACCTCCAGGCCCTCCAGAGGTCGTTACCCTCCAAATCAGGTCCCCGGCAACGATCACGAGTGTTGAGCTGACCCGAAGGCTTCCGTCGTCACCGCTCATATAGAGACCGTAACGCCCGCGAAGCCTCCATTGTGGAATCTCTCTGACTGACCTCACCCAAACGGATTTAGCGACTCGCTCTGCCCCCGGAGGGAAGACTCCGCGAGGCTCTCTCACCTGCCCTCTCTTGCTGCCCTCTCTTGACCATCGCGTCGCGCCTAGTCTGTGGTTTGACAATGACGCCGTTACTGCTTACGGTCCTACCTCAGCGGGGCATCCTCGGATACCACGAAAGAGTCAAGCAAGGGTATTAAATCTCAAGCAAGTCACAAGCAAGTCACAAGTACGTAATTCGTTCATTATCGGTAAAGCACTAAAAATATAGAGATACGAAACTATTAACAATCAATATTCAATTCATCGGGGCTCAGCCCATCGACTACTTCACGGGGGGAAACGTGCGGAAAGTCCAGCACACCAATCGAAACCGCGGCATTAAAATTGCCGCCTCATTGGCAATCGTCGCGATGTTCGCTACAGCATGTGGCGGCGGCGACAAGGGTGGAGACCAAGGCGGCGGAGGCACTCCCGTAGCCGGTGGAGTCATCACCTACGGCGTCGAGGGCAAGACCACCCAGTTCTGCCCCCCCAAGACCCAGGCCGCAATCTCGGGCATCATGATCATGCAGTCGATGTATGACACGCTCGCTGAGCCCACCAATGACGGACGCGCTGTTCCTTACCTCGCTAAGAGCATCACCGCCAACGCCGACTCCACTGTCTGGACAATCGGACTGCGCGAAGGGGTCACCTTCCACGATGGAACCCCTGTAGACGCAGCGGCAGTTAAGAAGAACATTGATGCATGGACCAAGGGCATTCTGCTCCAGTTCGTGTTCTCAAACATCGCTTCAGTGGACGTTGTAGATCCGCTCACAGTAACGGTGACGATGAAGAAGGCATGGGTTGCATTCCCTTGGTACCTCTGGACAACAGGGCGCACCGGAATTGCAGCACCAGCGCAGCTTGACTCGCCAGACTGCGACACAAAGCTCATTGGATCTGGGCCGTTCAAGCTCAAGAGCTTCGACCCATCTTCAGGTGACGTCTCAGTAGTTAAGAACGCCAGCTACTGGCGCAAGGGTTACCCGCTACTTGATGGAATCAACTGGAAAGTTCAGGGAGACTCCATTCAGAGAATGAACGGACTCCAGGGCGGACAGTTTGATGTCATCCACACATCAGGAGGCAAGGACCGCAAGACCGTAGAGGGTTTTGCCAATACCACTATCACTGCTGAGCCTGCAGGAAACCGTGAGATCAGCCAGGTTCTCATCAACCTGACTCGCCCACCCTTTGATGACAAGAACGCACGTCTTGCAATAGCACTCTCACAGGACCGTGAGGCACTTGCAGCCATCGGTGCAGGCCCTGGGACTACGAAGGCATTCCAGGTAGTCGACTCAAAGGTTCTAGGCCACATCAAGGACCCTGCTGGCTACCCTGCCAAGCAAGATCTTGTCCAGGCTAAGAAACTGGTTCAGGCATACAAGGATGCTCACGGAGGCAAGTTTGAGTTCAACCTCCAGTCGACCTTCGACCCCACCACTCAGGCGTTAGCGCAGGAGATTCAGCGTGAGGGCAAGCAGGTTGGCATCACGATCAACCTTCCCCAGCCAGTTGACCAGGCTGCAATCATCAACCAAGCAATCGGTGGCGCTGTAGATGCATTTGCATGGCGTAACTATCCAGGTGCAGACCCAGATGGTCTCTACGTATGGTTCCACTCTGGATCACCGGTTAACTTCGGCAAGATCAACAACCCCATAATCGACAAGGCACTTGACGATGGGCGTTCAGAGATCGACCCTGCAAAGCGCAAGGCTGACTACGAGACCTTCGTATCCCAGATGTCCTCGGAGATCACAACCCTTTGGGGCTGGTACACGGATTGGTTCATCGGCGCCAAGAGCAACATCACTGGCATCGTTGGTCCAAACCTTCCAGACGCAACCGGCAAGCCCGGCAAGGACAAGCCAGCAGTCGTGTTTGCTGGATACCACCAGCTCCTTGGTATCTCGAAAACCAAGTAACTAAGCAGCAATCGAAATTCAAATGACGAAAACCACCTATAGGACGAGCCGGAAGCGAACAGAGGAGACTGCGTGCTGCGCACTTTCACTCTAAAATTCCTCCGGCTCGTTCTGGTGGTCCTCGTCGTAACCTTCATCACCTTTGGGCTAACAAAGCTCCAGCCTGGCGACCCCGTCTCCAAGATCATCCCCTTTGGGACATCCCAGCAGAAAGACGCGCTGCGAACTGACCTTGGCCTCGATAAGCCCTTAATTCAGCAGTACGGAATATGGCTGGGGAATTTTGCGCAGGGAGACTTTGGAAAGTATTACGACTCAAAGCAGTCAGTGAACACTGTCCTAAAGACATCACTTCCGGTATCACTCGAGTTGATGCTCTATGCCCAGTTCTTTGCTCTGCTCATCGCAATCCCCCTTGGGGTAACGACGGCGTATCGAGCCGGAAGCAAGTATGACCGCGGTGCAAACGCGACGATGTTTGCATTGCTCGCTCTACCGAACTTCGTTGTAGCCCTCTTGCTCGCTATTTATGTAGGAGCCAAGTGGCAGTTACTTCCAACGCAGTCGAACGTGATCCCGTTTCCGCTCAATCCGCTTGATAACTGGACCTACATGCTCATGCCTGTTGTGGCATTGACACTTGGACAGATCGCGGTCTACATGCGCTTGCTTCGCTCGGACATGATCGCAACCCTCCAAGAGGACTTCATCACGACCGCAAAGGCGAAGGGAATCCCCACACGCCGCATTCTTTGGCGCCATGCGCTCCGCCCTTCAAGCCTTACGCTCCTAACCGTTGCTGGACTTAATGTTGGTGCCCTTATCGGTGGAGCAATCGTTGTAGAGAACGTCTTTGGGGTCCCTGGCCTTGGCAAGCGAATTACTGAAGCAATTCTTGCTAAGCAGTACCCCGCTCTTCAGTCATACGTAGCGATCATCGCGATCCTCTATGTAGTGGTCAACTTTATTATTGACATCCTCTACACGGTCCTAGACCCACGAATTCGAAATGCGAGAACCGTTGCCTGACCACGGTGAAGAACTCATTCAAGTACTTGCCCATGACGAGGCGAGCCATGCCGTCCCCACCGATGCGGCATCACAGCATTTCGCGGCAGTAGCGGCAGGAAACATCAAGGTAAAACGCAGAGGCCTCCCTGTCGGCGCATGGATCGCTCTAGGTTGGATGACACTACTAATCCTCGCTGCGATCCTCGCTCCGGTTCTCCCGATAGCAGACCCCATCAACGATGCGAACCCTCTAAAAGCTGCCCAGGGTCCATCCCTTCACCACCTCTTCGGCCTCGATGGCAACGGCAGAGACGTATTCTCAAGGATCATCTGGGGTGCAAGAAATAGCCTATTTATAGCCTTTGCCGCCGTTCTTGTCGGCTTCCTACTAGGTGGAGCGCTCGGGCTCATCTCTGGTTATTTCAAGGGTCGCATCGGTGGAACACTCGGTGCGCTTACCGACATACTTCTCGCATTCCCGCAGCTTGTCCTCGCCCTAGCGGTCGTCTCGTTCTTAGGCCGCACCGTATTTAACGTCACGATGGCTCTAGCAATCGTTTCAATCCCCATCCTTGCTCGTATTACTCGAGCCTCTGCCCTCTCGTGGTCGGAGCGCGACTTCGTAACGGCAGCGCGCGCACAAGGGGCAGGGCATGTACGAACCATGCTGCGCGAGGTTCTACCGAATGTGCTCCCTGCAATGCTCTCAATTGCGCTCCTTGGAATTGCAGTTGCGATCGTCGCAGAGGCGAGCCTCTCTCTCGTTGGTGCGGGGGTGAAGCCTGATGTCACCACTTGGGGGAACGTCATCTTCTCTGGGCAGGCCTACCTCCGTGACGCCCCGACAATGGTTATTTTCCCCTCAATCGTCATCTTCTTCACCGTATATTCGCTTAACTACCTTGGCGACGTCCTGCGAGCAAAGTTTGACGTTAGGGAGAGCGCGCTATGAGTCCAGCCTCTGACGCAGCAGCTGCCCAACCATCGAGTGAGCCATTGCTCGTTGTTGAGGACCTGAGGACATATTTCAAGACAGATCGCGGACTCGTTCGCGCTGTTGACGGAGTGTCTTTTACTCTTGAGCGCGGACGTACTCTCGGCGTTGTTGGCGAGTCTGGTTCGGGAAAAACAGTCTTGTCACGCTCCATCATGGGCCTCTTGCCCAAACGAGATGTAGTACGAAGCGGATCGGTCAAGTTTGAGGGTGTCGAGCTTGTGGACGCGGAGAGCTCGCTAATGGTCGATTACTGGGGCGATCAAATGGCGATGGTTTTCCAGGATCCAATGACCTCGCTCAACCCTGTGATGAGAGTCGGAAAGCAGATCACTGAAGGTCTGCGACAGCACTTGGACATATCTAAAGACCACGCAAACCAGACCGCTCTCGCACTCCTCTCCTCTGTGGGAATCCCTGAGCCTGAGCGACGTCTGCGTCAGTATCCCCACGAGATGTCTGGTGGAATGCGCCAACGAGTGATGATCGCTATCGCAATTGCTTGCGGGCCAAAACTTCTCTTCGCAGATGAACCAACAACTGCTCTTGACGTCACGGTACAGGCCCAGATCCTTGACCTCCTCCAGACTCAACAACGCGACCGCTACATGGCCATGATTCTTGTAACACACGACCTCGGCGTTGTGGCCGGGCGCACCGACGAGATTGCAGTTATGTATGCAGGCAAGGTCGTCGAGAAGGCGCCCACAAAGGTCCTTTTCTCTAACCTGCGCCATCCTTATACCGAGGCTCTCTTGTCGTCGATCCCAAAGATCAGCGACCCGAGCCACACCCGATTGAAGACCATCGGCGGGCGACCACCAAACCTCATCAATCCTCCGACAGGCTGCAAGTTCAGTCCGCGTTGTGCATATGCCACAGATAAGTGCCGCACCGAAGAGCCTCCGCTCTCCGCTCCAGACTCTGATGGCCACCAATTCAGTTGCTGGTTCCCTGTAGAGATAAGCGCCAAACAAACAGCAGGGGTTCGCTGATATGGCTGGTACCGGCAAAGCACATCTCTCCGAGGGCGAGACCGTCCTGCGCATTGAAGACTTATTCGTTGAGTTCCCAGTAGGGCGCTCAGGGCTCAAAGTAAGCGCCGTTGCAGGAATCAGCATTGATGTTCGCGAGGGCGAGACGCTCGGACTTGTCGGCGAGTCCGGCTGTGGAAAATCCACCCTCGGCAAGGCCATCATGCAGATCGTCTCTGCCAACTCAGGCCAGGTGCTCTTTGGTGATGTCGACCTGACAACGCTGCGAGGCGAAGAACTACGACAGACGCGGCCTCGACTTCAGATGATTTTCCAAGACCCCATCTCGTCACTCAATCCACGTAGACGCGTCGGCAAGATCGTCCGCGAAGGACTCGACATTTGGAAGATCGGCGACGAGGCCAGTCGCCAGGCCAAGGTGCTTGAGGTCTTAGAGGTTGTTGGAATCGATGCAGAGGCAGCGATTGGTCGCAGGCCCCACGAGTTCTCTGGCGGTCAGTGCCAGCGAATCTCTATCGCTCGCGCTGTTGCCACCGAGCCACGCGTGATCATCTGCGACGAGCCAGTCTCCGCACTCGACGTATCGGTACAGGCACAGATCCTCAACCTCCTTGAGGACATGAAGGCTCGCTACGGATTAACTCTCGTATTCATCGCTCACGACCTTGCAGTCGTAAAAAACATCAGCGACCGCGTTGCAGTTATGTACCTCGGAAAACTCTGCGAGATCGCTACACCCGATGACCTCTACGCATCACCTGCTCACCCCTATACCGCTGCGCTTCTCAGCGCGATTCCGGTTGCGGACCCTGAGATCAACCCGACACTTCGCGGCGGTGTCGGAGGAGAGATCCCCTCCCCTCTTGCCCCTCCATCTGGATGCAGATTCCGCACACGTTGCCCGCTTGCTACGGAGAAGTGTGCGCAAGAGGAGCCTCAGGTACAAGAGGTTCGACCGAATCACTTCGTGGCGTGCCACTTCCCCCTCGCCGAGGGGCAAGACCTACCTGCCCTCGAAGAAAATATCGCTTAAGTCGCGCTATTTCGCTTTACGCGCCGAGCGAGCCATCACAGCGTCAAGCATCGGCCTGAGCAGTCCGGCGATGCGCACCAATAGCGCGGATTGAAGATCAGTAGTAATTGCTACTTGTTGTTTCTCGATTCCCTTGACGATAGAGGTTGCAACATCGTCTGCTGTTCGTAATTTGATGCCCGCTGAGATAGCCGCCGTCTCTCGAGGCTTCAGAAGGTTCTCAGTCTCAAAACCTGGAGTATCCGTATCTGGTGGATACGCGCATAGAACCTTCACGCCATGGCTGCGCATCTCAGCACGCAGCGACTCAAGTAATCCGCGCACTGCGAACTTTGAGGCACCGTAAGCGGAGTAACCAAATACTCCAATCAATCCAGCCACTGACGAGACCCCGACGATGGTGCCGGATCCCCTCTCGACCATTGAAGGAAGCACTGCCTTTATCGCATTCAAGGTTCCGAAGTAATCGAGCTCCATTTGATCTCGAAATACCTGATCATCTAATTCAAGGAAGTAGCCAGGGTGCGCAGCACCGGCACAAGTAATTAGAAGGTCACATGGGCCAGATTGCTCGACGAGCAGATCAACTGCTCCTTTAAGAGCCGCTACATCAGTGACATCTGCAGAGGCGGTTCGCACTCCGTCACTCTGAGCCTCGAGCTGAGCGAGTTTCTCAGGATCTCGCGCGATTACAGAGACGCTGCATCCTCGCGCTCGAAGTTGCTTGGCAACCTCTAAACCAATCCCTGAAGATCCTCCGGTGATAATTGCATGTGATCCGGGGAAAGCGAACCTAGAGCGACTCACTTAGGACCGATCATCTCCTCAGGCTTGAGCGCAGCATCGAACTCTTCACCTGTGAGGAAACCTAACGAAACTGCTGCCTCGCGAAGGTTCGTCCCTTCTTTATGCGCCTTCTTTGCGATGAGCGCCGACTTGTCATACCCAATGACTGGGTTTAGCGCTGTCACAAGCATCAACGAGTCGCGCACGTGCTTTGCGATCTGCTCGCGGTTCGGCTCAATACCAACAACGCAGAACTCCATGAAGTTTCTGCATGCATCGGTGAGGAGGTCTACTGAATGTAGGAAGTTGAAGATCATTACAGGCTTGAACACATTTAGTTCGAAGTTGCCCATGGATCCTGCAACTCCGATAGCGGTGTCGTTCCCCATCACTTGAACGCAGACCATTGTTAGAGCCTCGGACTGAGTTGGGTTTACCTTCCCGGGCATGATCGAGGATCCTGGCTCATTCTCAGGGAGCTGCAACTCGCCGATTCCGGCACGCGGCCCCGAGCCAAGCCAACGCACATCATTCGCGATCTTCATCAGCGAAACGGCAAGTGTGCGGATCGCTCCACTAGCGAAGACAATGTCGTCATGCGCTGCAAGTGCTGCAAACTTGTTAGGTGCCGAGGCAAACGGGAGTCCAGTCAGGCGTGCAATCTCCGCAGCCGACCGATCAGCGAACTCTGGGTGAGTATTGATTCCAGTGCCTACTGCAGTACCGCCTAGAGCAAGAAGCAGTAAAGCCGGCATCGCTTGATCAATACGCTTTAAATCGGCGTCCAATTGAGCAACATAGCCACTGAATTCTTGACCAAGAGTAAGTGGAACTGCATCTTGTAGATGTGTGCGCCCGATCTTCACAATGTCTGCAAACTCTTTTGACTTCGCATCGAGAGCATTGCGCAGCGCAGTAACCGAGGGAACAAGGCGAGCGGTTACCTCTTGATAGGCCGCGATGTTCATCGCCGTTGGAAATGTGTCATTCGATGACTGCGACATGTTCACGTCATCATTGGGGTGAACCGGCGCCTTCGAGCCCATCTCGCCACCCGCCATCTCAATCGCGCGATTCGAGATAACTTCATTGACGTTCATGTTGGTCTGGGTACCAGAACCGGTCTGCCATACATAGAGCGGGAAGTGCTCGCTAAGTTTCCCTGCTACTACCTCATCCGCCGCAGCATTGATTAGCGCAGCCTTCTCGTCGCTAAGTTTCCCTAGGTCTTTATTGACCGTCGCCGCTGCGCCCTTAAGTAGCCCCATCGCGCGAATTACCGCAGTCGGCATGCGGTCGTTCGCTACAGAGAAGTGGTGCAGCGAACGCTCGGTCTGGGGGCCCCAGTAACGATCGCTGGCGACCTCGATAGGACCCATCGAGTCGCTCTCGGTGCGGGTCGAGACTGCGCCTTGCTTGGTTGAGTCGGCTGCCATTGTGCTCCTCACATGCTCCATTAAGGCTGGAGCATGCTCTCTCTGATCAGTGGGCCCAGCGCCCCTGATTCTGATAGTCCCTGATTCTGATAGTCCCTGACTCTATGGACCCTGCGACGGTAGCAAGACTCCCCTACAGCGTGCCCACCGAGCCACTCTCTGAAGCAAGATCAAGGCAAGATCGCTGCAAATTCACGTCGAGTAGTCGCCGAGGACTCGGCCGTGGGCAATTAGATTCTCAGTAGCCGATAGCGAGCTAGCCCTGAGGTGGGCTAGAGAGAACGAGTCTGAGAGGTAGAAGTGGGGCATAGCGACGAGGCAGGGACCGAATATGACGCCACAGGCAGCATGATGTCCATCTCAGCGCCTAGTGACGTCTACGCCCTAAGCGATGCATACGTCTCCGAATACGCCGCACTAGATCCGACAGGTTCCACCGCAGTTGGGATAGACGACCACCCAACCGCTCTTACCGACTACTCCCCTGAGGCGCTTGAGGCGCGCTCCAATCTTGCTAGGTCCGCTCTTCTGGCTCTTAAGGAAATCGAGACAATCGAGACCCGAGACCGCATCGCTAGCGCATTTATGCAGGAGCGTCTCAGCGTTGGGCTCTCTCTAGAGAGCCTTGGGGAGCAGTACCGAGACCTCAACGTGCTTGGAGGACCGATACAGGCCACGCGAGAGGTATTCGACCTCATGCCTCGAGAGAATGAAGCCGACTGGGATCAGATCTCAGTTCGCATGTCTCGGGTAGCAGCATCGCTTGCCTCGGTGCGCGCGACCCTTGAGAGTGGGATTCGACGCGGGCTTCTTGCTCCTTCGCGTCAAGTAGAGGGCGTTGCACGACAGTGCGCAGCATGGGCTGGAATTTCCGGGATGCAGCCATTCTTTATCTCGGTTGCATCCGAATTTGATCGAAGCGGAATCGAATCCAAGCCCCTCAAAGCTTCCCTAAGAGGGAATGCAGAACGCGCCACACAAGCCTATGCAGAGATCGCCGAGTTTCTCTCGGAGAAATATCTCCCGGCATCTACCCCGGTAGACGGAGTAGGGCGCGAACGATACGCAGCCTTCTCGCGCCTCTACAACGGAGCGGAGCTTGATCTAGATGAGGCCTACGAATGGGGCTGGGCCGAACTAGAGCGCATTGAGGAGCAGATGACGATTCTCGCAGAGCGCATCCTCCCAGGGGCCGGACTCAGCGAGGTTGTCGACTTATTAGAGACCGACCCCAGCCGCTCCATTGAAGGCCCAGACGCATTTAGGGGATGGCTGCAAGAGCTCCTCGACAAGACAATCTCAGATCTAAACGAAACACACTTTGATATCCCCGAGCGGGTTCAACGAGTCGAGGCCATGATCGCCCCTCCCGGTGGCGGAGCGGCGATGTATTACACCGGGCCGTCTGAAGATTTCTCTCGCCCCGGGCGTACTTGGTACCCAACGCAAGGCCATACGCGTTTCCCTCTATGGGGAGAGGTCTCAACTTGCTACCACGAAGGAGTGCCGGGGCATCACCTTCAGATTGCCCAGGTTGTTCACCTTGGCGAGAGGCTCACCCGTTTTCAGCGCACGCTTGGGTGGAACTCCGGGCACGGCGAAGGATGGGCCCTCTACGCCGAGAGGCTTATGGGAGAGCTCGGATACCTAGACGTACCCGATTACGAGTTTGGAATGCTGCGAGCTCATGCGCTTCGAGCAGTGCGGGTAATTGTCGACATTGGAATGCATCTTGGGTTACGGATTCCAAGTACTGAGAACGAGTTTGCAGGAGAGGTCTGGACTCCTGAGATTGGGCTTGCATTTGCAATCAAGCGCAGCCGTTTCCCAAGCGAGATGATGTCCTTTGAGATTGATAGATACCTCGGACTTCCAGGGCAAGCCATCTCATACAAGATCGGCGAGAGGGTCTGGCTTGAAGCTCGAGAGGCCTCAAAGAAGCAGCACGGTGCCGAGTTTGATTTGAAGGCATGGCATGCATTCGCACTCGACCTCGGACCTCTAGGCCTAGACCTCCTTAAACAAGAGCTCGCAGAATTTCGCCCCGGCCCGTAGGAATATCTCGCAGAATATCTCGTAATCAAGCCTTGAAATATCTTTGAAATACTCCCAGACACCGCTGGCTGCCTCGCCGCCCAATCTGGCCATGGAGGTGGGCGAATGGGATCTTCGGGATCTCCAGCTGCGATGCGCGCGCTTCGGGCCTCGTAACGAACGGCGCTCCCGTTCTCGCGCTTCGCTCGCCCACTGCAGGCACAACACTTAGCCCACTTAGCAGCCAACTGCTTGGGTGATGGCTGAGCAAACTTTTCGCATCACATCTTCGCTGACGCTGCCAACAGGACCAGTCAGCGAGGCTTGGGTAACTGTGTGTAGCCCATCGCAGTTAATAACGGAAGGGCTGTCTAGGCCGACAACGACGTGATCAATCTTGACCTCCACGGTGAGACCCCGAATCGAGGTAGTGACTTCGGCCACCGTAACGAGATCTCGTACATCGAGTACCTCGGATCGCGTAAGTATTATTACGGGTCGACGCTTTTTGCCAACATGGGCTAACCAGATTTCGCCTCGGTTCACGGCTGTACCCACGCCTCGGCCTCGGTCCAGAACGTATCTGCAGTCTCGGGATGCTGGCGGTAGGCGTCGCGGTCTGCTGCTGCCATCGCAGCGCGGACTGCGTCGGTGACACCTTGGCGCGCGGCGGCCGAGATATTTACGCCGAGTTCTTGCGCGCTCGCAGCCAACTCCTCATCGAGAGTGAATGTCGTTCTATTCGAAGCCATAATTCGATACTATCAAGTACCACTATCACATACTGCTATCAGATAGTGCTATCAGATTTCATGGTCAAAGGAATTGCGGCCTGGGGAGTCAACAGCCCGTGATTGCCCACTCGATGCGCTCAGAACTTGAGACCGCTCGGTAGTTGTCACACCCCTGTTTTATAGTCGAACATATGTTCGATAGATTGAATCAACTCACCTCAGAGATCCAGACCTGCATCTCCTCCCTCGAGGTTGATTGCGTTGATGCTGCCGGTGCTCGCGAATTAGTTGAGATTGCTGAGAAGGTTCGTCGAGCAGGCGACTCTCTGCGCACAGTTGCTGTGGGCCAGGTAGAGCGCACCAATGCTTGGAAGGGTGAAGGCGCGAAGAGTATTTCGGAGTGGCTCTCTAACGAGACAGATTGTGCGCACTACGAAGCCGACTCTGTTGTGGTACTCGCTAATCAATTGCAGCACCTTCCGGTGACTCAGGCGGCCTTGCTCTCCGGGGAACTCTCAGGCACACAGGCTGTAGAGGTAGCGCGCGGTGCGCTCGTTGCACCTAATACCGAGACACAACTCATAAATCTCTCTCGCCACGCAACTGTGCGCGATCTAC
>JBAWWI010000050.1:0-15355 GCA_037146835.1 Actinomycetes bacterium | reverse complement strand
CCATGAACCAGACGAGACTGCGCCTCAGCATCATTGGGGTAGTTGTGATTGCTGTTTTCTCGGCGATGTTTGCGCGCCTGTGGTATCTGCAGATTGCGCAGGGCTCAGAGTACGTAGCTCAGGCTGAGAGTAATAGTTATCGCACGCTTCAGGAGGCGCCTCTGCGCGGCCGCATACTTGATGTCAAGGGGAAGGTTCTTGCAGATAGTCGTATCGCCAACGTCATCACCATCGATAGAGGCCTTGATCCCGACCAACAACAAGCCGTTATCGGTCGACTCTCAGAATTGCTGGCAGTCCCATCGAAGACGCTTGAATCCCGTCTCGCGGATCAACGCGTCTCTCCATATGCCCCTGTCCCTGTAGCAGTAGATGTACCGATTGAGGCTCTGACATTTGTTAGCGAGCACTCAGCTGATTTTCCTGGCGTTCACGCGAAGCCGATGGCTATTCGAAGGTACCCAAATGGTGCGCTTGCATCTCATATTCTTGGGTACACAGGCGAGATCAACGCAGACGAACTAGCTGCGCGACCGACATCTGCCAAGTACGGACTCGGCGAGGACATCGGCAAAGAGGGGGTTGAGCTCACCTACGAATCAACGCTTCGAGGCACCCCAGGCAAAGAAGAGTTCCAAGTTGATGCTGCGGGGAAAGTACTTCGAAGCGTTAGGCGCGTCGCCCCAAAGGTCGGGCACGATGTTCAGCTAACGATTGATTCAGATATTCAGCGTGTGGCCGAGACCGCTCTTGCAGATGGAATGGCTAGCGCGCGAACGCGCAGAGACATCACGCGTACAGACAAGTTCATCAACTTAAAGGCCGGGGCTGGCTCCGTTGTCGTCGTTGACGTGACTGACGGATCTGTAGTTGCGCTTGCTTCTAACCCAACCTTCGACCCCAACGAATTCATCAATGGAATTCCTACGGTTCGCTGGAAAGCTCTGAACGACCCCGTAAATAACTACCCGCTTCTTGACCGAGCGATTGCAGGGCAATATGCGCCTGGATCAACATTTAAACTTGTTACCGCTGTAGCGGGCCTTCGTTCGGGAATGATTACTCCTAACTCAACTGTCGACGATGCAGGTAAGTACAAAATCTCGGAGCAGACGTTTACTAACTCAAACTCTGAGCCATTCGGGAGGATAAGTCTCCAGAGAGCGATAACAGTCTCGAGTGATGTTTACTTCTACACAATTGGTGGGTCTCTCTGGTCTAAGCAGAGGCGTAAGGAGAGCGGGGGAGATGTGATTCAGGAGACCGCTCGCCTCTATGGCTTTGGGCGCGCCACCGGAATCGCTCTTCCGAACGAAGCAGCGGGGCGTGTTCCCGACTCAGCATGGAAGCAGCGGATACACGATGCAAGGCCCGATGCTTTCCCATACTCAGATTGGTTACCTGGAGACAATGTTCAATTGGCTGTAGGCCAGGGTGACGCGCTCGCGACCCCGCTACAGATTGCGATGGCGTATCAAGCCTTCGCCTCCGGAGGCCGACTCTCAACTCCGCGCCTTGTCTCTCGTGTTCTTGATGCCAAGGGGCGCCTCACTCGAGAGAATCCCGCGGTCGATGCAGGCAGGGTACCTGTGCCAGCGCGCGACACGATGCTTGCTGGTTTCGGTGGAGTAGTGGGATCAAGCAACGGGACAGCGTTTGGAGCCTTTGCTCCGTATCCGCAGACCCCTCCCGCTGTAGGCGGCAAGACTGGAACGGCTCAGGTTGCTGGGAAGCAGAACACCTCGCTCTTCGTTGGGTTCACACCGATTCAGAACCCTCGGTACGTAGTTGCCGTCGTGGTCGAGGAGGGTGGATACGGCGCCGAGACAGCGGCCCCAATCGCACGCGCTATTTTTGAGGCCTTGAATGGATTACCAGTTGGCCCCGTATCGTCGCTTGCATATGCAGGTGGTAACTAATGGCGGCGATCGCCCCAGTCTCCACCGTAATGAGCAACCGTAGGGCTCGAATCCAGTCCTCCCCATTTCGTCACCTTGATCCGTTTCTGATTATTCCAGTTCTAATCATGAACGTCTTAAGTCTCTTGATGATCTACTCATCAACTAGAGGCAAGGCAACGCTGCGTGGTGAGGCCGCCTTTGGCGATCCGTTCTATTACGTTAAGCGCCAGGCCCTATTCGTAATCCTTGGGCTCATCATCATGGCTGTAACGATTCTTATCGATTATCGCCGCTTGCGAGAGTGGGCGCTCGGTATTTACCTGCTTACCGTTGCGATGCTTGCATTCGTGCTTACACCGCTTGGCTCGAGCGTAAATGGGAGCCAAGCGCGTTTCGCTTTAGGCCCGTTTGCAATCCAGCCATCGGAGTTCGCAAAGTTCTCAGTAATTCTGATGGCGGCCGCCTACGCAGCAGTGCACCGCGGTGATATGGATGTACGGCGTGTAATTGTTGTGCTTGGGATAGCAACTATTCCGCTAGGGCTCGTGATGCTCCAGCCTGACCTTGGAACCGCTCTAGTAATTGGAACAATCATCATCGCGATTCTTGGTGTTGCCGGAGTGAAGGCTCGCCACCTAGCAGTACTCGCTCTTCTCGGAGTCACAGGAGCGGTCGTCGCAATCAATGTTGGGGTGCTCGAGCAGTATCAAGTAGATCGGCTCACTGCTTTCCTTGACCAAAATGGCGACACGCAGAGATCGACCTACAATCTTGAGCAATCTAAGACTGCAATCGGCAACGGAGGTCTAACCGGGCAGGGCCTCTTCAAAGGCTCGCAGACAAGCCTCGGCCACGTTCCAGAGCAGCACACCGACTTCATCTTTACTGCAGTGGGAGAGGAGCTCGGATTTGTGGGGGCTGCGTTGCTCCTAGCTCTATTTGGACTGGTGGTCTGGAGGTCCTGGCGAACGGCGGCGGTCTCCAATGATTTCTTCGGAGCCCTCCTCTGCGTTGGAGTGGTTGCGATGTTCTCATTCCAGGTTTTTGAGAATGTAGGAATGACAATGGGGATTATGCCGATTACTGGAATTCCGCTGCCGTTTATGTCCTATGGAGGGTCATCGGCATTTGTATCATTTGCGTGTGTCGGACTCGTCGCCAATGTCTCAATGAGGAGATTCTCTTGAGACCTAATCGCCTATTTGCGTTACTTGCCGTGGCGCCGTTCATCGCTATTGCGTGCTCATCTAATGCGTCGAGGCAGGGCTCGCTTGTCACACCCACTACTCGCGAGCTGCGCACAACCACAACAACAGAAGCAACTACAACTTCCACGACGATTGCGGCAACGACCACAACCAAAGCCCCTCTCCTCGGGCTCGGTCAGGGCTCAAGTGGCCCAGCGGTTTTGGCTATGCAGCAGAGGCTCGTAGCCCTTCACTATGACCTGCCGGAAGCGAACGGATCTTTTGGAGCAGCGACACAGCAAGCCGTCTATGCATTCCAGAAAGTAAACGGAATGGCCCGGAGCGGTCGCGCAACTGATGACGTTCTTGCCCGGATGGCTAACGCTGGGATCCCCACCACGATGGTCCCGGCTGCAGGTGGAACCCATATTGAGGTTGATGTTGCGCGTCAGGTTCTCTTCTATGTGCAGGGCGGAGTAGTTGGCAAGGTTGTTGCTGTCTCTACCGGCTCGGGGAATCGCTTCTGCAATAAGGGACGATGTGACGTAGCGGTGACACCGGGTGGCGCTTTTCGAGTGCGCGGCAAGGTACGTGGTTGGCAGGAGGGGGAGCTTGGCCGCCTTTATTCGCCCTCGTACTTCAACGGCAATATTGCAGTTCACGGCTCCCTATCTATCCCCCCGAGCCCGGCGTCGCATGGATGTGTTCGGGTTCCTATGACATCTGCCGATTGGCTCTTCGCTGCCATGCCCAATGGGATGGCTGTCTACGTCCTGAATGGCCCCAATGTTCCGCCACCATTCTCGGATGAGGCCCCAACCACTACGACCCATGCCCCAGCAACCACAACAACGGCGCCGATCGGGTCCTCGTCTACCTCAACAAGCAGCAGCTCGACCACCACGAGCACTACCGAGCCCGCCACGACCTCAACAACGGGGATACCTGCGCCTCTCTAGTAGGGTCTAACTGATATGACTGCCCTATGGCCGCGGATTGAACCGCTCCTGGACAGGGTTGAGAAGCCTGCTCGTTACATTGGTATGGAGCGCGGTGCGCAAGTGCCGATCCACCGACCAGATGCAGTGTCCTGGCTTCTCGTTTACCCCGACACTTACGAGGTTGGGTTGCCCAACCAGGGACTTCAGATCCTTTACGAAATCCTAAATGAACGTGACGACGCTGC
The DNA here is from genome assembly GCA_037146835.1 of Actinomycetes bacterium. GTDB lineage: Bacteria > Actinomycetota > Acidimicrobiia > IMCC26256 > IMCC26256 > IMCC26256. The sequence continues at coordinate 11,081 of JBAWWI010000050.1, read as the reverse complement.
GGCGGAACGCGGGTACGCCCCGTGGACCGACCTCGAGGCACTTATGCGCGCTCGCTCCGTTCCGTTCTTCTCCCTCGATACCCATAAGCCTGCGGGCGAGTTTGATGTAATCGCTTTTGGGCTCGCGGCCGAGCTCGTCTACACGAATGTTCTCAACTGTCTAGATCTAAGCGGAGTACCTGTGCGCTCTGAGGCCCGCAGAGATGAAGACCCGATCGTTGTTGCAGGCGGTCATGCAACCTTCAACCCTGAGCCAATGGCCGACTTCATTGACGCCTTCGTAATTGGTGATGGCGAAGAGGTAGTAGGCGACATGACCGAGGTCATCGTTGCTTGGAAGCGCTCAGGTCGGATCGGCGGGCGCGAGGCAGTGCTCCACGATCTCTCCCTCATCATGGGTGTCTACGTGCCCTCGATGTATGAGGTTGAGTACGACGGGATGGCGATCCGCGAGGTTCGCCCCCGCTACCCAGATGTCCCCTCTACCGTCGATAAGCGAACAATCGCGGATCTCGGCGAGTGGCCTTACCCTAAGAATCAGCTTGTACCGCTCATTGAGGTAGTCCACGACCGCCTAAATGTAGAGATTTTCCGTGGCTGTACCCGCGGTTGTCGTTTCTGCCAGGCAGGGATGATCACGAGGCCAGTGCGCGAGCGTCCACTCGAGCAGGCCCGCACGATGGTCGCAGAGGGGCTCAAGCGGACCGGTTATGACGAGGTAGCACTTACCTCTCTCTCCAGTGCTGATTTCTCAGGCATTGGCGAGTTAGTCAGCGGAATTATTGATGGACAGGAAGAGGCATGCGGCAACGTCGGCGTCTCGCTTCCATCGCTGCGTGTAGATGCATTTACCGTCGGCATTGCTAGTGAGATTCAGCGCATTCGACGTACTGGGCTTACGTTTGCCCCAGAGGCAGGCTCATGGCGTCTGCGTCAGGTCATCAACAAACTGATCACTGAGGAAGACCTGTATGCCGCGGTCGACGGTGCGTTCTCGCAGGGCTGGCGTCGCATGAAGCTTTATTTCCTCATCGGCTTACCGACTGAGATGGATGATGACACTCTCGGTATTGCTGAGTTGGCGAAGAATGTTGTCGAGATTGGAAAGCAGTACACGAAGGCCGCATCCTGTACTGCATCTGTAGGCGGATTTGTTCCAAAGGCGCACACTCCATTTCAGTGGTTTGGGCAGAACTCCAGCGAGGAACTGCAGCGCAAGGTTGGGATGCTTCGAGACGCAACTCGTAAAGGTGGCGTAAAACTCTCGTGGCACGATCCGAAGGCCACCATGGTTGAGGGGATCAACAGCCGCGGCGACAGGCGCATCGGAAAAGTTATTGAGCGTGTCTGGCGCAGTGGTGGAGTTTTCCAAGAGTGGAGCGAGCACTTCAAGGTCGATCGTTGGATTGAGGCGATGGCCGCTGAGGGGCTCGACGTAGATTGGTATACAACGCGCCACCGCACCGGCGAAGAGATCCAGCCATGGGACCACATCACCGCAGGGCTCCATAAAGATTTCCTATGGCAGGACTGGCAATCAGCCCTCGCTGAGCATGGGCTCCCCGATTGTCGCTGGACTCCGTGCTACGACTGCGGAGTGTGTACTGACTACGCAATCGAGCATGTGGTGGCCTCGCCATTCGCGCCAGCGGGTGGGAGTCAAGGCACTGGCCAAGACCTAACCATCGGTGGAGCCGTTCCTGTTCGATTCTTAAGCAAGCCAGGAGCCGGCGTTGCGCGGTGAAGGAGCGTTCCCTGTGCGCCTGCGTTTTGCTGAGCGAGGAAAGGTGCGATTCATCTCGCACCGAGACGCTGCGCGCGCATTTGATAGAGCATTTCGTATTGAGGCACTTCCGCTCGCTCTCTCCGAGGGGTTCTCTCCTCGGCCAAAAGTGAGTTTTGGGCTTGCCCTTTCGGTTGGGCACGAGAGCATCGCTGAGTACATGGATGTGCGATTCTCTGAGCCCGTAGATCTTGAGACACTCCCTGCACGCCTGACCGCGGCGCTGCCTGAGGGAATAGAGGTAACCGGGGTTGCTCTGCTTGCAGACAGAGCCCCAGCACTCCAGGAGTCAGTCACCGCGGTGGAGTGGGAGCTAGAGGTCGCGAAAATGGATGAATCTGAAGTAAGCGTTGAGGAGATCTCTCTTCGACTCATTGCGTTATTTGAAAAGACATCACTACCGGTTAACCGGATCCGCAAGGGTCGGGAAGACATCGTGGATATCCGCCCGGCACTCACGCGCATGAGCGTTATTGAGTCTGGATCGGTGGGCATTGTGCTCACTGCGGAGATTGCAACGCAGCCGGCGGCGCGCCCGTCGGAGATTGTCACTGTTCTAGGTGAAGATCTCCGAGCGGTCCGTGTCCTCCGGACAGCCCAATGGATTGAGCGCGACGGTAATCGGCAAGAGCCGTTAACCGCCGACGCCGCGCGCGTAAGCGAGGCACGCGCGTCATGAGAAGAGGACCCAATGTCAGACGAAAACTCAACACCGAACACGAACACGCCCAACACGAACACGCCCAACACGAACGCGCCGGCGACGCCGGGTAATACGCCTGCAAGTAATGCTGCGAAGACTCCTCCCAATAATCCGCGGAGTGCTGCCGGTAACACGCAGAGCAATTCAGGGGAGGGCTCTCGCACCACCTCGCCTAACTCCGCGCCCAACAGCACTCCGAATGCAGCTCCGAATGCAGCTCCGAATGCTGGCGATGGGAGCACTGGTTCTGATGGCGAGGCAGGTACATCGGGGGCCCCTCGATCTAACGCTCCGTTACTGAATCCAGATGGAACTCCACGACCGCGACGCCGTCGCGGCTCGCGCGGTGGAAAGAATCGCAAGCGCACGCCCGGCACTGGTCAGGGCGGTCAAGGGGGTCAAGGCGGACAGGGCGGTCAGGGCCAGAATCAGGGCGCTCAGGGTCAGAACCAAGGTGCATCGTCATCTGACGACGGCGAGCAGTCGAGCGGCGGAGACGACTACAACGATGCAGCCGCAGATCGCGGGCTTACGACTGAGGATGTCGCAGCGAAGGCAGCGAGCGAGGCAGGCATAGAGCTCGGATCCGATGGCGGATTAGCGCCAGCCAAATCGGCATCACTTAAAGATCTGTCACCTAAAGATCCGTCACCTAATGCACCGGTGCGGTCAGCCAGCGACGAGGTGTCGACACAGGCAGCGGCGCCGGTTCCCGCAGCGCCGGAGCCTCAATCTGCCACGCCTGAGCAAGCCTCAGTTGCTCCAGAACCAGTAGCTGCCACGGAACCCGCTGCAGCAGAGAGCGCACCCCAGGTCGCAGCGCAATCAGGCACGCAACCAGGCACGCAATCAGTATCGGATTCAGGCACGCAATCAGTAGAACCAGCAGCAGCGACCGCTCCTGTGGCAAACGCCGATCAGGGAGAGCAGAGCGAGCCTGCCCGACCAAAGATTGGTGACTCGCGCCCAGCGCCAGTTCTGCCGCCGTCGGCCTCTCAAGATGCATCGCCCAACAGAGCGCCCTCGAACAATCCTCAGAAGCGCACACCTTCTAAGAATGTGCAGTCCAATAAATCTGCATCGACTGCTCAGGGCGAGAGCGCTGCATCTGATGCCGCAAATGGTGAAGGCGGGGCACCATCCGGAGCGGCGAAGAAGCGCCGTAAGCGCGGCGGACGCGGACGCAGTCGCACCGGTGGAGCCGCAGGAGCTCAGGGAGTGGGTGCTGCCACAGGTGGAGGCCTCGCTGACCTTGGCCCTGCAAGCGACCTTGATGATCTAGATGAGGCAGTGCGTGAGAGGCGTCGAGGTCGCAGCCGTCAAGGCCGCGCAACTGGTCGCTACACGATGGGCGTGCACAAGGCCGCCGATGGTGGGGTGCACCTTGCTGTATTAGAGGGGCGAGTGCTTACTGAGCACTACGTGAGCCGTGAGACCGATGACGACACCTCAATCGACGGCAACATCTACCTTGGTCGTGTTCAGAATGTTCTCCCAGGTATGGAGGCAGCATTCATCGACATAAGTACTCCGAAAAATGGAGTGCTTTATCGAGGCGATGTCTCATTCGATGCAGGTGAGGTTGAGAACCAAGAGCCGCGTATTGAGAGCCTCTTAAAGAACGGGCAGATGGTGATCGTGCAGGTCACGAAGAACCCAATCGGAGCGAAGGGTGCTCGCCTCACTCAAGAAGTGAGCCTCGCAGGGCGCTTTGTCGTAATGGTCCCCGGCCAGCCGCAGACCTACGGAATATCTAAGCGTCTACCGGATGAAGAGCGCAGACGTCTTAGGAAAGTTCTAGATGCAATTCGCCCCGATGACGCTGGACTCATCGTGCGTACCGCTGCAGCGGGCGCCTCAGCCGAGGAACTCGAGCGCGACCTAAACCGCCTTAAAGCAGAGTGGCAAGTAATCGCCGCCGCTGCGAAGCGTTCCGGGAAACCCTGCCTGCTGCATCGTGAGCCGCCACTAGTAGTGCGCGTTATTCGCGAGGAGTTCAACACTGAGTATCGATCTATCGTCATTGATGACGAGGTGCTCTACAACGAAGTGCGCTCCTACGTCGAGGCAATCGCTCCTGAGTTAGCTGAGCGAGTCGAGCTCCATGTTGATGCGCCAGGGGAGCTTCCACTCTTCGAGCGTCTCCACATTCACGAGCAGCTTCACAAGGCGCTTGAGCGCAAGGTATGGCTGCCCTCTGGTGGTTCGCTGATCATTGAGCGCACTGAGGCACTGACTGTCATCGATGTGAACACCGGCAAGAACGTTGGCCGGTCGAACCTCGAGGAGACGGTATTCCAGAACAATCTCGAGGCGGCTGCCGAGGTTGCTCACCAGCTGCGGCTTCGAGATATCGGTGGAATTATCGTCATTGACTTCATCGATATGGAGGTAAAGCGCAACCGAGATGAGGTGGTGAGGGTCCTCAGGGACGCCCTTGCTAGGGATAAGACCCGTACTCAGGTATTCGAGATATCCGAGCTGGGGCTGGTCGAGATGACCAGAAAGCGCATATCTGAGGGGCTAGTAGAGTCATTCTCAGAGGTTTGCCCGACCTGTGCTGGCCGCGGTTTCACCGTTGACCAGTCCATGCTGTAACCTCTCAAAGTTCCCGCGACAATCGCGACAATCAAGTAAGACAGTTCTGGAAGGTCTTTAATTCTTATGTACGCAGTAATCAGCACCGGCGGTAAGCAGTACCGCGTTAAAGAGGGCCAAACCCTTGATGTCGAGCGCCTCGGCGTGGACGAAGGCGGAGAGGTATCACTACGCGCGATTCTTCTCGTCGATGGAGAGGCAGTTCTCTCCACGCCTAGTGCACTCGGTGGCGCATCGGTGACAGCCAAGGTTGTTGGCGAGGCACGCGGGCCAAAGATCGATGGTTTCACATACAAGTCAAAGTCGAACCAGCGCAAGCGTTGGGGACACAGGCAGAAATACACAACCATCGAGATCACCAAGATCTCAAAAGGCTGATCTCTAAAACCGAATTCTCTCTTCTCTTGTACGACTGCTCTGCGCACGCAGAACAGGAATGGCTTCGAAAGGCTTAGAAATGTCGAAGAAAAAGGGTGCTGCATCCTCTCGTAACGGGCGTGACTCAAACGCCCAACGCCTAGGCGTAAAGGTCTACAGCGGAACCGTTGTAACCGCAGGTTCAATCATTGTGCGCCAGCGCGGAACACAGTTCCACCCAGGCCTCAATGTTGGGCGCGGTGGAGACGACACTCTCTTCGCAATGGCTGCCGGAACTGTTGCTTTCGGTCGTCGCAAGGGACGCCGTCTTGTCGACATTCAGCCTCTCGAGTCTGTTTAACCTGAGCTCAGGCGAATAGGCGCCCCGCACTCTGCAGGCTTATTTTCCGACCAGCCCTCTGTCAGTCTCTCTATCCTTAGGCCCTAATGAGTGGTTTCGTAGACGAAGCGCAAGTCAATGTCCGCGGTGGCGACGGCGGTGCAGGCTGTGTTGCTTTCAGGCGTGAAGCCCACGTACCCGAGGGCGGCCCTGATGGCGGCGACGGCGGCAAGGGCGGCGACATCTGGATTCAGGCCGATCGCAACGCTGCATCACTCCTCGCATTCCGAGATCATCCGCACCGCAAGGCAGAGAGCGGAGTTCATGGATCTGGCGCTAAACGACACGGGGCGCGCGGCGTAGATCTAATCGTCTCGGTTCCAGAGGCCACAACTATCCGGGATCACTCAACCGGTGAAGTCGTTGCTGATCTTGTGAACCATGGCGACATGTGGCTAGCGGCTCACGGTGGACGAGGGGGTCGCGGCAACGCACGCTTCCTCTCTAACTCGCGTCGTGCTCCATCCTTTGCTGAGCAGGGCGAGTTCGGTGAGGACCGTTGGTTCGATCTTGAACTGCGCCTCATGGCAGATGCCGCTCTTGTTGGATTCCCCAACTCTGGTAAGTCGACACTCATCGCCTCGGTGAGCGCTGCAAAGCCCAAGATCGCTAACTACCCGTTCACGACCCTTGAGCCCAACCTCGGCGTAGTGCGTTTTCATGAGCACGAGTTTGTGCTCGCAGATATTCCAGGATTAATCGAGGGAGCAGCAGAGGGTCGCGGATTAGGCCATCGCTTCCTGCGCCACATTGAGCGCGCCAGAGTGCTTGTAGTTCTCCTTGACCTTGCCCCTGTAGATGGCCGAAGCCCTGAAGAACAAGAGGCGATCCTGCTCGACGAACTCGAGAGGTATCAACCAGAACTCCTCGAGCGCCCGCGCATCTCAATCGGCACGAAGGCTGATGTCGCAACATTCGCTCTTGAGGGCGACGACCCAATGGAGATCTCTGCAGTTACAAGGCAGGGTCTAGATAAGTTCTTGGGCAGGCTCGGGGACCTAATTAAAGAGACTCGCCAGGTCGCTGTAGAGCACGAGGCTTTCGTTGTTCACCGCCCAACCGACGAAGGTTTTGAGGTTGTTAGCGAAGGACCCGGACTCTGGCGAATTACGGGACGCTCTGCGGAGCGCGTTGTAGCCATGGCCGACCTGACCAATCTTGAGGCACTTGAGTATGTGCATGACAGATTTAGGAGAATGGGTGTTGAGCGTGCTCTAGCGCGCGCCGGTGCGCGCGAAGGCGATTTTGTGCGCATCGCCGAACTCGAACTTGAGTACGTCGAGGGGATGTAATGAAGGGGCGTGTGGTCGTCAAGGTTGGAACCTCGTCTGTAACCGCTGAACGAGGTGAGCTCGACCTTGTAGCCCTCTCCAAACTCGCCCAAGAATTATCCGAAGCGAAGACTGCCGGATACGAAGTGGTCTTAGTTCTCTCCGGTGCAATCGCGGCAGGATTACCAGCCCTTGGTCTTACCGAGCGCCCAACAGATATACGCACACTTCAGGCGATTGCTGCGGTAGGGCAGCCAATGCTCATGGAGCAACTGCGCACTCTCTTAGCAGTGCATTCGATAGTGCCTGGGCAGGTCCTGTTAGCCCCTTATGACTTTGGACAGCGCTCGCAATATCTCCATGCTCGCGAGACCCTTGTGCGACTACTCGAACTCGGCGTAATACCGATCGTCAACGAGAATGACACCGTCGCGGATGACGAGATTCGTTACGGCGACAACGATCGACTTGCGGCTCTAGTTGCGAACATGATCAGCGCCGAGACGCTTGTACTCCTAACAGACACTGATGGTCTGTACACCGCCGACCCTCGGCTAGATGCAGATGCCTCCCTCATTGAGGAGATTGTCTCTGTAGATGCAGAGCTGGAGGCAGTCGCTGGGGGTGCTGGATCGCAGCGGGGAAGCGGTGGAATGGCGAGCAAGTTGGCTGCCGCGAAGATTGCATCTTGGTCTGGTGTGCGCACTGTCATCGCCGCTACAGCAACCCCTGGAGTTATCGCTGCAGCGCTCGGCGGTTCAGGTATTGGAACGACAGTTCTTCCACGCGAAGAGCGCCTATCGGGCCGAAAACTATGGATCGCATTTGCGCGTGGCGCAGCTGGTCGAATAATCGTTGATGAGGGTGCGGTCGCCGCTCTCTCGAGCGGAGGGCGATCCCTCCTCGCCGCTGGGGTGCGAGAGGTAATAGGGGAGTTTGAGCCAGAGGCCGCTCTCGAGATAGCGGGGCCCGATGGAAGAATCTTCGCCAAGGGCCTTACTCGTCTCTCAGCGGCCAACGTGAGGGCCTATGCGGGGATGCAGAGCAGTGAACTGCCTGCCGGAGCGCCGGGCGAGGTCATCCACTGTGATGACCTTGTGGTAATTCCGGACTCTTGAGCAGACCCTGACTTGTAAGTAGGCGTGTCTAGGGTCACAATGTCTCTAGCTCGCTCGCCCATTGGTTCGGGGGGAGGGTCTGGTAACAACCGGACCCACAATGGGAAGAGCGCTGAGTAGGGGCCGTGGCGATCTCGCCCGGCCCCTTCTCGCGCCCTAAATAGCCGTAATCCATAGCGAGATTTTCTCTCTTAAGGCAGATTGCAGTCGAGAACCTGATCTGCAGAGAACCAATCCGTATCAATCCGTATTAATCCGTGGAGGGCATTGGGCGCTGCACCGCTACAATCCACAGCCATGCCAGCGGAGCGAGCGAGCACAGTCTCAATAGAAGAACTCGGGCGTCGTGCTCGCGCAGCTGCCCGCATTCTGGCCAACGCCTCGACCTCTCTAAAGAACGCCGCACTTCTTGAGGCTGCTGACGCACTTGTGGCCCACGCCCAGACGATCCAGGAGCAGAACTCCCTTGATCTAGCAGCGGCCGAGGCCGCGGGTATGGACCCAGGGCCCCTCGATCGACTTCGCCTCTCTGATGCGCGTATCGAGGCTATGGCTCAAGGCCTCAGGCAGGTTGCGACGCTCCCAGACCCAATCGGTGAGGTTCTAGACGGATGGCGCCGCCCGAATGGTCTTGAGATCTCTCGTACGCGCGTCCCCCTTGGGGTAGTAGCGATCATCTATGAAAACCGCCCCAACGTCACCTCTGATGCTGCTGGGCTCTGCCTGAAGTCGGGGAATGCTGCGCTACTGCGCGGCTCCGGGAGTGCACTGCGTTCAAACCTTGCAATCGCTGAAGCGATGCGCAGAGGATTCGCAGCGGCTGGGCTACCTGAGGATTGCTTGGTGCTCGTTGACGATGCATCGCATGAGACTGCGGTCGGAGTGATGCGCCTCACCGAGTATGTCGACTGCCTTATCCCGCGCGGTGGGCCAGCTTTGATTAAGAGCGTGCGCGAGAACGCAACGGTTCCCGTCATCATCGATGGTGACGGTAATTGCCACATATATGTCGATGCATCTGCCGATGAAGAGATGGCCCGCAGCATTGTGATGAACGCGAAGACGCAGCGAACGAGTGTCTGTAATGCAGCAGAGTCGCTAGTCATCCATGCCGACCTAGCCGAGAAGCTCCTTCCAGTCATCTGCGCGGATCTTGAAGGCGCAGGGGTCGTGTTGGTTGGCGATGAGGCTTCTCGGAGGCGTGTGCCAAGCATTCAGCCTGCAACCGATGATGATTTTGGGCGCGAGTTTCTTGAACTCAAAATGAGTGTGGCTGTAGTGGCCTCGCTAGATGAAGCAATCGATCACATAAATCGTTTCGGCACTGGGCACAGCGAGGCAATTATCACTACCGACCTTGATGCAGCCCGTCGCTTTACTCGCGAGGTTGATGCAGCGGCGGTATTGGTAAACGCGTCAACGCGTTTTACCGATGGCGAAGAGTTCGGTTTCGGAGCCGAGATCGGAATATCTACACAGAAGCTCCACGCACGTGGCCCAATGGGGTTACGTGAACTAACTACATACAAGTACGTCGTCTGGGGCGACGGACAGGTAAGGACCTGAGATGGCAGAGCGCTTTAAATCCGTAGCCGATGTAACCGAGCGATTGGCAGCAGTTGATTACCTAGCTGATGCAAATATTGCAGGGGTCATCTACCTGGCAGATCGCCTTGAGAAGCCAGTGCTCATTGAGGGGCCCGCCGGTGTGGGTAAGACGGAGCTGGCTAAAGCAGTTGCGAGCATCACAGACTCTCGCCTCATCCGCCTCCAGTGCTACGAGGGGCTAGATGAGGGCAAGGCCATCTACGAGTGGAACTACAAGAAGCAGCTTCTTCGTATCCAAGCCGACCGCGAGCACGAGCGCGATTGGGAGACGGTCGAGAGCGACATCTTCTCTGAGCAGTTCCTACTAGAGCGCCCGCTCCTTGAGGCGATTCGCTCTGAGGAGCCAGTTGTACTTCTCATCGATGAGGTAGACCGCGTTGAGGTCGAGACTGAGGCTCTCTTGCTAGAGGTTCTCTCAGATTTCCAAGTCTCAATCCCTGAGTTGGGGACGGTAACTGGAACCCAGCGCCCAATCGTGATGCTCACATCGAACAACACTCGTGAGCTCTCTGAGGCACTCAAGCGCCGCTGCCTATTCCTCCACATCGACTACCCGGACCTTGACCGTGAGCGCGAGATTGTTCGCGTGAGGGTCCCCGAGATTGATGACGCATTGGCAGAGCAGGTTGCTCAGGTCGTTCGCTCGATCCGCGCACTCGACATAAAGAAGGCTCCTTCAATCTCTGAGACGATCGACTGGGCGCGCACTCTGCTTTACCTCGGTCACACTCAGATAGATCCTCAGGTCATCACGGACACGCTGCACGTATTGCTTAAATACCAATCCGACATCACGAAGGCTCGAAAAGAGATTGGGGTCGACAGCCCTCTGCCGATTGGCCCGAAGCGCTCTTGAGGTGGTCTTCAACTCAGCGAAGGTCTTTGATGCGATGAACCGCAACAACTTTGAGATGCCGCCCGGGGTTGTTACTACGGGGAACCTGCTCGATGTTCTTCAGGGCTTCGTGCATGAACTGCGCGCGGCCGGGCTCCCAGTCTCAATGACCGAGAACCTCGATGCGATGCGCGCTGTTGAGTACATCTCAATGGAGGATCGCGAGTCGTTCAAGGCAGTACTCGCTGCAACCCTTGTAAAGCATCACCAGCATTGGCCCGCGTTCGACACTGTTTTTGAGGTCTATTTCGCACGCTGGAGCCCAGGTGTAGATGGGGACGAGGGCTCTGAGTCTTCGAACGACGATCGGGAATCGCCCGAGGGCGGCGGGGCCGGTAAGCAGCCTGG
>JBAWWI010000049.1:0-15580 GCA_037146835.1 Actinomycetes bacterium | reverse complement strand
TCATGTACGACATCGTCAGGCTGGTCATCTCTCATACGAATCTCTTCGAGAATGACCTCGCGCTCTTGATCTACGTCGGCAGTATCGAGAGTTGGAGACCAGACAACATCTGTAAGCATGTCGATCGCAAGCTCAAGGTGTACATCTGGAACGCGCACATAGAAACATGTGAGTTCGTGCGCGGTGAAAGCATTCATGTCTCCACCGATGGACTCAATTTCCTGGGCGATCTCGATCGCCGAGCGACGACTCGTTCCCTTGAAACCTAGGTGCTCAAGAAAATGGCTCGCACCTAGAACCTTCTCAGGCTCGTCGATCCCGCCGGTACCGATCCAGAGACCTACCGCAACAGAACGAAGCGATGGCATCTCCTCAGTAACTACGCGCAGACCATCTCCGAGTGTGCCGCGAACTATTGAGTCTGTACCCATGATTGATGCGGGGATCGGAGCCTTATGCACTAGTTCTGCCCATCACTAGTTGGAGGCATCATCGAGAGTAAAGCGATTCGTCGTGCCGGAGACTGCTCGATAGCAATCTCCGGCCGACTCAAATCCTTAGCGACGACGCCCGCCGCGGTTTCCACCACGGTTTCCACCACGTCCGTCACGGTCTCCGCCGCCGCGAGGTGCTCCCTCGGCCGCTGGGCCTAAGTCGCCGAACTGGCCAGAGGCCTGCTCGTCCCACGACTGCTCGAACGATGCACGCTCGCGCTCTGGGGCGGGAGAACCGTCCGACGAATCGCCACCTGAGCGGGACTCAGAACGGGACTCAGAACGCGGTGCACGCTCAGTTGAGCCTTCATCGGAGCCAGCGGCTGCACTGTCATCGCCCGCAAGGGAGAGTGAGAGCTTGCCGGAGTTATCGATGTCGTCAACGCGTACCTCAACCTCGTCACCGAGACTGAATACATCCTCAACCTTGTCGATGCGCTTGCCGCGACCCATCTTGGAGATGTGAAGGAGACCATCACGACCAGGAAGGATGTTTACGAAGGCACCGAACTTGGTGATGTTTACAACGCGGCCCATGTAGACCTCGCCGACATCGGCAGTTGGAGGGTCAAGAATCAACATGATTCGGCGACGAGCCTCCTCAACCTTTGATCCGTCCTTAGAACCGATGCTTACTGTTCCAACGACGCCATCGTCGGAGACTGCAATATCTGCACCTGTCTCCTGCTGCATGGTGTTGATGACCTTGCCCTTGGGTCCGATGACCTCGCCGATCTTGTCGATCGGGATCTCAAAGGAGACAATCTTGGGCGCAGAGTCACGAACCTCTGAGCGATGGGTACTGATTGCATCCTCCATGACGCTGAGGATCTTGAGGCGGGCATCTTTGGCCTGCGCAAGAGCCTTAGCGAGAACATCGGCAGGGATGCCATCGATCTTCGTGTCGAGCTGGAGTGCGGTTACAAACTCTGCAGTTCCAGCGACCTTGAAGTCCATGTCACCAAACGCGTCCTCTGCACCGAGAATGTCGGTGAGGGTCGTGTACTTGCCTTCTGCGTAGATAAGCCCCATCGCAATACCAGCAACCGGAGCCTTTAGGGGCACGCCGGCGTCGAGCAGTGCAAGTGTCGAGCCACAGACAGATGCCATCGAGGTTGAGCCGTTGGATGCAAGAACATCCGAGACGACTCTAAGCGTGTAAGGCCACTCGATTGCTGAAGGAACAACGGGTACAAGTGCACGCTCAGCGAGTGCACCGTGACCAATCTCACGACGCTTCGGCGAGCCGACGCGACCGGTCTCACCGGTGGAGAAAGGCGTGAAGTTGTAGTGGTGCATGTAGCGCTTGCGGTCGTCAACACCAATGGTGTCGAGCATCTGCTCCATGCGCGGCATACCAAGTGTGGTTACCGAGAGAACCTGAGTCTCACCACGCTGGAAGAGTCCAGTTCCGTGAGCGGTGCTCAAGATGCCGACCTCTGCAGAGAGCGGACGAAGATCCGCTGTTCCACGGCCGTCGATACGAATACCCTCGTTTACAACGCGGCTACGTACAACTTCCTTCTGAAGCGAACGGAAGGCCTTCTTAACCTCACCTGCACGGTCGTTGAATACACCAGGTGCATCCGAGTTGCCGACGAGGTTTGCAAGGAGTGCTGCCTCGAGCTCGGCGAGACGATCATTGCGATCGGTCTTGTCAGCGATCGCCATTGCCTTGGCGGTCGAGTCGCGTGCCTCGCCTGCAACTGCCTCGAATACCTCTACCGAGTAATCGACATTTGCGCCGTAAGCAATTGGAGGGATGGGGCCATTTGCGGCCTCAACTGCTGCACGAAGATTGAGCTGAAGTTCGATCGAAGCATCGATCCACTCCTTAGCTGCATCGAGTCCGCCGGCGATGACCTCTTCGGTCACCTTCGGTGCTCCGGCCTCGTAGAGCTCCCATGAGCCCTCGGTGCCACCAGCCTCGACCATCATGATTGCAATGTCGCCACTATCAGTACGACGACCAGCAACAACAAGCTCGAAGGTTGAAGAATCTCCGTCTGCGTAGCTTGGGTGTGCAACCCACTCGCCATCAAGATGCGCCATACGAACGGCACCAATTGGGCCGTCGAACGGGATACCCGAGACGGTAAGCGCAGCCGATGCTCCGTTGATGGAGGGGATGTCGTGCGGGTTGATTAGGTCTACGCCAAGAATCGTTGCAATTACCTGAACTTCATTGCGGAAGTCGGCAGGGAACGCTGGGCGAAGGGGTCGGTCGGTGAGGCGGCAAGTAAGAATTGCAGACTCTCCGGGGCGACCTTCACGACGGAAGAATGAGCCCGGGATCTTGCCGGCTGCGTACATACGCTCCTCAACATCAACCGTTAGCGGGAAGAAGTCAATGCCGTCACGCGGCTTTGAGGTTGCGACTGTAGATAGAAGTGTTGTCTCGCCGACTGTAACTAGCACAGCACCTGCGGCGAGTTTGGCAAGCTTGCCAGTCTCTAATGTCATTGTGAGTCCGGCAGCATTTATGGGGCCGGAGACTCGGATGGCGTCCGTCATTGGAACGCGCTCCTCTCGTTTTGGTTGCGAGGGGTGGCGGTTCCCAGTGGTCACGGCTCGAGGAGAAGAAGATCGTCTCAAACCCTGGCCACTGACAACCCCCTACCGGGGCTCGCGTGGTGGGTGGCATCGACTCCCGCGATCGGGTGCCGATGTGGAAAGGGAGCGGCACTCGCCGCTCCCGGTATCCGTCGTTACCGACGGAGGCCTAACTTCGCAATGAGAACGCGATAACGCGCAATGTCATTGTTGGTCAGATAGTTAAGTAGACGCCTACGGCGACCTACGAGGATGAGCAAGCCACGACGCGAGTGATGATCCTTCTTGTGGATCTTCAAGTGCTCGGTCAGGTGGTTGATGCGCTCCGTAAGGATCGCGACCTGCACCTCGGGAGATCCGGTGTCGGTCTCGTGGAGGCGGTGCTCGGTGATTGTTGCGGTCTTGTTGGGCATACGCGCTGAAAACTTTTCCTTCGGGTGTGGATGGGAGGTGGAGATGATCGGCCCTCAATCGGGCCTCCCCAACGATCTGGGGAACCGGATGAGGGTAGCACGCAGGCAGCCTCCCCGGCCTCTCGGACCCTGGCGCCTCAGCTGGCGACTCCCGCGAGGCTCCCACTAGAGACCCCTCAGGAATCCTCTTAAGAACCTCTCAGGCGCTAAGTATCTCTCTGGCCTTGTCGCAGTCTCGCTGAATCTGGGCGATTAGGGCCTCTACGGAGTCGAATCTCGCCTCGCCACGGATCCAGTCCACGAATCGAACGGCCACGATCTGGTCATATAGGTCGCCCTCAAAATCAAGAAGATGCGCCTCTAGTAAGGAGTATCCCTGGTCCGAATAGAAGGTTGGGCGGCGTCCAAGACTTATCGCCGAGGGGTGCTCAACCCCGTCACTTGTGATGAGGGTTCCCGCATAGATGCCATCTGAGGGCAGGAGTATCTCCTCGGAGACCAAAACATTCGCCGTTGGGAACCCAAGCTCACGGCCGCGAGCATCTCCGTGGGCGACGACCCCGCGGACCTCGTGGGGCCTCCCGAGCATGGAGGAACTGGTTCGGACATCCCCCGTTGAGAGAAGCTCTCGGATTCGAGTCGACGAGTAAGCCACGTGGCCTGGGTCATCCGGAGGCGCAACTAACCCTAAGCCAAGTACCTCGAACCCAAGGTCGGCGCCTACCGCGTCGAGCATCGCTACATTCCCGGCCCGAGCGTGCCCGAAGTGAAAATCAGCACCGACGACAACGAGGCGAGCCCCGAGGCGCTCCACGAGTACCTCGTTTACGAAATCCTCTGCAGACTCGTGAGAACGCTCCTCATCGAATCCAATGACGACAACTATGTCTGCAAGCTCTGTAGCTGCAATCAGTTCGAGTTTGTGATCTAAGCCCGTGAGTAGACGCGGAGCAGAGTCTGGGCGCACTACTTGCGCTGGGTGGCGATCAAAGGTCACGCAGACCGCATCTAGTCCGCGGGCATCGGCCAACTCTCTTACGAGTTGGAGAACGCGACGATGACCTTCATGCACGCCATCGAATACTCCGATTGTGACGACACAGCCGTCAGAGAAGCGCCGTTCAGAGAGGCGCCCTTCGACCTCGGACTCCCACACAATTCGGGTCATGCTGACTCCACTGGAAGGGCGATTACTACAGATGCTTTTAGTCCAGAGCCTCTTCGCTCGTAGACAGCAATGAGTTCGTCTCCGTCAAGCAAAGCAAAGGGGCCCTCAACATCACCAATTGGCAGTGCATCTAGAGCGAAAACCCCTCCGTGGCGCACCACAGCAGATTGGATAGGGTCCACAGAGATTGAGGATAGATCTCTAACCATGGCCGCGGGGCTAAGTGTGCATGCAGCGGGGTCAGCCTCGATCGCCTCTAATGAGTGCGCCTCCTCGAGTCCGAAGGTTCCGACGAAAGTGCGTCGAAGGCTCTGGAGATGAGCGCTTCCGCCTAATGCCGATCCAAGATCGGCGGCAAGCGTACGAATATACGTTCCACTTCCACACGCAACAGTTACGGCCGCAGTGGGGAACGGCCCATTTTGAAAATCTGATATCTCGATGCTTGAGATATGGACGGAGCGAGGAGCACGCTCAACCTCTATTCCTTCACGAGCCAACTCATGCAGACGCTTGCCGCCAATTTTTATTGCGGAGACCATCGGAGGGATCTGCGCAATGTCACCAATAAATCGCGACTTCGCGCTCTCAAGGTCTGCCCTTGTGAACGACATCGCCTCGCGCTGCAACTCAACTCCAGCGGCATCGAGCGTGTCCGTTGCAATACCAAAGGCAACAACGCCTTCGTAGACTTTGCCTGTCTCCTGCACATACTTAAGTAGCCGCGTTGCGCGCCCGAGTCCGACTAAGAGAATCCCCGTTGCATCGGGGTCGAGAGTCCCGGCATGCCCTACGCGCTTCTGTCCAAAAATGCGGCGCATACGCGCAACGACATCATGGGATGTCCAACCCGAGGGCTTATCAACTACAACGAGCCCGTCCATAGAATTCAGGCTAAGCGAGCGCTACAGCGCTGCCCGAATGACGCCAAGGGTGGCGTCCATATCGAGGTGGCTAGTGAAGCCAGCCGCGAACCTGTGGCCTCCGCCACCATTTGCTTGAGCGATCCTGCATACATCTGTGGTGCCGACGGATCTCAGGCTGACCTTTATTGACCCATCGACCTCTTCTTTAAGGATGCAGGCAACCTCGGCCTCTCGGGCTCTACGCACGATGTCAATAAGGCCCTCTGCTTCATCGAGCGTGCAGTCGTGGCGGCTCAGCATGTCTTGTGTAAGTGAAAGCCACACGAAGGAACTCTCTGGCTCAAGAACCATCTTGGAGATCGCCTCGCCCATTAACCCTAAGTACGCGAACCGATGCTCCTCAAAGAGGCTCCTGCTCAACTCAGGTATTGGCAGATCAAACGCAGCGAGCTCAGAAGCCAACGCAAAAACATCTGGCGTCGTCGACTCATATTGGAAGCGCCCGGTATCGCAGATCAATGCTGCATACAGATTGATAGCAACATCACGGGTAAGCGGAATACCGAGCATAGATAACAGTCGGCGCACTACTACGCCGGTTGCTGCAGCATTCGGGTCGATCACATTTATGGTTCCAAAACGCGTGTTGGAGACGTGGTGATCGAGCACGATCAACTCACGTGCCGACTCAGCCGAAGGCGTTAGACCACCGAGGCGGTCGATCGAGCCGACATCGAAGGTAATCATCAAGCCAGGATTGGCAGGGTATTCAGATGGAGGCTTGAGGGTATCGAGCCCGCTTAGGCCGCGGTAATGATCTGCAACAACAAATGGCTCTGAGAATGACGCTATCGATTTACGCCCCTGCGAATTAAGCGCTAGATGAAGGGCCAGCATTGAGCCAAGGGCATCGCCGTCGGGGGTTATGTGGCAGGCAAGTGCAATCTCTTCGTCGGTCGACTCGATGGCTTGAACCGCTAGGGCAAGTGAGGCCTCGATAGACGCGTCGATTGTTTTAGTCATGCGCTTGAATCAGGAGTATCGGTTACGTCGGTAACGCTCTCGACACCTTCGAGCGCACCTGTCTGGACTACTCCCTCGGCCGCTGCCAGCGCCTCAGCCTGGGCGGCCTCTTGGGCCGCATCCTCTGCCGCTATCGCGTTGGCCTCAGCGGTTGCTTTCTCCTGGTCTTGTATTCCGCGAAGAATTGCCTCTATTCGCAGCCCCTGCTCTAGGCCTGGGTCCTCAGCAAAATGTAGATCCGGAAGATATTTCATGCGCACCTGGCGCCCTAGCGTTGCGCGTAGGAGCGACTTCGCTGCCTTGAGTCCAGCAGCAGTATCGATGTGCTCCTGCTCGCTACCGAGCACCGTATAGAACACGTCGGCATGCCTAAGGTCGGCAGATACATCTACGCCAGTAATGGTCACGAAGCCAAGGCGCGGATCCGAGAGCCTCTCGAGTTCCTCGGCAATTACTTGCTGAACAACCTCATTGACACGCGCTGAACGCGGGTACTGCCGAGGCGTGTTACGTCCGCTCACGACTTAGCCTCCCTCGCCGCCTTAACGCCACTCAGGACGTTCGGGCGATCTCCTTAAGCTCGAAGGTCTCGATAATGTCGCCCGGCTTGAGGTCCTGGAAGTTCTCGAGACCAATACCGCACTCGAACCCATCGCGTACCTCTCGTGCATCTTCTTTGAATCTACGCAGCGATGCAATGGAGCCCTTCCAGATGATCGTTCCCTCTCGGAGGAAACGCACCTGGGAGCCACGAGTAATGACACCGTTACGCACAAAGCATCCAGCAATTTTCCCGATACGCGGCACTGAGAATATTTCTCGCACCTCTGCGTCTCCGGTAACGACCTCTTCGAACTCTGGCTTGAGGAGACCAAGGAGTGCTTTATTGACGTCATCAAGAATCTGGTAGATGACCTCGTATAGGCGCATCTCAACTTTTTCGTGCTCAGCGAGTGCTCGTGCCTTGCGGTCTGGCCGGACGTTGAACCCGATAACGCTTGCGTTTGATACTGCTGCAAGGTTGATATCTGACTCACTGATTCCGCCGACTGCACGGTGAACAAACGAGAGGCGAACCTCTTCGTGCTCTTGATCCAGTTTCCTAAGAGCGTCAGTCAAAGCCTCAAGCGAACCCTGAACATCAGCCTTCAAAACAAGGTTCAACGTAGCGGTCTCGCCGCGCTCAACCATCGCGAAGATGTCCTCTAGACGCGCTCCACCAGCAAGAATTGTCGGGTGGGTCATGTTCGAAGCACGGCGGCGACGTGCGCGCGCCTCAGCGACGGTGCGGGCCACCTTGTCGCTAGGTGCAACACGCAACTCATCTCCAGCAAGCGGAACAGCATCGAGACCAAGAACCTCAACCGGAGTTGAAGGACCAGCCTCTTTAACGCTCTCACCCTTGTGGTTGAACATTGCACGAACCTTGCCCCAACCTCCACCAGCAACGATGGGGTCACCGACACGCAGTGTGCCGCGCTCGATGAGTGCAGTAACAACAGGGCCGCGACCTTGGTCAAGGTTCGACTCGAGCACGAATGCTCTAGCCGGCGCGTCGGGATCCGCGCCTAGCGGCGGGTCATAGAGCTCTGCCACTAAGAGGATGGACTCGAGGAGTTCGTCTACTCCTAGGCCCTCCATCGCAGCTACCTCATTAACAACTGTGTCGCCACCCCACTCTTCAGGGACAAGACCTTGCTCTACCAATTGCTGCTTGACGCGCATTGGGTCTGCGTCAGGGCGATCGATCTTGGTGATTGCAACAACGATCGGAACCTCAGCGGCTCGCGCGTGAGCAATGGCCTCAATGGTCTGGGGCATCACGCCGTCGTCGCCAGCCACTACAAGGACAGCGACATCCGTTGCAAGCGCGCCGCGCTTACGCATTGCGGTGAAGGCCTCATGCCCTGGAGTATCGATGAAAGTAATAGGAGTATCGCCGTAGAACGCTTGGTATGCGCCGATGTGTTGCGTAATTCCGCCTGCCTCACCAGCAACCACATTTGCCGAACGAATCCGGTCAAGAAGTGTGGTCTTACCGTGGTCTACGTGACCCATAACTGTGACGATTGGTGCACGTGGCGGAAGCACCGCGTCTTCATCGTCGTCGTCCTCAAGGAAGAGTTCCTGCAACTCGCGCTCAGCCTCTTGGCCGGGCTCAACAAGCAGAACCTCTGCGCCGAGATGCTCAGCAATTAGCTCGATCATCTCGTCAACAAGCGACTGCGTACCGGTAACCATCTCGCCTGCATCGAAGAGGATGCGGACAAGGTCGGCACTAGTGCGATTCAGTCGCGGAGCAAACTCTTGGATTGTGATGCCGCGTGGCACCACGATCTCGCCCTCAGGTACTGGGGCATCGCTAGGTGTGAGGCTCGGCGCCGATGCGGGCCCAAGATCCTCTATGCCGCGACGACGACGCTTCTTACGACGAGGCCTCTGCCCTGGTCCACCACCGGGGCCACCACCTGGGCGTCCACCTCCGCGACCTGCAAAACCACCGGGTCCACCGGGACCGCCACCTGGAGCACCGGCACCGCCGCCTGGAGCTCCGCGCCCTGCGCCAGGGCCTCCGGCCCCACCACCAGGAGCACCTGCTGAAGAACCTGGTCCACCTCTATATCCACCCGGGGCGCCTGCGCCTCCAGAGCGAGGGCCACCTGTAGCGCCGCTGCGCGCTCCACCCGGAGCACCGCCGCCTGCGTTGCGCCCGCCGCCCGGGGGCGGAGGAATGCGTCGTCCAGCACCCGGGGGTGGCGGGATCGGTTTCCCTGAGACACTGCGCATAGATGCCGGCGCGGATGGGGCCTCAGGCTCCGCCGCTGGGGCAGGAGCAGATGGAGTAGCAGTCGAGGAATCGGCTGCTTCGTTAAGTGCTGCGGCTCTAGTTGCAGCAGCAGCCTCGGCGGCTGGAGTAGAGACCGCGGGAACTGCAGCGGAGACTGGCTCGGCCACGGGTGCTGCGGGTGCTGCAGCGACAGGGGCTGGCGTCGCGACAGCGGGTGCAGCGGCAGGCGGCGCGGGAGCGGCTGGTGCCGCACTTGCGCCACCGGAACGAACAACACGAGATACGCGCGCAGGTGCAGCCTCTTTGGCTGGCGCAGCGACAGGGGCGACAGGCTCTGGCTTTGCCTCGACAATTGGGTCGCGGCGCAGTCCGAGTTCGTCAGCGCGTCGGCGCGCGCGGTCGGCAGATGGGTCGTCGATGCTCGACGAATGACTCTTAACGCCGATCTTCAGCTCCTCGCAGAGCTCAAGCACAACATGGTTCTCTACGCCTAGCTCACGAGCAAGTTCGTAGACCCTAATTTTCTTCGTTGCCAAGATTCCTCAGTCCATCTTCGGATCGCCGTTGCCGACTCTCTCTGCTCCGTAGATTCTCACACGGAGGCCTTCTATGTCATCGTTCGAGACTCCCACTCGAAGCGCCCTTTCCAGAGCACCCCGCTTGGTAGCACGGTCAAAGCACGCCGGAGAACCGGCACAGAGCCAAGCCCCTCGGCCTGCCTCATAACGCCCCACCCTTAAAGCGCCCTCTGGGCCCGCCACGATTCGGATTAGTGAATCTTGGTCGGAGATCCGTCGGCAGCCCACACAGGTGCGGCGCGGTTTAGTAGCTACGCCTCCCCCTCCGCGGGCTCAGCATCTCCACTCTCAGTCTCTTCAATCTCTGGCGTCGTCTCTGGCGCCGTCTCTGGCTCAACTACTGCATCAACTGCTGGCGACTCTGCGGCATCCCCAGCCTCGGCTGCATCTACTGGCGCGTCGCCTAGCTCTGCACCCGCGTAACCGGCTGCCGCTGCTGAGATTGACTCTCCGCCCTCGGCAGGCTGCCAAACAAGTTCGCCGGTTCCGTCCTGTACCCAGTCGCCCTCTGCATAATCAACACTGCCGCCGGCCTCTTCCTCTGCCAACTGCGACTCGCTCTTAATGTCGACGCGCCATCCGGTGAGTCGTGCAGCGAGACGAGCGTTCTGACCCTCCTTACCAATTGCAAGAGAGAGCTGGAAGTCGGGGACGATTACCTCTGCGGTACCAGTGTCCTCGTGCAGTCGAACCTCTTTAACCTTTGCAGGGGCTAGTGCGCGAGTTACAAACTCTGCCTGATCCTCTACGTAAGGAACGATGTCGACCTTCTCGGAGTGCATCTCGTTAACGACCATGCGAACACGTGCGCCTCGTGCACCTACGCATGCGCCGACCGGGTCGACGTTGGGGTCATTTGAAGCAACAGCGATCTTGGTGCGATGCCCTGGCTCACGCGCAACTGCCTTGAGCTCAACTACACCATCAAGAATCTCTGGAACCTCGAGCTCGAAGAGTCGCTTAACGAAACCAGGGTGAGTGCGGGAGACAACAATCTGTGGGCCTTTAGCGGTCTTACGGACCTCGACGATGTATGCCTTGAGTCGGCTTCCATGGTCGTAGCGCTCGTTCTGAACTTGCTCGGCCTGCGGCAATAGAGCCTCAACCTTGCCGAGATCCAAGAGCGTGTAGCGCTGGTCGGTCTGCTGGATAATTCCTGTAACGATGTCGCCCTCTCGGCCGGCATACTCCTCGTACTTCATTTCGCGCTCTGCCTCGCGAATGCGCTGCAGAATGACTTGTTTTGCAGTCTGAGCAGCGATACGGCCAAAGTCGGTAGGAGTGTCATCCCACTCGCGAACGACATGGCCATCCTCATCGAGCTCCTGGGCGATCACATGGATCTCCCCTGTCTCGGTATCGATCTCTACAAGTGCCTCTTCGGCAGCATTCGGCATCCGCTTGTATGCAGTTACGAGCGCGTTTGCAAGCGCTTCAAGCATGATGTCTTCAGAGATTCCGCGGTCTAGCGCAATCTCGCGTAGGGCGTCCATCATGTCGCGATTCATCGGGGTGACATCTCCTTCTTCGGGCGGCCAGGCTTGGTTCCCTTACCTGGCTTCTCGGCTGGTCCCCACTCAAATATGGTGCGGGCCTGCTCGATGCGGTTGTATGTGAATGTCTTAGGCGCACCATCAGAATCAATGGTGCAGCCTTCGTCGTCAGCGCTAATTAAGACGCCACGGTCGCGTTGAGCAACCCCGGCTTCGTCGCGGCTGCGAATTGCAACGGTCATTCCGATTGCCCCGGTGAAGTGAATGGGGCGCCTAAGTGGGCGCTCCAGACCAGGGCTCGAGACCTCGAGTGTGTAGGCGCCATCAAGGCGACCCCATGCGTCCAGCAAAGGGGAGATAACTCTGGTGGCATCTGTAACAGCCTCCAGATCTACTCCACCTGGGCGATCAACTATTACCTGAATAACTGTTGCGCGATCGGTGCCATTTCTAATGATGTCGAAGAGGTCAATACCGATCTCTGCAAGCGGCCCCTCAAGATTTGTGCGTAGGTCATCGAGTCGGTCACTCCGCTCTCCCATGATCTCAACACCTCCTTAAGGCAACTAATTCTTTGGCGCCACAACAAATAACTGCCCCGACAAATAAAAAACGTGGGCATGAAGCCCACGTCTGTCTGGCGAGAGAGCCTGATGGACGACCTAACTCCATACAGGATAACAGACTCCCCGGCCGCAACCTTGGCCCCAGAGACCACCAGAGACCACCAGAGGCCACGGCAGGCCTGATCGCCTAGGAATCGCCCTCTAGCTGGGTCTCCTCAACCCACGATTAGGGCCAATAAACCTCGATCCCAGAGAGAAATGGCTCCAAAACCGGAGGTTCTTCTGCGCCCCATGCTTTTAACGAACCTTGCCCCCAGGATTAGCGGCCAGAGAGGGTCGTGACTACCTCGTCGATTGCGATCTCGTCTCGCTCGCCTGTGGCCCGAATCTTGCGCTCTGCGACTCCTCGAGCAAGCCCTTTGGCCCCGAGCACAATCTGAACCGGCATGCCTAGAAGGTCAGCATCAGCGAACTTGACTCCCGGGCTCGCGTCGCGATCATCGAATAGCACTGAGACGCCTGCAGCCTGGAGATCTCTATAGAGCCTCTCTGCTGCATCCTTTACTCCGGCCCCGGCGTCGCCCTTACCGGCGAGCACCATTAGTTGAACGTCGTATGGCGCGAGGCCCTCCGGCCATGTGATCCCGTTCTCATCCGAGTGCTCCTCAACAACGGCAGCAACAATTCGAGATACACCGACCCCGTAACAGCCCATGACCATCGGGTGCTGGGCGCCAGCATCGTCGGTATACGTGGCATCAAGTGCGGTTGAGTACTTAGTGCCGAGTTGGAATACGTGACCAACCTCGATTCCTCGGTCTACTGATAACTCCCCACCGCAGCGGGCGCAACTATCTCCGCTTGCCACGATGACTAGGTCTGCAACGACATCGATTCGAAAATCGCGCATTGGGACAGCGTTACGCGTGTGTTCGTCAACGCGGTTTGCTCCGATGACCCAACCCTGCCCGCCGTGCACAGATGGATCAGCAACAACAATCGATACCTCCGAGTGATCGGGGCCGATGAATCCTTTCGGGATTGCGGGGTTACGAGCAAAGTCTTCATCTGTATACAAGCGAGCGGCGAGCGGCGCTACTGCGCGCTTGAATGCAAACTCATTAACTTCACGATCGCCGGGTACTACAGCGAGAGCGAGCTTTCCGCCTACATCGAATGCGATCGACTTGAGAAGTGTGTTCTCAGGGACGCCGAGATGTGCAGCAACATCTGAGATGCTCCCCATTCCCGGCGTGGGAACAGCCTCGGGAGCGGCAATAGATTCGTCAACCACCCCACCGGGGGCCACGAGCGCCGATCGCACCGCAGCCTCAACGTTCGCTGCATAGTCACAGGATCGGCACCAGACAAAGTCGTCTTCGCCGACAGGCGCAACCGCCATGAACTCGTGATTGATGTCTCCACCGATCTCGCCAGCCTGTGCCTCAACGGCGCGAACAGTAAGGCAACAGCGAGCAAAGATGCGCTCGTATGCCTCATACATTGCGGCGTAGGTCTTGCGAAGGTCCTCGACATCCACGTGGAACGAATATGCGTCCTTCATGAGAAACTCTCGCGACCTAAGTAGGCCAAAACGCGGGCGCAGCTCGTCGCGATACTTCCAGTTGATCTGGTAGAGATTTACGGGAAGGTCGCGATACGAGGAGTACTCACTCGCAACTATCGAGGTAACAACTTCTTCGGCGGTCGGTGCGAGAGCGAACCCTGTCTCTCTGCGATCCTTGAATTTGAACATCTGGGGGCCGTAGGCAACATCGCGGCCAGTGCGCTCCCAGAGCTCTAACGGCTGAACTATCGGGAGGATTACCTCCTGAGCACCAGCCGCATCCATCTCCTCCCGAACAATCTGCTCGACATTGCGCAGAACGCGGTTACCGAGCGGAAGCCAGGAGTAGATACCTGAGGAGATACGCCGGATTGCACCGGTTCGCACCAATAATTTATGGCTATCAATCTCAGCATCAGCCGGGTCGTCGCGCAGGGTTCGTAAGAAGAGTTGTGACATTCGCATATTGAGAGGCTAGCGGCGCATAACCGGATGTAGCGTAAGTAGTGCTACGCGATCGTAAATTAATCGTCAGCGTTGACCGCTTTCTCGATGGTCGCTGCTCAGGCATTGAGGTGAAGATGCTCGCTCTCGCGTTTCCGATACTCATCGTCGTAGGAATTATCTATTTCTCAACTCGCAATGGACCCAAACACTCCGGGTCTGCTCACCTCGACACTGCGGCTGCAGTAGCCCCATGGCTAGAGCGCTGGAAGATCGCCGGACTCGTCGAAGAAGCCCAGATTGAAGCGATTATCGGGTACGAAAGAGCTCAGACTCCCCCAGCGCCCGAGCCCGCCCACCAAGCACCTGTAGTCGCAGAGGCCCTCGCCTACGGAGGCGCTCTCCTCTCTGCGGTCGGTATCGGCCTCATGATCAACCGCTTCGACCTAACTCCTCAGGCCGGCGCAGTCTTCGCAGGATGCGTTGCAGTCTTCTTACTCGTTGCCAGCAGATTCGTGCACCCTGATACTGGACCTGCATGGTGGCGCTTGCATCAGGTGGTTGCGTTCCTCGGAGCGGGAGCATTAGCGGTAGCGGTTGGGCTCCAAGCCGCTGGAGTATCTAACCGTTCACCCGAGGCAACTGCGTTGATTATTGGCGTAGTGCTGACGATTGTTGGCTGGTTTCTCTATCGAAGACGAGACCTGCCGCTCCAGCAACTCGGACTCTTCGCTGCGTGTATTTCCCTCGTCACTGGAGCATCGGTACTAATTGATTCGCACGGTCGAGTCGCCGCCGGAGCGTTATTGATGCTCGGTGTGATTTAGATTCTCAGTGCGCGCAGAGACCTGCTTCCGCCTACAGCGCTAGCCCTAACCCTCGGGGCAATTCTCGTAGCGGTGTCTCCTTACCCGGGGAGTGGCGAATGGCCGATGTTTGCGTTCCCTGCAGCGGCGGCTATAGCGGCCTTACTAATCATTGCAGGCGGCCTCGATGAGCGTCCGGCCCTTCTAATAGTTGGATTACTTGCTCTATTTCAAGCGGTCCCTACCGCGATCGTGATGACACATGGCTCATGGGTAGAGGCTCTCCTTGCAGCGGGCTTCGCTGTCTTCGGAGCTGCTTTGATCTGGTGGGGATGGCAGCGTGAAGATGTCAACAGGTGGGTTGCGCATACAACCGGCTCGGTGATGCTCGCTCTAACGGGAGGGGCACTTGCAACAACTTGGCGACTCAGCGGACTGATAGTCGGAGTGGTCATTGCAGTTATGTGCATCTCTCTCGGCACTGTATATAGGCGCTCGATCGTCGCTGGCTTTGGACTTATCTCCTTCGCTATCTACGCTCCGTGGTTAATCGCTTCGGAGTTCGGTGGGCGCGCTGTTCCCATCGGGCTCGTTGTGGTCGGTGTAGCTGGAATCGGCGTCGCCGTGCGCATGCTCTCACGAACACATACGGCGGTATCCAAGAGCCCTGAGGAAGCGGAGAACTCTCAATTCAGTGCCACCTAAGGGCATAAATCAAGCCCAAAATCGCCAATAATCCCTTATGGCAGCTGGGTTTTGTAAACCTGACCTAATAGGTCGCAAAAATTCCCGACCTATTTATTGGTATTTAGGCCCGAGAG
>JBAWWI010000048.1:0-15725 GCA_037146835.1 Actinomycetes bacterium | reverse complement strand
CTGCGATGCGGGCTGCGATGCTGAAGGTGCCAAGCCGCACCAATCCCAGAGATTCCAGCGCCGACAATGATTACGTCAAAGTGCTCCACGTGCGCAGCCTCCATAGGTTTAACGACTGAGCCCACGCTAACCAACTGCATTCGCGTTACACAGAATCTCTTGCGCGAAAGTTAAGAAGCCTCCGCTGCTTTCGCAAGGTTCTCGAGAGTTATCTCCATATTTGCCCGGTTATGGACCGAGCGATCCCCGACTCCGCTAATTACCTTGCCGAGCCCAGAAGCGATCGAACCTCTGTGATCAACCCAACTGTGGGTCACTCTGCATCCAGCAGCGGTCGGCTCAATCTCATAGACCCAGTCACACCAGTTCTTACCGCTGACCATGAGACCAAAGGAGAACTTCTTAGGCGCATCGAAGGCGTTTATCTTCACCTTCGTAGACCAAGACTTCTTGCCGTTTTTGTTACGACCCTTAAAGGTTGCACCCAGAGCGGGGCCCGCAGCCCCTTTAGCCCACTCCCCACCCGTATTCTCAGGGGACCACTCCCCCATGCGAGGAAGATCAACGATGAGCCCCCAGACCTTCTCCGGGCTTGCAGAGATATCACGAGTAACTGAAACAGGATTTCCCATTTTTCTCTCCTTGAGATTCACTATTAAATTAGGGGGTTATTTGATTAGAGGACTATTTGATTAGAGGACTAGCAGTTCTCGATGAGAATAGAGAACTGCCCAATGCTGAGCAATCGAGCTAGTTAATTCCTTCTTCTTAACGGCTCCAACGCATATCTGGGAGCGTGATTGAGACTCCGGGTGGACGTTGCTCTCCTGCATTGTGTGCAACCTCGAAGCGGTACTCGCCGGCGGGCAGGTACCAAGAGTGCGTATCCACATCTCTCCAAGCGATACTGCGAAGGCCAATGACTACGGTCACCTCAGCAGCCTCCCCAGCAGCAACCTCAACGCGCGCAAAACCACCGAGGCGACGCATCGCGCGGTCGCTCCCCGGGTCTGGCGGAGTCACATATACCTGCACCACATCTGCGCCATCGCGCACCCCGGCATTGAAGGTTGTAGCCCTAACCTCAACTGACTCGTCGCGAACCTCTACGGCCACACCAACATGATCAAAGTGCGTATAGGAGAGACCAAACCCAAATGGGTAGGCAGCGCTCACTTCGCGGCGATCTAGTAGCCATTGGCCATGAAGGCCGTCGTATGTCACTTCCGTCGCTTCAAGATCAAACAGAGGGAGATCCGACTCTGATGCTGGCACCGCGAACGGAAGCCTGCCACTTGGGTTGGCCGCGCCGAGCAGAAGGTCGGCCAACGCATGACCCCCCTCCATACCCGAGTACCACTGCTGCAGAATTGCTGGAATTTCTTGATCCCACTCGCTCGTGAGCACTGCACTACCAGCTATGACCACTGCGATTGTGCGCGGATTCACAGCGGCAACTGCCCTCAGTAATGCAATGTCATCTGAAGGCAGGCGCAGAGAGACGCGATCGCCTCCGACTGAGAACATGACAGCCCCTGGCTTCTTTACTAACTCCTCGGGGATATCCCACTCGTGCTCCGCGACAAACTTCTCAAACTTTGCGAGCAACTCTGGATCATCGTGCTTCGGGATGAGGTGACCAAGATTTGCGTTGTCGTTTGGCCCTCCGATGAACTCTCCCTCGTCGAGTCTGTCGTACCCAACAATGATCACTGCAACATCAGATTTTGCAGCGAGCGCTACCGATGCTGCTAAATCCTCGGCAGGAGCAGTGCGCACATCTACGTGCCCAAGCGCTGCAGAGAGGCCCGCGAACGGAGTGACGACAGTTGGCGACATCACATCGCTAGAGCCCCCATCGCCAAGGTTGCGCACATCTGCGAAACGACCCAGCACGCAGAGGCGAGCGAGCGCTCCCGGGTCAAGTGGCAGCAGCGGGGCACCATCAATGGATTCATTGCGCAGGAGTACAGCCGACTTTCGCGCTGACTCAAGAGAGAGACCTCGATGCTCGTCGCATGCAAGCACCTCAATCGGCTCAACCGGCATTGCCCCCACTCCGAAGCGCAGCATGGTCGAGAGGGTTCGGGCCACGGCTGCATCTACGAACTCAACGCCGAGACTCCCATCCGCCACGGCGGCAACAACCGGAGCATGCCGGATCATTCTGTAAGGCATCTCTACATCAAGACCGGCCTTTACAGACTTGACTCCATCGCGCAGGCCAAAGATCCAGTCAGAGACGACGAAGCCTTCGAAACCCCACTCGCCGCGAAGTATCTCTGTAATGAGCACGTGGTTCTCGCCACACCATTCACCATTGACTGAGTTATAGGCAGTCATCACCGACGCGATTCCCTCGTCAATAATTCTCAGGAAGTGCGGAAGGTAGACCTCATGGAGGGTGCGCTCATCGCAGGTGATGTCAACTTTGAAGCGAGTGTTCTCAATCGAGTTCATTGCAAAATGCTTCACGTTTGCCATCACACGTGTCTGTAGGCCTCGCGTTAGTGCCGCACCCATCTCCCCTACATGATGCGGGTCCTCGCCATAGGTCTCCTGAGCGCGACCCCATGCCGGATGGCGAAGCAGATTTACGCAGACCGATCCACCGAGGTCCGCTCCTGTTGCGCGCATCTCTCTGCCGATCGCCGCGCCGATTCGCTCCTCAAGATCGAGATCAAAGGATGCTCCTCGCGCCATGCTCACCGGATATGCAGTGGCGCCTCCGATTACAGCTCCACGCGGACCATCGCTGAAATAGAAACCAGGGATTCCGAGACGCTCGAGAACCATCGCTGGGAACGGTCGCTTGTGGTGCCCAAGGTGCCCGATGTCTGTAATGCCTGCCCAGAACGGCGAGCCGCCATCCAACAAAGCAAGGCGCTCATCGAGAGTCATCGACTCGACCAAGGCTCTGGCCTCAGACATTGAGTCGGCACCGGTAGCGACTCGATCACGTGCAAGCTCGTATGGGGTACTCAACTTTGTTCTCCGATCATGAGTGAAGTGCTGACGATAGGCGATCCCGATCGCCTTGGGATGCGACCGCTTGGGGGTGCCTGCGCCCTAACGTCTGCCCCGTGGAGACAACCCCTTCAACTAACAACCCTTCAGTTGGCGCAGAGGGCCCAGTCTCGAGCGAGGCAACGCAGACCGAATTACTAGCCGGGAGGCATCGGTTCTTGCCGTACCGCCCTGCGCTCGACGGGCTGCGCGCAGTCTGCGTATTCGCGGTTGTGGCATACCACTTTGCCCCGGAGACTTGGACCGGCGGGCTTCTAGGGGTCTCAGTCTTCTTCACCCTTAGCGGGTACCTCATTACGACTCTGCTGCTACTCGAGAGCGATCGAACCGGATCCGCCGACCTCGGCGCTTTCTGGGCGAGGCGTATCCGCAGACTCGCACCAGCTGCCATTGTCACGACCCTGGTCGTACTGCTTCTGGCTTCATGGGGCCAGTGGGGATGGAGCAATGCTCTTCGCTCTAGCGATCCGATCGCCGCTGTTTGGTCATACATGAACTGGCACCAAATAAGCATCGCCCCCACTGCCGGTCTGCGCATTGTTCACCCGCTCTCGCCTTATTGGTCTCTCGCAGTGGAGGAGCAATTTTACGCAATTATCGGCGTGATCTATTTAGGCGTTCGTCATCTCAAGCGACCCGCATTTGCGATGCTCGCTATTACTACATGCGCATGGATTGGCGGCACTGCTACTGCGCGCTTTGGGAATCTTTCCAGGACAATGGCCGAGTGGGGCACGCACGTTCGCGCTCCAGAGATTGCCGCAGGAGTGATCCTCGCCTGTGTGCTCTTTCTTACGAAGCGCCAACCAAGAGGGCGCGCAGCCGACCTCTTGGGATGGGCCTCATTCGCAACTCTCCTCGCGCTGTTTGTCCTTGCCGCTAAGACCCAGTGGTGGTTATTCCACGGCGGATTCGCTCTTGTCTCTGTCGTATCTGTTGGTGTGCTGGTCGGCTTACTCTCAGACGGCTCATTGTCTCGCGTGCTCGCATGGAGACCATTGGCGTTCCTTGGAACGATGTCTTATGCGATCTACTTGGTCCACTGGCCTGTACGGGTCGCGATCGTCCCCGAGAATGTCGGGGGGCTCGACGGTCTACCCCTGGCAGCCCTACGACTCGTAGTTGCGCTCGCCTTGGCTGCTCTCCTCCACTTCGGGATCGAGAGACCATTTATGAGGAGGTTCCCGGCCTCTCCACGCCGCGTCTTCGTCATTTGGATTGTGGTTTCATTAGCGGTCACCGGGCTCGCATACGGTCTTCTGAGTTAGGAATCGTCGCTAAAGTCTGCCCATGGATCTCAGCGAACGTGGCGCCGGAGAAGCACGACACCCGTGGGAACTCGTGCGCGCACAATTCTTTAGAGATTTGATTCAGTCCCATGTCGATCTCTCAAAACTCTCAGACCTCGTAGATGTAGGGGCAGGAGACGGGTGGTTTGCGCAGGAACTTCTGCCCATGCTTCCGCTCTCAGCGACTGT
Organism: Actinomycetes bacterium; assembly: GCA_037146835.1. Taxonomy (GTDB): domain Bacteria; phylum Actinomycetota; class Acidimicrobiia; order IMCC26256; family IMCC26256; genus IMCC26256. Next base: position 11,220 of record JBAWWI010000048.1, on the reverse strand, counting down.
TACCTGCTGGGATATCAACTATTCATCCGAGGACCTAGCAGCGACTCTTCCGGAGCGGGTCATCCGCACCACTACTAGGCCCGTCGATACGAGCGCGACATCTAATGCCACCGAATCCAAGAGTCGACTAGTCACATTGCTCGATGTCCTTGAGCACATCCCTGATGATCGGGGTTTCCTCCGCGACGAACTTGTTCCACTTGTCGGAGATAACGGGACACTTATTATTAGCGTCCCTGCCCACCCTCACCTCTTCTCAGATCACGACACCGCGCTAGGTCATGAACGGCGTTACAGACGCTCCGAACTATTAGGTCGTGTCTCCGAACAATTCAAGGTCGTCGAGTCAGGCCCCCTCTTCACTTCACTCCTCGCACCTCGTGCCATCCAGGTATCACTAGAGCGACTCGGCCGACACTCCGGCGAACAAGGCATCGGAGGGTGGGACCACGGCACTCTTGTCACCAACTCCGTTCGGGGAGCGCTGGCACTCGATGCCCGAATCGGCCGATGGGCAGCCAGAAACCACCTAAACATTCCGGGCCTCTCGGTATGGGCAGTATGCAGACCACTTGGAGCGGCATGAAGATTGCAGTAGTGATTCCCTGCTACAACGAGCATGATCGACTTGACCTCGTTTTGGTTGATCGCCTTCTGCAAGGGCTTAAGAGCGTCGAGCCTGAGACGAACGTTCTATTTGTTGATGACGGATCTACTGATCAGACAGCGGCGATGCTTCAAGGTCTTGCTAACTCAAACTCTCAGATTTCATTCCTGCATCTACCTAAGAACGTAGGGAAAGCAGAGGCCGTTCGCGAAGGACTAAACCGCTCAATCGCTGATGGTTCCGAGATTGTTGGCTACTGCGACGCTGATTTCGCGACGCCGCCAGAGGAGATTCTCCGCCTAATTTCCTACGCTAAGGATCATCGCGAATACGAAGCGATAATCGGATCGCGAGTCGCTCTCGCTGGTTACGCAATTAAGCGCTCTCACTCTCGACATTATGTGGGTCGCCTCTTCGCTACGTTGAGTGGGGCGATTCTTGGAATCGGGATCTACGACACGCAGTGTGGAGCCAAGTGGTTTCGCGTATCAGATGCACTACGTAAAACTCTCCGTGAGCCGTTTGTCAGCCGGTGGGGATTTGATGTCGAGATCTTTGGTCGGCTGCTTCGGTCAGGCGTCTCCATCGAGCAGTTACGAGAGGTGCCCCTCGATACCTGGGCGGACGTCGACGGAAGCAAGGTGACGATTACGTCAGGGCTCTTAACCTTCTTGGAGCTTGCCAAGATTAGGCGATACCTAAGGCGATGGAGTTAGGAAGACAGCGACCGAGCCGTAGATAAGCGCTCGCTTCAACTCTGCATACCTAGCTACTTTTTCTTTATCCCGAGAATCTTTAGCAATGAACGTCCCTTGAAAATCGCGCGTCACGCCGCTAGCTATTAGCTCTCTCTCGATGCGCTTTAACGTCTGGCGCTCCTTATCCGAGATTCCTTGAACAAATATCGCGCGCTCCGCCCCTTGAGGCACTTCAAACGCCTCGTCCCCACTAGCAACCGAGACCGAGGCTCCCCTACTGCAGTTAGGGCGGCAGTGTTCAGGGCGTCGGCGTTCTCCAACCTGCCCGCCCAAGATCCGATCGGCTACTAGAAACGGAATCCCCTTCTCTGCGAGCGCTGCAAGCAACGGGCTGCTAAAAGGCTCGCCAAAGGAAGCTGGATCGACCATGAAACGCAGCGTGCCGTGTCCGCGCAGTTTCTCAACCTGGCTGATCATCCTCGCCGCAGTGGGAGTTAACTCTTCTCCTCCGGGCATGATGTGCTCGAAGCGTGCCATAGGCAGATTCAACACGCTCATCACGATGATCACTAACGCGAACATTCCCGAAGCAAATCGCCGATTCGCAACCGCAGAGCCGAATCGCATGAGAATCGCGAAGAAAATGAAACTAGCGATTGGCCACAGCCATCGAACCTGGTGCGGGGCGAGTAGCCCGAACCCAGAGACAGGTTGGGATTTGAGCGAGAAATATGCGATCGCCATTAACAGTAGCGATAGCAGCGCCGCCCTCCGCTCTGGTAAGAACCGAGAGGTCTTACTCTTCAAGAGAATAAAGATGAGCAACACAGCAAGCACGCCGAAGAACAGCGCTGCTTCAAAAAAGGTGGGAATCGGCTCGATCAAGAGCCTCTCCGCAAAGGCCGGGCGCTGCCTCCAAGGAGGGATCGAGAAGACCGCAGCGCTGACGCGCAGTGCGAGGTCTGATCCATTGGTGATAGCTGAGCCGTAATGCCCTGTAGCGGCATTAAAGAGCCGCGTGAGGTTTCCAGGTCCAGGTCCAAAGAACTGTTGCCAAAGAGGCTGTGCCCAAGCAAGCGCAGCGACTCCACCGGCCCAGACGAATGCGCGCACAATCGCGCTGCGCTCACGAGGTCTAGCGGATAAGCCGATTGCGAGTGCTGCGCCGAGAAGTGCTGGTACCAAATAGATATACGTGAGGTGCGTCTGGAGAAGGTAGGAACCGATCGCTACTCCCCACGGAAGAGCAAGAATTCTTCCGCAAGAGACCGCCCACACCACAACAAGGAAACTAAGGAACGGAAAGATAAGCGAGTAAGGCTGCCACACATCAAAGAGCAGTTCGCTACCCATTCCCCAGGCGAGAATCGAAGCAACTACAAGAAAAGCCAGGAATGCAGAGCGGCCTCGGATCCGATATGCCATGCATGCAGCACCGATGATGCAAGCGATATTTAGCGCTCCCACACCTAGAGCCAACCCCGGGCCTGACCCAAATATCTTTACTGGCGCTGCCATTAAGTCAAAAAGTAAAGGCCCAGGGTTACTAACGTTCACGCCAAAGGAGAGCGAGGCCGATGAGAGCGTCCCTAGCAATGGGCTATTGCTCGTAAGGACATCGCGACTACGCAGAAGCAACAGCGCATCATCATTTACTGGTGTATATCCCGAGGAGATTGCACGGATCGTCGCAACGATGATCGGGAGCACGGCAAATAGCGCCACTCCAATCTCGAACCGATGCAGAGTGATCCACTCACGCAAACGCTTTAAGCCGCCCCCTCTGCCACGGGAGAGATTGGTCTCCGAGACGAGTGCCACTTCGTTAACTTCGCTAACTTCGCTGGTCATGACGCTGGGCGCAGAAAAACTGCGACAGAGTCCCTGTCCCTCTGAATCTGCAAATCTCTATACCTCGCTGCAACGTCGCCTAAGGCTCCGGGAACATTTAGAGGCTGTCCGTAAACATCGAACTCAAGCCCTGCCTCCTCAAGGCGTCGCTGCGCGTCTCTAAACTGCAGCGACTCTTTACGATCAAGCCCGGGAATAAAGATCACTCGCTCTGAGCCATCTGGAACTGCGTATGCCTCGATACCGCTCACAACACTTAGGATTTTTCTCACTCCGCATCCAGAAGGATTATCCGGAAGGCCCCACTTAGCGCCGCACTGATATCTGCGCCCCTCCCCGAGTTGATGCACATCTGGTTCGCTAGCAGTGACAAACCTAATGCCCTCCTCTGCAAGTGCAGCGAGGAGTGGTCCGCTATATGGCTCTGCAAAACGCAGCGTTGATGGATCAAAGAGGAGCACTCCCCGATGATCGAGTTTGCCCACTTGGCTAATCATTGAGCGCACACTCGGGGTTGCGTCGCGAGATGCGACCGTCCCCTCTGCGACAACATGAGTCGGCAGGTTGGCGAGGCTAACTATCGCGACCAATGCGGCCACTAGCCATGGAGCAGAACGCGAGATAGTCGGGAGCGTAAATACCCTAAATAGAAGGGAGAAAATCACAAACGCCCCAACCGGCCACAGCCATCGCATTTGATGAGCGGGATCAACTGGGCCGATCGGCATGATCTTGATCGTAAGAACGGAGAGCAGTAAGAGGGAAACCGCCAATAGAGCGCTTGTGAGGACACCGCGCGTCGGGAGCCTCCGCACAGAGAAAGCCGATCCAAGCAAGAGAGCCATCATAAGGAGAATTGCAAGCATTGAGATTAAAAGGCTCGGGAGTCCGGAGACCGGCAAGAAATTTCCAGAGGCATCGATTACCTGCACCGATGGGATTGATTTAGCGAATGACGAGCGCAGGATCCAAGGCGGAAGCGCTATCACCGCCGCAACAAACCTGACCGCTAGCGACCCACCAAAACTCGGCATCGATCCATATCTGCCAGATGCAGCATCGATGAGACGATCCATGTTGCTCTCACCCGGGCCGTGGAGTTGCTGCCAGAGTGGCTGAGCCCATAGAACTGCGCCGACTCCAACCGACCAGAGCACCGGCCTCTTAAGTGATCGAAGAGCCTCAGCTAAACCTGCGCGCTGACTCCATATATAGAGGAAGGCCCCAACGAGGATTATTAGAGGGGCTAGGTATACATACGAGAGGTGGGTTTGAATCAATAGCGACGCAACGGCAATAGACCAGGCCAGAGCTTTTAGCTTTCCTTCAGCAACTGACCAAGCAAGAACAATCAAGAGAAAGAACGGAAACAACAGCGAGTGCGGCTGCCATACGTCGTAGATCAACTCGCTACCCATGCTCCAAGCAAACAATGCACCTACAAGCAGGATAAGTAGGAAGGCAATACGCCCAGCTACTCGATGAGCGATCACCGCTGCAGCAAGTAGGCATGAGGCGTTCATTGCCCCCACTCCAATTGCCATTCCCGGACCCGAACCAAAGAGCTTGACCGGCATGGCCATTAGATCAAAGAGGAGCGGCCCAGGGTTATTTATCTGAACCCCGAATGCGACCGAGGAGGACGACCACGTGCCGAGCAGTGGGTTGAAGGCTGTGAACACATCGCGACTCCGCAGTAGTAGCAGGCCGTCGTCTCCCAGAGGCGTGTACCCGTTAGCTATAGAGCGCACTACAGCGAAAACGAATGGCAGCATCGCAACCGCAGCAATGAGAACCTCGAAGCGGTGGGCAGAGAGCCAAGCCAGAAACCGCCTGGCACGCTTCTCAACGAAGACCGGGGTCGCGCCATCATCGAGAAGGGTCGCCGCAGCAAAATCTCTTTGAGACTCGCTAGAAGACTTCGTCATCAGCGTCTGTACTCGATCGGAACGAGCAGAACTCCTAGAGGCTGCCCGAGGTGCAGCATCTCTGCAATCAAATTCTTCTCACGCTGGGTAAGTGATGGAGCAAGCGATGCCGTAAAGAGACTTGAATCAACCTGATCGGCTATCTCCACTTCGCCGCGTCTCTGTAGCGAGGCAAGCAACTCGGATCGGTCACTTCGATAGGTGGCTCTCTGTGCGCGCGACCTCGGGTCATAACTAGCGAGAAGCTCCACGCCTGGTTCACCAGAGGCAAGCAACTCTCTTAGATAAACACCGCTCGCGAACCTCAACTCCCTCGTAGCAGAGTCAATGGGGACCACACGTTGGCGCGTCACTGGGATGCGCCAAGTGTCCGGCACTCCTACATCCCACCCGCGACGCTCAAGCTCATTTACCAGGCCATAGCCCTGCGAGCCGATGTAGTGAGCATCGTTCCAAGTGACAACAAAACGATCTGATTTCGTTACCCCTGCCACGCCATCCGTGAGCGATTTGTCGACGCGATTGACAATGACTCCAAGCGGATCCGAGAGCGTCGCTTCGGGCGGCTCGATCTGAGTAGAAGCGATCGTGAATAAGAGTAACGAGACGAATGCTGTAGCTAGCACTGCTCTACCGCGCCATCTAGTGAAGGAATCGGCTCCTGCCCTGCGTTCGATTAGAGCGGCGTAGAGCGTCCAGAGTCCGGCGAAGACTGCAAGCGCAACAATGCTCACCATCCAGAGGCTCAGGTAATACCAGAGGACACCGAATACGCGACTCAAGGAGATTGCTCCCAGAATTATCGCTGAGCCCACTACAGCATGCAGCGGTATTAGGCGTTCAAGGCGCATGCGGAGGGCGACGATTGCTGATGCAACCCAACTTGCAAAGACAACAAAGCCTATTAATGCAGAGCCCTGAGACGAATCTGTTCCTGCCGTCACAAGGTTTGAGTAGCTCCCCTGCCGAGCCCAATGCACGAGATCGAAGTGTCCGAGCAGGACCTTTAAACCAGTGCCAAATCCAACCGCCGCCTCGGGAGGAGCACGGAAGTAGTTGATGATCATCGAAATATTTTGATGACCTGAGATCTGGTCGACTATTGGAGGAATCCAAAGCACTACGAAAAGCAGAGATGCGCCGCAAAGCCATCGCAACTCTTTGACGCGGGATCCAGATTCGCGCAGGGTCCGAGAGACTGTTACGACGAGCATCAGAAGGCCGACTCCGCCAACCAATCCGACATATGGAATATGCGTCTGCGCACAGAGCGCCCCAAAGAATGCAAATGGGAGCCACCCAACCGGGTCACGATCTAAAACAGACCATGCTGCCAACAAGACTACGAACCATGGAAGCAATGGCAGATAAGGATTCCATGGCTGCGTTACAAGTAGGGGCCCATATCGCCACATCACGACCGCGAGAACTGCTGCAACCGCTGATGCCATCGCCGGTCCGCCGCGTCGTGTCGCCAACCAAAGCGCAGTTATGACTGCGGCGAGCGAGAGGAGAATTGTTGCGTACTCAAGACCGTGAGCACTTGATCCGCTCAACCTATAGACAATCGCTAAGGCGTAGAAGGAGAGCGGTCCCGGATGGCTTCCTTGGTCAGGGAAATTACCGATACGCCCCGGGAGGCCAACCAACGGAGTATGCGACGTGCCAACATCCCTCACTCGAAACTCGGTCATAGCTAAATCGAGAACCGGATACCAAGCATGACGGGATATAAAGACTCCGGCCACAAGGAGCACTGCGGAGAACACCAAAGACCACGAGAGCAGGGGATGTTGAGCACACCAATCGCGTGCACCATCCATGCGGCTGCGAGCGGGAGATTGAGACCCAGCCGCCTCTTGATTGGCTCTCATCTATCCTCCCTCAATTAATAAACGGGCCAATCGCTTAGATGATGGGCAGCAGCTAGGGATTCTAAGGCTTTGGGTCGGTCGTAGAGGTGCGAGGGGATGAATACGGCCATTAATACTGGACCTCCGCTCATTGGTTCGACGCCAACTTCAGAGATTCCCGCTGCAGCGAATCTGCTGTCAAAGCGGTTCAGTTTCGCTAGTAACCTGCCATCTCTATGCCCAGCCGGTCTTCAGCCTCCAGAGTCGCTCCTTACGCAGATGCGCTGTTAGCTCGCGACCTTCCGGCACTTGACCCACAGCGACGATCTGAGGCAGTTGAGTTTGTAGCAGTGCGCGTCGCCGATCTCCCAGCACCTATGAACCTGGCTGTTCGTATCCTTGCCGTCATCTTTGATCTTGGACTCAGCCTCGGCTCTCGACGCACATATATATCTGTCTCCTCGAGCATGCCAATTCCGTTTGTTAGCGAATACCCACGCCTCATCCGTTCTCTGGCGTTTGCTTATGTGTGGGAGAAGTGGCCTGATACCCGACCCGACGGCGGGCGCTCCCAGGTAGAGGCATGAACCTCTCTAAGGATGCATTCGGCGCGGGCGACCACATCGAGGTCGAGGTACTCGTCATCGGGAGCGGTGCGGGCGGCTCCCCCACAGCAGCGCTGCTTGCTGAGGCTGGATTTGATGTCCTCATCGTTGAAGAGGGCGAGTGGTATGACCAAGGTTCAATCAAACCATTCTCGCTCGAGCAGATGCAGAAGCAGTACCGATCCGGTGGCGTAACTGTTGCCCTTGGTCGCCCCTCGATTGCTTATACAGAGGGGCGCTGCGCGGGTGGCGGAACAGAGGTCAATAGTGGACTCTACAAACGCCCTCCTCACTCGATGCTCACTAAGTGGCGCGATGGCTACATGATTCAGGACCTAGAGCTCGATGACATTGATGCGATTGCAGATGAGATTGAGACTGACTTAAGCATCTCTTACGTCCCGGGTGAATCAACACTCGCTAGTAAAGCCCTAGCCCGCGGAGCCACAAAATTAGGTTGGCGAAATAGCGAGATTCCGCGTTGGATGGCCTACCCCGAGCAAGGCGACGCTCTAAGCGGGAAACGCCAGAGCATGACCGAGACATACCTGCCAAGAGCCATAAACGCAGGGGCGATTCTCTCAACTGGGATTCGCGTCGAGCGCCTTGAGATGACAGATGCCACAGCAGGGGCAGCGATAGTTGAGCGGCGAGACGGTAGAGCAGGGCGCATCTCGTTTCGCCATGTCTTTGTGTGCTGTGGAGCGATCCATACCCCGGCTCTGCTTCAGCGCTCTGGAATCAAAGGAAACATCGGCAAGAGCCTCGCCGTCCACCCGACAGTAAAACTCTCAGCGAAGTTCAGCGAGACGATCAATGTCGATAACGATGTGCCGGTTCATCAGGTAACTGAGTTCTTTCCTCACTCTTCGTTCGGTGGTTCCGCGAGCCAGGCGGGGCTACTCGCGCTTGCATTGAATGACAACTGGCGCGAGTTTCGCGGACAGATCACAGACTGGCGTCGCATGAGCGTCTATTACGCCGCCATCACGAGCGAGGGGCGCGGCAGAGTGATATCGGTTCCCGGAATGCGCGACCCAGTGGTCACTTACCGGTTGACAAAGAATGATCGGACTCTTCTAGGGGTAAGCCTTGGGCGCCTTGCGCTTGCAATGCTTGCAGCCGGAGCGGAGGCTGTCTATCCATCGTTTCGTGGAGCACCGGTAGTGAAGCGCCCTGCAGATGTCGCGCGGTTAGAGGCTGGGTTCAGCGCAACGAAGGCATCGGTAATGAGTGTTCACCTCTGCTCAACTGTACCTATGGGCGAAGACCCGCGGCTCTGTGGCGCAGATTCTTTCGGGCGAGTTCACGGCACCACAAACGTGCGGGTAAATGATGCATCGCTTCTTCCATCAGCTCCCGGGGTCAACCCGCAGGCGACTGTGATGGCACTCGTTGTTCGCAATGTCCGCAGATTTATTGAGGAGAACGTGCATGCCTGAGGAAGTACAGAGATGGAGCACCCCTCCAGCAACCGTCATTACCGGCGCAACAGGATGGCTTGGCAGTGCGCTGATCGAGCATCTCCTAGCCAGCGACAGAAAAGGGCTAAGAGCAATGCTTCGGCAAGGGGAGGACTCCTCTCGCCTTGAGGAACGCGGCGTTGAGGTAGTGAAGGGCGACATCTCCGACAAGCGCGATGTAGCGAGACTCTTCGATGGCATCCCATCTGGCGCTGACGTAATCCACACTGCGGGGGTTATCCACCCAAAGTCGTTATCAGAGTTCACCAAAGTAAACGCAAACGGAACTCGATACATGGTTGAGGTCGCGCAGTCTGCATCTATTCGACGCATGGTGCATGTCTCCTCTAATAGTCCATTTGGAACCAACCCAGTTGCGAGCGAGACGTTTCGCAACCAAGAGCCTTATAACCCTTACCTCGGTTATGGCACCTCTAAAATGCAGGGCGAATTAGCGGTGTTAGCTGGAGTAGATACGGGGCTAGACGCTGTCATCTTGCGGCCTCCTTGGTTCTACGGTCCATACCAACCAGCGCGCCAGACCACCTTTTTCACGATGGTTCGCACCGGCAAATTCCCTATGTTTGGTGGGGGCACCCAACGCAGATCCATGGTCTATGTGGAGAATCTCATCCAAGGAGTAGTGGCCGCAGAGCTCACAATCGGGGTAAGCGGGCGCGGTTACTGGATTGCCGATGAGCGTCCATATGAGGTGCGCGAGATTGTCGAGACAGTCCGCCGGGCACTCACCGATGAGGGGTATGAAGTAAGCGGAAAGCCGCGCAGCCTTCCCGTATTAATCGCGAACATCGCGGAGGCTGCGGATCGCACACTTCAGCGCTTGGGTCAGTATCAGCAACAGGTACACGTGCTCGGCGAGATGGGCCACACGATTGCCTGCGATATCAGCGCGGCAAAAGCCGAGCTTGGATACGAACCAGAGTTTGAGCTCTACGCAGGAATGCGTCGGAGTATTGCATGGTGCCGCGAACAAGGGATAGAGCTTTGACAGTCTCGCTAGTTACCGGCGGCAGCGGATACTTCGGTGTCCTCATGGTTGAAAGCCTTCGTAGGGCTGGGCACACCGTTCGGGTCCTTGACCTAATAGATGTAGACGAGCGCGACCCAAGTGTTGAGTTTGTTCAGGGCGACATTCGCGACCCTGATGCGGTGCATCGGGCGGTCACAGGAGTTGACCTCATATTCCACAACGTGGCACAAGTTCCCCTAGCCAAAGACCCCGAGCTGCTATCGACTGTAAACATCGATGGAACCCGCAATCTCTTAGCGGCGGCCCTCGAGCATGGGGTACGCAAGGTGATCCACACTTCGTCTAGCGCTGTGTTTGGTATCCCCGCCTCTAACCCTGTGATGCCCGATACAGCGCCTACTCCCGTTGAGGCATATGGCCGCGCCAAGACAGAGGCCGAGGGGTTATGCCAAGCATTTATTGCACAGGGTCTCGACGTAACAATCGTTCGACCCCGAACAATATTGGGGCACGGAAGGCTTGGAATCTTTGGGATCCTCTTTGATTGGATCGCAGATGGTGCAGATGTATTCGTTCTTGGAAGCGGCGACAACACATACCAGTTTGTGCATGCCGACGACCTCGCTGAGGTATGTCTTCTAGCGTCTCAAAGCCCAGGGCCGATGATCATCAACGCAGGTACCGACCGCTTCGACACGATGCGAAACACGCTCGAGGCAGTCTGCGCGCATGCAGGTACAGGCAGTCGAGTTAAGTCTCTGCCGGCTCGCCCCGCATCGCTGGCCATGCACGCGGCATCGGCACTGCACCTTGCACCCTTCGCCCCTTACCACTGGATCATGTACTCCAAATCTCTATGGTTTGATATTGAGCATGCGAAACGAGATCTTGGTTGGAGCCCTAAGTACTCCAACGCTGAGGCGATGATTGACTCATACGACTGGTTCTTGAGCCATAGGGCAGACGCATCAACTGGTCCTAAATCTCATCACCGCAGCAGCGCTCGCCAAGGAGCCCTCCGGATCCTAAAAGCCGGCACCCGCTTGATCCCTGGTTGATTAGTAGAGAGCTGCAGGCGTGGCTAGGCAACAGAGTGGCGGACCCGCGAGGTGGCGGGTAGTTTTCCTCTCCAATGAATGATCAAGCCTCTGACAATCACGACCGGTCACACCTTGATGCCGGTTACGCAGAGGAGTACGGCGAGGCCGCTCTGAGGGGATTGCC
>JBAWWI010000047.1:0-15862 GCA_037146835.1 Actinomycetes bacterium | reverse complement strand
TTTCAATAGTGCTGTGCTGCAGTATTCATATATATAGCGATTACCGGCTAGAGATTACCGGTAACCCCGTTCTTCGATAACCATTTCGTGCAACTTGCTACTTGAATTCTCTCTAAAACTGTCTCTAAAACTGTCTCTAAAACTGGCGCAATCTAGCGATTTCAGACGCTAAGCGTCGGGAGGACGGGATTCGAACCCGCGACCCCCACGTCCCAAACGTGGTGCGCTACCTGGCTGCGCCACCTCCCGGTTACGAGACGCTAGTGGAGTCAGACCCCCCACTCCGTTACCGTGACCCTGACAACATTCGATTCAGAGGTGCATATGACGAACAATTCCTTCCCCGAGCTCGGCTTCTATGGCCTCGCCGGCCACACAGAGAACCCGGGCGACCTGCTCGACGAGTGTCGAGACGCTGAGACCCTCGGCCTCGGCTCTGTTTTCATATCTGAGCGCTTCAACGTCAAGGAGGCAGCGGCCCTCACCGGAGCAGCGGCAGCGGTTACCTCACAATTGGGAATCGCAACCGGAGTGACCAATCACAACACGCGCCACCCGCTAGTGACCGCAACCTGGGGTGCGACTGTTCATCGACTCTCCGGCGGGCGCTTTGCTCTCGGCATCGGCCGAGGCTTTGATTTCCTATTCGACGCGATCGGCGCAAAGCGCGTCACCTTCGATCAGATGGAGGACTTCGTGGGCTTGATGCGTCGCCTCTGGCATGGCGAGACCGTCTTTGGCCACGACGGCCCGGCCGGTGCGTATCCATACCTCGGGCTCGACCCAACATTCGATGAGAACATCCCGATCTTGATGGCAGCACTCGGGCCGAAGGCAATGGAATTTGGCGGGCGCGTTATGGATGGGGTGATCCTCCATACTTTCTTCTCAGACGAAGCACTCGGCCGTTGCGTTAGCGAGATCCGTTCGTCAGCAGAGCAGGCCGGTAGAGACCCGGAGTCGGTGAAGATTTGGTCCGTGCTTGCAGTCGCCTGTGATCTTCCCGAGGAGCGACGACTCCGAGCGTTGGTTGGTCGAATGGCTACTTATATGCAGGCCTACGGAGATTTGCTAGTGAATGTAAACGGTTGGGACCCAGCAGTACTCACGCGGTTCAAAGCAGATGAGACTGTGGCAAGCATCGGGGGAGCGATCGATGCAAAAGCAACTCGTGAGCAACTCGAGCACATCGCATCTCTCATTCCAGTCGAATGGTTAGCGGCTAGCGCTCAGGGCGATGCGGCAACCTGCGCTGCACGTGTTCAGGATCAATTTGCTCAAGGTGCTGACGGAGTAATTCTCCACGCAGCAACGCCTAAGCAACTTGATCCTGTGCTCGCGGAGTACTCGAAGGTGCGCGACAACGATCGCTTCGTGGGTAGGAGCAACAACCCGGGCCGCTAGCGCCTTGCCTAGTGGCCGCGGTGCTCCCATGCATCGGAGATCATTCGCTCTAACTCTGGATAACGAGGCACCCACCCGAGTTCGCTTCGGATCAAGTCGCTGGCAGAGATGAGTTGTGCAGGATCACCAGCGCGCCGCGGTGACTCAACGACTGGAATCGAGCTACCAGTTACGCGCTCGGCTGCCTCGATTACCTCGCGCACGCTGAATCCAGCACCATTTCCGAGGTTATAAATGCGCCGCCCCGGGGTAGAGGTGGCCTCGATGGCAAGGATATGAGCGGTCGCAAGATCTAGTACGTGGATGTAGTCGCGCACTGCGGTTCCATCGGGCGTTGGGTAGTCGGTGCCGAAAATCTGCACGTGCGCTCGGGTGCCGGCCGCTGCGTCAAGCACGATCGGGATGATGTGCGTCTCCGGCTCATGATGCTCGCCGAGGCCGTGAGCCGCTCCAGCAACATTGAAGTAGCGCAGACTCACTGCAGAGGAATTACGAGCGGTGGTCCAAGCGGTTAGCAAGTGGTCAACGGCCAACTTCGATGCGCCATAGGAATTAGTGGGGTTGTTCGGGAACTTCTCAGTGATCGGCACACTTGCCGGCTCGCCATAGACAGCACACGTAGAGGAGAAGACAATGCGCTTTATGTCATGAGCGTTCATCGCCTCTAGAAGATTGAGCGTGCCACCGACATTGACTCGAAAGTACAGCTCTGGCTCTGCGACAGACTCAGGTACGAGAGCAAGTGCTGCAAAATGGAGCACGACATCAAACCCGTTTGCAAGCACGCCATCAAGCGACTCAGGGTCTAGGAGGCTCGCCTCGTAGAACGTAGTGTCCTCAACCTGGGCCGTTCCGCGTGAAAGGTCGTCGAGAACGCTCACATCGTGACCCGCCTCAACCAACTCGGAGGCAACGATGCTCCCGATATATCCAGCGCCGCCAACAACGAGAGCCTTCATGGCCTGCCCCTAGAGATCATTGGCCATTTCAGAGATTGGTGAGATCGGTAAATATTCATTACGTGAAAACTACCCGTCCGAGACAATCACAAAGGAAGGTAAGGCAGAAAGGCAGGTAAGGTGACCAAAATTCTTAGGACCTCATGTTGTGAAGACTCGAGGTGGGCAGGATGAAGCAAACGGGTGATCATGTGAGAAAAGTACTAGCGATCGGACTTGACTCTGCGGAGTGGAGAGTTATGGAGCCGCTAGTTGACGCTGGGTTTCTACCGAATATCGCAGCCCTCCGAGAGAGGTCAGCATTTGTGCGCCTTGATAACTCGCGTGAACTTCGCACCGAGTTCTTGTGGACCGAGTTCGCAACGGGTCGCCCTGCAGAGGAGTCCGGATTCTGGGGAGTGCCGAGCTTCGAGCCTGGAGAGTATGACGGCCGTTTCAAGGGGGATCCGAGTCTGAGACCGTGGTGGGCGTTTGGACCGTCGTTCTCCAGCGTGACCCTTGATATACCCGACCGGGGCGTAATCACAGACGACGGCGTTTTTGGCTCTCAGGTAGTCGGCTGGGGAGCGCACTCGCCGACCTTCGATCGCACAAGCCTCCCCGAAGGTTTGCTGAGCAAAGTCGACGCTCGCTTTGGGCCTCACCCAGCTTTCAAGCGTGAATGCGATCCACTTTGGTACTCGCCTGCGTACTTGAGAAATGTGACCGATGCTCTTGTGGAGGGCGCCGCCTTGCGCTCCGAGGTATTTGAGTATCTGCTTGAGCAGACTCCGGAGTGGGATTTTGCTTTGAGTGTTTGGTCCGAGGCTCACTCGGGCGGGCACATCATGTGGCACGGAGCAGACCCTTCCCACCCAGCATTCGCAACCCCAACCGCAGAGTTGGCAGGCGAGCAGATGCTTCGCGTTCACGTTGCCTTAGACCAAGCAATAGGGAGAGCTATCGCGAATGCGGGAGAGTGCGATGTCTGCGTTTTCTCCCTCCATGGCATGAAACCAAACTCCTCGGACATACAGACCTCGGTGCTTCTGCCGGAGCTGCTCCACCGCCTCCACTTTAAGAAAGCAGCGTTGCGGATGCCCGGGGGAGAAGAATGGCGCGCTTCGGGTATGCCGGTCGTGGTTCCGGAAGAGAACATGCAGTGGATTGATTTCGTGGCCCGCCACTTCGCTGACACTGATTCGCGACGTGCGATGAACTTCGTGAAACGCGCATTGCCAAGGTTGCTTCTTGAGGCGGCTCGGAGCGCAACGGGTCGCTCGAACCACAAGCCCGGGGAACTAGTTGGCGAAATTCCTGCCGAGAGACCATTCTCGAGTGTCAAAGGAGGTATAGCGAAATCTTCACCTACCTATATGCCGCTTTGGTGGTACCGCCACCGCTGGCCAAGCATGCGTTACTTCGCTATTCCATCTTTTACAGAGGGGCTTGTCCGTATCAACCTGCGCGGTCGTGAGCGCGAGGGCATCGTAGACATAGAGGATTACCAACGCACTTGTGAAGCGGTAATTGCGGAGGTAAGCAGGGCAACATCTCCACTAACCGGTAAATCGATTGTTGCTGATTGTTTCATGATGCGCGCAGAGGATCCGTTCGACCCCGCCGGCCCGCCAGCAGATATTTCATTCCACTGGTCAGACACAACTCAGGCGCTCGATCACCCAACTGCTGGGCTAATCGGCCCTGTTCCGTATCAGCGTGCCGGCGAGCACGATGGAACAGGTTTTGCTCTCTTCAACGGAGCCGGAATTACTCCAGGCGATCTCGGTACGCGGCCCGGGCTTGACCTAGCCGCGACAATTCAAGCGATGCTTGGGCGCGACGCTGTCAACCCGAGTGCGGGCGTCTCGATTCTGGATATGCAGTGAGCGGCAGAGTCGTCACTATCTCAATCACTTCGCACAACTACGCGAGATTCCTTGGCGATGCAATCGATAGTGCTCTAAACCAAGACTACGAACATGTACAAGTAATCGTCGTCGATGATGGCAGCACAGATGGCTCCGTAGAGATTGCTAGCGCCTACGGAGATCGCATTTTATTGGTGGCTCAGGAGAACGCGGGGCAGGGCTCAGTCTTCAATGTCACGATGGATCATGCAGTAGGGGAGGTAATCATGTTCCTTGATGCTGATGATGTGCTTGAGCCCGGGATTGTTAGTCGAGTAGTCGCGATCTTTGATACTGAGCCTGATGTAGTTAAGGTGCAATTCAGGCTCGCAGTGCTGAACGCCCAAGGAGAGCCGACAGGAGCGGTGAAGCCTCCGAGAGATGGGTTGCTCGGCAATGGCGACCTGAGGTTAAGGGTTATGCGAACCCGGAACTACGCGTGGACCCCAACGAGTGCGAATGGATTTAGCGCCCAGACCCTCAAGACGATTCTCCCGATGCCTGCGGAGAGATATGTGACCGGCGCCGATGCGTACCTTGCAGAGATAGTTCCAATTTTTGGTCTGGTGAGATCGATCGGAGACATTGGGGTGGGGTACCGCATCCACGGAGAGAATGCCTCGATCGGTTCAACTGGTGCAGTAACTGCGAAGTGGGCGCGAAGGCGCCTCGAGAGCTTTGGGTACTGTCGAACTCAGGTGCTCAGGTTTGCTCCGATCGCTGGACTAGATCCTCGCGACTGCACTTCCCTCGAAGACCTATACGACCCGGCAGCGATTACAGCGCGCTTGGTATCGCTGCGCTTAGATCCAGAGCTTCACCCGATCAAGGGCGATAAAGCCCTGCGGCTCGCGTGGATGGGAGTTCGCAGCCTCAAGAATCTCCACGAAGTCCCGTTTAAGTCGCGCGTTAAACGCGCTGCGTGGTTCGTCGCGGTTGGGTGCAGCCCACTGGCCTTGGCGGAGCGGGTAATGGAGGCTTGGACCCCTGATGGGCCCACCCACCTCGTGAAATGAGCCGTCCTGCCCTTATCCATGATCGGGTAAGTGTCGCACCGGGCCGGTAGAGTCTCTCACCTTATGCAGACCTCCCTAGAGCCATTAGAAGGCAACAAGGTTCGACTCCACGTAACAATCCCCGCGGAGGAGTTCGAGAAGTCCATCGATTTGGCTTACAGCCGTTTCGCTCAGCAGATGCGCATACCGGGCTTCAGGCCAGGTAAGGCCCCGCGCAGGATTCTTGAGCAGAGCATCCCAGTCTCAGAGGCGCGTGCACAGGCACTCAAAGACTCGCTCGCCGATTACTACGTTGACGCGGTTGGAGAGCATGTAATTGATGTAATCGCCGCCCCCACGATCGACATCACATCGGGTGAGGAATCAGGCGACATCGTCTTCACAGCCGAGGTCGAGGTTCGCCCTGAGGTGCGCCTAACCGGCTACGACGAGCTAACCGTTGTGCTTGATATCGAGACCGCAACGCCTGAGCGCGTTGAGGACCAGATCGACTCCATGCGCCAGCGCTTCGCAACGCTCGAAGATACCGAAGACGCCCTCACAATTGGTGGGTTTGCGCGTCTAGATATCGCAGCGACAATCGATGGAGAAGCAGTTCCAGCGCTTAGCGCCCAAGACTTCGTATACGAGGTCGGGTCGGGCATACTCGTCGACGAACTCGATGAAGCAGTGCGCGGATCGCGTCCTGGAGCCGAGCTCTCGTTCTCTTCAACCCTCACCGATCGCTTCGGAGACCGAGAAGGTCAGGTCGCACTCTTCACTGGCTCCGTCAAGTCAGCACAGGTCAAAGTTCTTCCAGAGTTGACTGACGAGTGGGTCGATGAAAACACGGAGTCTGCAACTGTCGAGGCGCTCCGCACTGACATGGCACTGCGTATCGATTTGGTAGCCAAGATGCAGGCACAGATGTCGTTGCGGGATCGCGTCCTTGAAGAGCTCGTGAGTATCGTGCCGATCGAGGCACCGCTTCCGTTGGTCGAGCGCGAGATGGAGCGTCGCCTCCACGATCTCGCACACCGACTCGAGCAGCAGGGGATGACTATCCCGATGTATCTCGAGGCGATTGGTCAGAGCCAAGATATTTTTGTCGCCGAGGTTCGAGAGGGATCAACCAAAGCCGTACTTGTTGATCTAGGTCTTAGGTCCATCATCGCCGCCGAGGAGTTTGAGGCCAGCGAAGAGGAGTTCGAGGCTGAGCTAGACCGCATCCTCGAGCAGGTCAAGGGCTCTCCCAAGAAAGCTCGTCGTCAACTGGAGCAGCAAGGCGTGTTCGAGGCGGTACGCTTCGACATTGAGAGAGGCAAGGCACTTCAGTTCCTTGTCGATAATGCGAAGGTCGTTGATGCAGCGGGGAACACCGTTGACCTCAGCATGCCGGAGCCTTCAGAACTAGGTCAGACCGAAATAACAGAAGCGCAAGACACCCCCGAAACAGACACCGAGACCCCCGAGGAGACGGCATGAACGCAGCCGCTAGCAACATGTATATGCCCTACGTAACAGAGGACAGCCCGCGCGGTCGAGAGACCCGTGACATCTTCTCCCGTCTTCTCAAGGATCGCATTATTTTCCTTGGGACTCCGATCGACGACACTGTGGCGAACCTTCTCGTGGCTCAG
The DNA here is from genome assembly GCA_037146835.1 of Actinomycetes bacterium. Classification (GTDB taxonomy): domain Bacteria; phylum Actinomycetota; class Acidimicrobiia; order IMCC26256; family IMCC26256; genus IMCC26256. The sequence goes on along the minus strand of JBAWWI010000047.1, from coordinate 8,975 downwards.
TTGCTTCACCTCGAGTCTGAGGACCCTGACAAAGACATCTCGATCTATATCAACTCACCAGGTGGAGAGATCACAGGGCTGTTTGCGATCTACGACACAATGCAGTTCATCAAGTGCGACATCAACACGATCTGTGTTGGTCAGGCTGCATCTGCTGCCGCTGTACTGCTCTCCGCAGGTACCCCAGGCAAGCGTTTCGCACTGCCGCACGCTCGAGTCTTGATCCACCAGCCAAATGGTGGCGCCTCTGGACAGGCCTCTGACATTCAGATTCAGGCTGCAGAGATCATGCGCATGCGTTCGCTCCTAGATGAGATTCTTGCTCACCACACTGGGCAGACCATCGCCAAGATCTCCTCAGATACAGACCGCGACTTCATCATGAGCGCACCTGAGGCCAAGATCTACGGCATCATCGATGAGGTATTAACCAACCGTGACCTTGCGGCTATTAGCGTTCCTCCGGGCGTGGGTTGATCAACCCCTTGCTAGAGATGAACGTGTCCGTGCAGTTATCGGGGTGGAGGCATCATGGCTAAGTTCGGTGAAGGTGGCGAACTGCTGAAGTGCTCTTTCTGTGGAAAGAGTCAGAAGCAGGTCAAGAAACTTATCGCGGGCCCTGGCGTCTACATCTGTGACGAGTGCATAGACCTCTGCAACGAGATCATTGAGGAAGAACTAGCCCAGAATACTGAGGTTCGCTTCGATGATCTCCCGAAGCCACGCGAGATTCTTGATTACTTAGATGGTTATGTCATCGGGCAAGAGCAGGCCAAGAAGACTCTCTCTGTTGCTGTCTACAACCACTACAAGCGTGTTCAGGCTGGTTCATTCGGTGACCCGGATGTTGAACTTCAGAAGTCAAACATCATGCTCGTCGGACCTACTGGTTGTGGGAAGACACTCCTCGCGCAGACCCTTGCACGCCTCCTAAAGGTTCCATTTGCAATCGCAGATGCAACTGCGCTTACCGAGGCTGGGTACGTTGGCGAGGATGTCGAGAACATCCTTCTAAAGCTGATTCAGGCCGCTGACTACGACGTAAAGAAGGCCGAGACAGGGATCATCTACATCGACGAGATCGACAAGATCGCGCGAAAAGCAGAGAACCCATCAATCACTCGCGACGTATCCGGCGAGGGTGTGCAGCAGGCGTTACTCAAGATTCTTGAGGGCACTACCGCGTCCGTACCTCCGCAGGGTGGGCGTAAGCACCCACACCAAGAGTTCATTCAGATCGATACAACCAACATCCTCTTCATCTGTGGTGGCGCATTTGCTGGCATCGACAAGATCGTTGAGGCCCGCATGGGTAACCGCGGTGTTGGGTTCCGCTCTGAGGTAAGCAGCGTTAATACGGTTGAGAATGCTGCTGCTCGAATTCTCCCAGAGGATCTACTCAAATTTGGTTTGATCCCTGAGTTCATTGGTCGTCTGCCAGTGCTCGCTGCGGTTGAGAGCCTCGATAAGGATGCGCTAATTCGTATCCTCGTGGAGCCAAAGAATGCGCTTCTACGTCAGTTCAAGAAGTTCTTCCACTTCGACGGTGTCGAGTTAGTTCTCACCGACGACGCTCTGGATGCTGTGGCTGATATGGCTCTTATCCGAGGCACCGGAGCGCGTGGGCTTCGTGCGATTCTCGAGGAGTGCCTCCTCGATGTCATGTACGAGCTGCCGTCACGCTCAGATGTAACTCAGTGTGTTGTTGATGCAGGTGTGGTGAAGCAGCAGATTGCTCCTACGCTCATCACTGGACCTCAAGGTGAGCGCCGCAGCGCCTAAGTGGTTATAGAGAGGCTGCTCCATTTAGAGGCTGCTCCATTTCAGCCTGAAGCCGATTCTGAGCCCATAGTTCCGTAGACTCACTCCCCATGCCGATCCCTGAGAAGCCAAGCGTTGAAGGTCTAGAGAAGCGCTGGTCTGAGGTGTGGGAGTCCGAGGGCACCTATGCCTTCGACCGTACACGCACCAGGGCCGAGGTCTACTCAATCGACACCCCGCCTCCTACGGTCAGCGGATCGCTCCATGTAGGGCATGTTTTCTCGTATACGCATACCGACACGATTGCGCGTTATCGACGCATGCGCGGCGCAGAGGTCTTCTACCCAATGGGGTGGGATGACAACGGACTCCCGACAGAGCGGCGTGTTCAGAACTACTTCGGAGTCCGCTGTGACCCGACTCTTCCCTACGACCCAAGTTTCACTCCGCCAGAAAAACCTGCTGAGAGAGCAATCGTTATATCTCGACGCAATTTTGTTGAGCTATGCGATCAGCTGGTACTTGAGGACGAGAAGAAGTTCGAGGAACTCTGGAGATACGTAGGTCTATCTGTTGATTGGTCGCTTACATACTCCACGATCGGGCGCGCTTCGCAGCGTGCATCGCAGCGCGGTTTTATGCGGATGTTGGCGCGCGGAGAGGCCTACCAATCTGAGGCGCCAACGCTCTGGGATGTTGATTTCCGTACCGCAGTTGCGCAGGCGGAGCTCGAGGATCGACCGATGCCGGGCGCCTATCACGCGCTCGCCTTTCACCGCGTAGATGGTGGGGGAGATGTAGTTATTGAGACCACTCGCCCCGAGCTCCTGCCCGCATGTGTTGCGCTTGTTGCACACCCAGATGACGAGCGGTATCAGCCGCTCTTCAACACGATGGTCGCCACGCCAATATTTGGTGTTGAGGTTCCGGTGCTTGCGCATACGCTCGCTGACCCTGAAAAAGGCTCAGGAATAGCGATGATCTGCACATTCGGGGATACAACAGACGTTATTTGGTGGCGCGAACTACAGCTCCCGGTGCGCCCAATCATCGGATGGGATGGACGCCTCCTCCCCGATGCGCCAGTTGAGTTCCCTGCTGCAGGAGCGAGGGCTGCGTGGGGAGAGATCACAGGCAAGACCGTTAAGCAGGCGCAGAAGCGTTTGGTCGAACTGTTGATTGAGTCCGGCGAGCTATTGGGTGAGCCAAAGCCTATTGAGCATCAGGTGAAGTTCTTTGAGAAGGGCGATCGCCCTCTTGAGATCGTGACAACTCGCCAGTGGTACTTCCGCAACGGAGGCCGCGATGCTGCTCTGCGGGCTGCACTGGTAGCGCGCGGTAAAGAGTTGAAGTGGCACCCCGAGTACATGCGTGCGCGCTACGAATCTTGGGTAGAAGGATTGAACGGCGACTGGCTAGTTAGTCGACAGCGTTTCTTCGGTGTGCCGATACCAGTTTGGTATCCGGTGCGTGCCGATGGAAGCCCAGATCACGACAACCCAATTGTGCCCCTTGAGGCAGATCTACCTGTAGACCCTTCTGCAGAGACGGCACCCGGATATAGCGAGGATCAGCGAGGCGTTCCCGGTGGGTTCGTTGCTGACCCTGACGTGATGGATACGTGGGCGACTTCATCGCTAACGCCCCAACTCGCCGCAGGTTGGGAGGATGACCCAGACCTATTTGAGCGCGTATTCCCTATGGATCTGCGCCCGCAGGCCCATGAGATTATTCGCACATGGCTCTTCTCGACTGTTGTGCGGTCGCACTCTGAGTTCGACTCGCTCCCATTTAGTGATGCGCTGATATCGGGTTGGGTTCTTGACCCGGATCGAAAGAAGATGTCGAAATCTAAAGGCAATGTCGTAACTCCGATGGGTCTGTTGGAGGAGCACGGCTCCGACGCAGTCCGTTATTGGGCTGCGAGCGCTCGCCCAGGAGTCGATACTGCCTTTGATGTAGGTCAGATGAAGGTCGGGAGACGTCTAACTATCAAACTCCTCAATGCATCGCGCTTTGCACTTGGTGATGTCGCAGATGGTATTGCAGCGGATCGGATTACAGAGCCGCTAGATGCCTCGATGATGCTCGCACTCGCAGACCTTGTAGATGAGTGCACCAAAGCATTCGATGGGTACGACTACGCGCGAAGCCTTGAGCGTTCTGAGCGATTCTTCTGGGCTTTTACAGACGACTACCTAGAGCTCGTGAAGCACCGCGCCTATGGAGGACTTGGAGAGGGGCCGGCCGCCTCGGCTCGCCGCGCACTCGCCGTTGCACTCTCGACGCTTCTTCGCTTGTTCGCTCCGCATCTCCCATTTGTTACAGAGGAGGTTTGGTCTTGGTGGAAGGATGGTTCAATTCACCGCGCCGATTGGCCAGAGTCTTCCCCGTTGCGCGAAGAGGCGCTTGCTGCCGGCGGAGACCTAAGCGTTTACCCCATGGCCGCAGAGGTACTTGGCTTTATACGTAGGGCAAAATCCGAGGCGAAGGTCTCTATGAAGGCCGATGTTTCAGGAGTTGTAGTTACGGATTCTCCCAAGCGATTGGCTGCGCTACTTGCAGTTGCCGAGGACGTAAAGGGCGCGGGTCGCTGTGTTGAGATCACAACTTTGGAGGGTCCAGAGTTCAAGGTTGCCGTCACGCTCGCCCCGCCCGAGAGTTAACCAAGATCGTGGATTACTCGACAGCGATTAAATGGCTTGATTCGCATGTGAATCTTGAGACCGGGCTAGGTATTCCTGCGGGAGTTGACCGCAGGCTCACCGCCCCGACTCTCGAGCGCATCACCGCTCTCACAACTCTCCTCGGATCGCCTCAACTTGAGTTCCCCTCAATTCATTTAACTGGAACCAACGGCAAGACAAGTACCGCACGAATTCTCACAGCACTGCTCGTTACTGAGGGCCTGAACGTCGGATCATTCACTAGCCCGCACCTCGAGACAGTTCGAGAGCGCATCAACCTAAACGGAGATGTAATCGGGGAGAGCGAGTTGGCTGCATTACTAACACGCGTCGCCACGGTCGAGGAATTCGTCGATGACGCTCCTTCGTATTTCGAGATTCTTGTAGCAGCGGCATTTGATTGGTTCGCAGAGGTTGCAGTTGATGTAGCAGTGGTTGAGGTAGGGCTCGGCGGAAGGTGGGATGCAACGAACGTGCTCTCTTCGCCGATCTCAGTCATCACCAATGTTGGGCTAGATCACACCGAGTATCTCGGGGAGACAGTTGAGGAGATAGCGGCTGAGAAAGCTGGAATTGTTGAGGTTGGCTCTACCCTTGTACTCGGCTCCGACCAGCCAAGCCTCGCTCCTATTTTCAGTAAACGTGCCCCGCTTCGCACGTTTACGGCAGGTAGGGATTTCTCGGTAAAATCAGATCGGCTTGCGATGGGCGGGCGCCTCGTCGATATCGCCACCCCAATGTTCACTTACCGAGATATTTTCCTATCTCTAAATGGCCCCCACCAAGCGTTGAATGCTGCAACCGCTCTCTGCGCGGCAGAGTTATTCCTGGGCTCGCCACTCTCGACTGAGACTGTGGAAGAAGCATTTGGATCTGTGCGCTCTCCTGGAAGGCTCGAGGTTGTAGGTCGCTCTCCGCTAGTGATTCTCGATGGCGCGCATAATCCCGACGGGCTCCGTTCGCTGAGTGCCGCTCTCGAGGAAGGCTTCTCTTCTAGGGCGCGAACCTATGTCGTTGGCGCAATGCGCGGGAGAGACGTAGATGAGTTCTTCGCAGCGCTTGCGCCTAACCCGGAGACAGATCGAGTTATCTGCACGAAGGCGCAGACGAGCCGCGCTCTTGATCCAGACCTACTCGCAGAGGCTGCGCTGCGTTACGGGCTCGGGGCAGACTCGGTTTTAGTTATCCCAGAGGTTGGCGACGCCCTTGGGCGAGCGGTTAAGGATGCTGGAGTAGACGACCAAATAGTTGTTACCGGTTCGCTGTATGTAGTGGGGGCGGCCCGCGCATCGCTTTCAAAGGCCCGCTGAAGCTTCGCAGAGTGGCGAGAGCGCAGCCCTAGAGTTCCGACTTGATAGGCACCTGATAGGCAGCCGACGAAGAACCCGGGCTAGTTTTGCGCCATGACTGATCGCACCCTCATCCTCTGCAAGCCCGACGCCGTTGAGCGCTCCTTAGTTGGAGAGATCATTGGGCGTATTGAGTCCAAGAACCTGCGCATCACTGCTCTTGAGATGCGTACTCTCGATGCAGAGACGGCAGGGCGCCACTATGCCGAGCATGCTGAGCGACCATTCTTCGGTGAGTTGGTCTCCTTCATCACCCGATCGCCTCTTGTTGCGATGATCGTTGAGGGGCCCGAGGCCTTCAAGGTGATGCGCACACTTATCGGAGCAACTAACCCGCGTGAGGCAGCCCCCGGAACCATAAGAGGGGACCTTGCAATCGAGATGGGCGAGAATCTTGTCCACGGATCAGACTCAGACGAGTCTGCAGCGCGTGAGATCGCAATATTCTTCCCAGGGCGAGCCTGAGGGCAATAGTCGCTCTAGGCCTACGATTATTCGTTCGATAGACGGGTAATTCTGTTTATTTGGAGACCCGATTTGAGGTTCCCAGCCGCCGCGGCTGGCCTCATTTTTCGCTAGGTCGTAGCCTTAGGGCAAAGCACGAGCGCTCTAGGCATGTAATCAATGCCTTGCTTGCTAAGAAATCTTTTATCTCTGCTCCAATTATGTCGCCTAGGAGGCATCTCCAAGTGTCAGACCCGTGGTTCTCTTCCATCGTTGGTCGCGATATGGCGGTCGACCTTGGCACGGCCAACACCCTTGTATATGTGCGGGGGCGCGGCATAGTTCTGAACGAGCCTTCGGTGGTGGCTATCAACGTGCGCGACGGACGCCCACTTGCTGTCGGTATCGAAGCCAAGCGAATGATCGGTCGAACCCCGGCGCATATCCAAGCGATCCGTCCACTTAAAGATGGCGTCATCGCCGATTTTGATATCTGCGAGAAGATGCTTCGATACTTCATACAGAAGGTGCATCAGCGCCGCTGGGCCAAGCCTCGAATGGTCATCTGTGTGCCGAGTGGAATTACCGGTGTTGAGCAGCGCGCTGTTCAAGAGGCTGCGGAGTATGCAGGGGCGCGCAAGCCGGCATTTATTATTGAAGAGCCAATGGCCGCAGCGATTGGTGCCGGACTACCCGTGCACGAACCTGCCGGCAACATGGTTGTCGATATTGGTGGAGGCACTACCGAGGTTGCGGTCATATCCCTAGGTGGAATCGTAACTAGCGAATCGATTCGTATTGCGGGTGACGAACTCGACGAGGCGATCGTCGCGTTCGTGAAGAAGGAGTACTCGTTAGCTATTGGTGAGCGCACTGCGGAGCAGATCAAGGTCGATTTAGCGAGCGCTTTCCCTCTAGAGGAGGAGCTCTACGCCGAGATTCGTGGGCGAGACCTCGTGACAGGGCTTCCAAAGACGATTGTTGTGAGCACGGGTGAGATTCGAGAGGCGATTGAGGAGCCTGTATCAGCGATTGTTGATGCTGTGAAGGTAACTCTTGACACGACTCCTCCCGAGCTCGCTGCCGACATTATGGAGAGAGGCATTGTGCTCACCGGGGGCGGCGCATTACTCCGCGGACTCGACCAACGTTTGGCGGCGGAGACAGGCATGCCAATCGTCGTTGCTAACAATCCTCTGCACTCTGTTGCCCTTGGTTCTGGGATGTGCCTTGAAGAGTTTGAGGCACTCAAGCAGGTGCTGATCTCATCTCGGCACGCATAACGTCTAGTTTGTAACGGTGATGGTGGCATACCGAAAAGGCGGACGGCGGCGCGTTGTCCTAATCCTTCTCCTAATTACTTCGATAGCCCTGATCACTCTCGACTCCCGCGACGGCGGTGGCGGTTTAGTCGGTTCGATTCGAAGCAACTCCCGCGATGCACTCTCGCCCGCTCAGAACGCGGTTGAGGATCTAACCAAGCCTGTCTCGGAATGGTGGAGCGGGACTACCTCTGCAGGGCGCATCGAGCGAGAGAATAAGCGCCTCAAACGCGAGTTAGGTGTTGCTCGCGGTGAACTGGCAACCGGAAGAGCCGCTACAAGAGAGAACCGTCTGCTGCGCGCAAACCAAGGACTCACCTTTGCGCCAGGCATTCCCACCGTCGCAGCCGAGGTGATTGCCGCGTCTCCTGGCAACTTCGAGGACACCATCGCAATCAATCGTGGCACTAAAGATGGGGTAGCAATTGGAATGCCTGTTGTATCTGGCGAGGGAGTAATTGGGCGTATTAGCGGTGTCGCTAGATCGCGATCAACAATCCGATTGATCACAGACCCAGACTCCGGCATAGGGGTGCGCTTCTCTCTTACAAATGCTTTCGCAGTCGCGCAGGGTAGGTCTGGTTCGAATCTCATGCGGGTTGATTTTGTTGCACCCGATACAACTGTAAAAAAAGGCGAGCTAATCGTCACCTCTGGCCTTCAGAACGCTGCATATCCGTCTGGGCTTCCGGTTGGGAAGGTCGCATCCATTGATAGGTCAGTAGCTAATCTCGACCAGACGATTTATGCGACCCCCATCGTTGACTTGAGGCGCATTGAGTTCGTTCGCGTGCTGCTCTGGACCGGAACGGGGTCTGCAGGGTGATACGAATGATTCGTTTGGCGCTGTTGCTTGTTGCCGTCGTGCTTCTACAGACTGCGGTATTTCCGCACGCTCGGTTATTCGGGGTGGCACCAGAGATCGGGCTCGTTGCGACAGTGGCAGTTGCTTTTATTGCTGGTCCAGAGGCCGGCTCGGTATTCGGCTTCGCAGCGGGATTCTCACTCGATCTCTTCCTTCAAACCCCGCTCGGTTTGTCTTCCTTTGTCTGGACGATCGTTGGTTATGCAGTAGGAGTTCTCGAGGGTGCGGTACTGCGCAGTGCATGGTGGTTTGCATCAGCGCTGACCTTTGTTGCGGGTCTAGTCGGAGGAACGCTCTTTATGCTCGTTGGTGCGATAGTTGGCCAAGGGCAGCTCTGGGGCTGGAGTAGCGCACGAACAGTGCTAATTGCAGCGTGCTACGACGCGCTCATCGCCCCGCTTGTCTTCCCAGTGGTGCGCTTTGCGTTGAGGGATGAGAGGCCGCGTGCCGCATCTCTCTCGAATGGGCAAGGATGGTGAGTCCACTCGCCATGTATCAGCCACGCCCATGAACGAACTTCTCCCATGAAAACTATCTGCCCATGAAA
>JBAWWI010000046.1:0-16046 GCA_037146835.1 Actinomycetes bacterium | reverse complement strand
ACCCTACACGCCAAGAATGATCAGCACGCTGACCGCTCAGGGTTCAGGGAGCTGAAGGTTTGTCAGCAGTTAGCCGATGTTGTGCGGACAAGTTGACCAGCTTGGGTGTACAAATCCACAGTTACCGATGCAGTTAAGAATCCCGTCGAAGCGGAGAAGACTTGCTTCCCACCGACGGTTGTCGCAACTCCGCTAAGGGTCGCCACCAAGGCGGGAGTGGAGTCAAACTGCGCACCGGTGAACTTAAAGGTCGCGCTAACGATGCCAGTATTGCTATCGACAGGCCAAGTGACCCTCCCAATAGAGCCCACATTCTGAGTGGCGGGGTCATTACTCGGACCACAAGTTGTCGCTATGGCGTCACTAGTCAAAGAGCCAGAACGCGAAGAATTTCCGCCTACGTTCGATACGACTGCCGCAATACCAATCGCGATCACCACGACGACCGCTGCAGCTGTCGAGATCTTGCGTCGAGTTGCTTTCTTAGCGCGCCCAGAGTTTGCGGCTACTACTGAATCGTCGCGCGAGATTGGTTCCATGTTGTAGCACCTATCAATCTTGGTGGTTCCGGTTGGGATGGGGGACGCTAAGCGCCGATGATCTCAGCCGCTGCCTTGTAGGGGTCGATCCTGCGATTCGATACCGCATCAACCATCTTCTCGAAGAGATCCCCGGCGCATCGCTCCTCAACTGCGGATGCAAGCCGTGCGAGCACGATGTTTCGCAGCTCCTCGCGTGCCCGCGCCTCGCGGCGTGCCTCAAGGCGGCCTTCATCAAGGATAAACGCACGATGACTCAAAATCGCCTGCCAGAACTCCTCGATTCCGGTGGCGTTGGTTGCGACTGTCTGCACGATCGGCGCACGCCAATCTGGGTGCCCAGAAAGATCGAGCATCATCTCTAGGTCGCGAATTGTCTCAGGCGTACCCGGTCGATCGGATTTGTTGACCACGAATACATCTGCAATCTCCATCAATCCGGCTTTGTTGGCCTGTACGCCATCACCCCAACCTGGATTAACGACTACAACCGTTGTATCAGCAGCTCCCGCGATCTCAACCTCAACCTGACCAACGCCGACAGTCTCAATGATGATCCACGGCTTACCCGATGCATCAAGCACTCTCACGGCCTGAGGTGCGGCAAGTGCAAGTCCGCCGAGATGCCCGCGTGTCGCCATTGATCGAATGTAGACACCGCGATCGAGTGCGTGCTCCTGCATGCGCACACGGTCTCCAAGAATTGCACCACCCGTAAATGGGCTCGTTGGGTCGATAGCAAGAATCGCTACTTCGTCACCGTCGCTGCGAATGCGTTTAATAAGCGCATCAGTGAGGCTTGATTTACCGGCACCTGGTGCTCCGGTAAGCCCGATCGTGTACGCGTTGCCCGTACTCGGATGCAGTAGTGCTGCGACCTCAAAAGCGCGAGGGCCACCAGCCTCAACAATGGAGATCAACTTCGCGACCGCGCCGCGATCGCCCTTAATGCAGCGTTGAACTAGCTCAGCAGGATCGAGTTGCATCTCTTAAATCGCTTTAGTTTGTTCGGGTCGCTGGTCTCTGGTCTCTTGACTCGAGATCAAACGTCCGCGACTACCTCTGTAACACCGGGGACGCGATCCATGATGATTCGCTCGACACCCGCCTTGAGAGTCATCGCAGAGACCGGGCAGGTACCGCAAGCACCGACGAGGCTCACATGCACAACACCGGCGTCGTCGATGCTGTTGAAGACAATGTCTCCACCATCGGCCTGAAGCGCGGGGCGAATGACCTCAATCGCATCGAGTATGTCGGTCTCCATAATGCTGCTCATCGCATCCAACCTCTCGGTCTAAATCTTGATTGGCCTCTGAGTGGCCAGCTCGCTCTGTAATTCCCTCCTAGTCTGCCACGCCTAGCAACCCCACTCCGGACCGCCTCGGGTGTTTCAGGTCTCAAAGGGGTTTGGGCCGCCTGTTTAAGAACCTAGAGGCGAACTACATCTGCCCCTATGGAGGCGAGGCGCCCCGGCAGGTCTACGTATCCTCGATCTACGTGGTGCCAGTCATGGACGATGGTCTCGCCCTCGGCGCGTAGTCCTGCGATCGCCAACGCTGCACCGGCCCTCACATCGAATGCTCTTACCGGTGCGCCGGAGAGGCGCTCCACTCCCCTCACCACAGCGTGGCGGTCCTCGGTGCGGATATCAGAGCCCATGCGGTTCAACTCATCGATGAATGAGAAGCGGCTATCGAAGATGTTCTCGCTCACTATTGAGGTGCCATCAGCAACCGATAGCAGAGCAACAGTCATAGGCATGAAATCGGTGGCAAAACCTGGGAACGGGAGAGTCGCAACATCAACTGACTTCAGGCGCTTATCTGCTTGTGCGCGAAGTCCGCTATCGGTGACTGTGATCTCCATACCCATCTGGCGGAGTTTGACAATCACCATCTCAAGTTGGTCGAAGCGAATTCCCTCAAGCGTTATATCGCCACCAGCGACACCGCAGGCCATGAGAAAAGTCCCAGCATCAATTCGGTCACCGCAGAGTTCGGTATCGACACTCGCGAGTTCGCCCACTCCTGTTATCTCAATCGTTGAGGTACCAGCGCCTTCAATGCGCGCACCCATTTCATTGAGGAACGCGGCGAGGTCACGAATCTCGGGCTCTCGCGCAGCGTTCTCAATTACCGTTACTCCATCAGCGGTTACCGCTGCGCTGATGAGATTCTCGGTCGCGCCAACACTTGGGAAATCAAGCGTGATACGTGCACCGATTAACTGCTTGCACGTTGCCTCGATAAAGCCGTGACTCACTTGAAGGGTCGCACCCATTGCCTCTAGACCACGGAAGTGCATATCGAGCTTGCGTTGCCCGATGTTGTCGCCCCCTGGCATTGCGACTCGCGCCTCGCCGCATCTTGCAAGTAGCGGCCCCAAGACATTGATCGAGGCTCGCATCATCGATACAAGTTCGTATGGTGCCTCTGGGTTTAGGTGCGCAGTGGTGTCGATACTCAGGGTGTCAGCGTTGATGCGCTCAACCCTCGCTCCAATTGAAGTGAGCACCTCGAGCATCACCTCAAGGTCTGCAACCGTTGGAGCGTTCGTCACGGTTGTGGTGCCACGAGCGAGCAATGCCGCTGCTAGTTGCTTACAACCAGAGTTCTTAGAGGCACCCGGGACGCGCAGAGTTCCACTAAGCGGATCACCTGGGCGAATACGTACCTGCGACATAGCAACGAGGGTAGCCACCGAAACGCACCCTCACCATCAAGGAGAGAGGATTCCGGTGATTTTTACTTAGGCGTTGCGGAAAACCGGCGGGCGCTGCTCAATAAATGCGCCGATCGCCTCGCCCATGTCAGCAGAGCGAAGGCACTCGGCCTGCCCAACTGCCTCAACGAGAAGCCCCTCGCGAAGTGGTAGGTGCCCAGCGGCTGCGACCGCACGCTTGGAGTTCTTAATAGCGAGTGGAGGCTGCGCTGCGATTCGCGTCGCTAGTGCATCAACAGTTGACTCCAACTCTTCATCGGAGACGAGCTGCTCACAGATTCCAAGAGCAAACGCGGCCTCACCATCAAGGCGTGCAGAGGTAAAGATCATCTCCTTGGCTTTACCTGGCCCTACAAGGCGAGTTAGGCGCTGCGTTCCGCCGAGGTCAGGCATGATGCCGTACTTAAGCTCTAGTAATCCGACACTCACTCCATGAGTAAAGACGCGAATGTCACATGCGAGCGCTGCCTGTAATCCAGCGCCCAGTGCATAACCGCGCACTGCAGCGATGGTTGCGAACGGTGCTTCCTCGAGCCAGTTGTATGCATCCTGGGTGCGAAGAATTGAGTCAACCGTTGGGTCTTCGTGCTTGGACTCATCTTTTGTTGGAGCGGTGAGCCCTACGCCCTCGCTGAAGACTGTGGTGTCGATGCCGCTCGAGAATGCGCGACCCTCTCCGCTGAGGATCAAGACACGAATATCGCCGGGGTTAGCGACCAACTCTGCGCCGAGTTCTCGCATCTCATCCCACATCTCAACACTAAAAGCATTGAGCTTCTCTGGGCGGTTCATTACAAGGCGGGCTATGTGTCCATGAGTTTCAAGCTTGAGAGTATTCACGGCCACTGACGTTACCCGCTGCGCGACTATGCCGTCAGAGCGAGGCCACCCAAGCCGCAGAGGCCGCCGCCATCTCAGCGAGAACACCCTCGGCGCTTAGCCCGCTAGATCGCAGCGGCTTGAACCCGTGATCGCCAGACTCGATCCAGTGCCAAGAGACTTGACCCTTGACGCGGCGAGCAGCCTTTCGGAGCTCCGGTTGAGCGCCGAGAGCATCCCTGGTGCCGCTTACGAAGAGCGTTGGAATAGTGATGCGCTTTAGATGCTCGACACGCAGCTTCTCTGGCTTACCGGCAGGGTGGAGTGGGTATCCAAGGAGGAGCAGCCCGAGTGCACCGAGTGGACCGAGTGGATCCTGCTCATCCCCAACCGCGAGCGAGCAGTACCTTCCGCCCATTGATCTTCCCCCAACGACGATGCGCTCAGGGGCGAGACCCGTGAGGCGCGAGAGGTCGGCCGCCGCGGTGCGTGTTGCTTCGAGGAGAACATTGGGGCGATCGGGGGCTCGCCTGCCTGCATCCCGGTATGGATAGTTGAAGCGCAGCGATGGAACACCGAGTGCAGATAGCGCATCGGTGACCGCAATAAGTGCAGGTGCGTCTAGGTCTGAACCTGCACCGTGAGCGAGAAGCAGAGCGCGATCGCCCTGATTATTCGCGCGCTTCGGGGCGGCAAACCTGTTTGTGTACTTGAGAGTTTTAGATCGCGCCATATTTACAGCCACTTCTCAAGAAACGCTACGGTGCGCTCAAAATCATCCCGGACCGTCTCAGGCCTAGACCAACCGTGCCCCTCGTCTGCGTATTCGTGCGACTCGATATCGGCGCCACCTGCGCGCGCTGCCGCAACGAAGTCTCGCATCTGTGCCACTGGCACCACTTCGTCTGCATCTCCATGGAGCATCAGCGTTGGGACGCTCAAGCGATGCGCATGTGTTATCGGCGAGCGCTCAACGTATAGATCGCGAGCCTCTGGCAACTCACCCACGAGCCTCTGCGCGTAGTGCTTCTCGAATCTGTAATCGGTCTCCGCAAGCGAGAAAAGATCTGTAACTCCATAGACGCTGATGCAGGCCTTTACAAGGTCGGGGCGAAGAAGCGCTACGAGTAGCGCAAGCATCCCTCCTGCGCTCCCACCGGTTATGGCGATGCGAGGGGGGTTGAGATTCATGGAGTCAACATCGGCAGCGCTAGATACTGCCTCTATCCCTGCGATTACATCATCGAGATCCGACGCACCCCAACCGCCATCTAATGCGCGCAGGTGAGCACGCCCGCTCCCGTAGGAGCCGCGCGGATTTGGGCGAATAACTGCCCAGCCATGGGATAGAAGCGCAGCCACATTTGGGCTCCATCGAGCAGTAGCCGCACCTGTTGGCCCACCGTGCAGGTCGAAGATCAGCGGAGCGTTCTCAGCCCCGGGCGGCAGGTAGAGCAGGCCCGTTATCTCGAGATCGCCGCTCATCCAACTCAGCACCTTGGGCTCTACAAGGCAACCCTGAGCGAAGGTCGCCTTATCAAACCCGATTGGGTCTCCATCTGCGATCTCGATGCGCTCGCCAAAATTCATGCCTGCGCGGCTTACGTCGGCACTATGTGGATAGAGCACAACCCGCGGCGGAGTGCGCGCCCCTGATCGAATCGCAGCGATTCCTAGCGGACCCCATGAGACTCCATGGTGCCATGCCTTCGCTATCTCTATTGTTTCTGCATCGCCTGACTGCTCGTCACCAACCTCTGCGCAGACAAGGCGGCCAAACCCATTCTCGTTACGACACCATGCAATGTGCTTGCTATCAGGGCTCCATGCATAGCTGCGTTGCCCTGCTCCCCATGGTGCCTCACCGGCCTCAACGAGCTCATCATTCAACAACGCTGCGTTCGAGCCATCTATATCGCCTACGCATACACGCAGCCAACCATCACTATCTGTTAGCCATGCGAGGCGCGTTCCGTCTGGCGAGAAACGCGGCTGGCCTACCTGCGTATCGGGCCCGCCAGCGACTACGCGCTGATTGCTCACTACTCCACCGTGGAAATCGGCGACGACAATTCGCGACGAATCCCATGGCATGTCAGGGTTGCTCCACTCATGCCAAGCAAGCAGAGCTCCATCGGGAGACCAGGTTGGGTCCCATGCGAAGTCGGCACTCGAAATCACAGTTGGCTCTACCGAGTGCTCGTGAGCGTCACGCGCATGAACCGCGGAATCTATCGAGACGACCACAATCTCCATGGAGTCAGTACGCTCGCGAGATACCGCTAGCCACTCTCCATCGTTAGATACCGAGGGCGCTAAATATCGCGAAGCCAGACCATTTGGAGCTTCATCGATGAGGCTTCGCTCGAGACTGTTCTCGGCACTGTTCTCGGCACTGTTCTCGAGGTCGAGCAAGACAACGCGCGCATCAGAGGCAACAACTACAACACTGGCATCATCACGCCAAGCCCACGCTCCCCCATAGGTCGGGGGCGTCCTGCGCACCCGCGCGCGAAGGCCCTTCGGAGCACCGATGAGCAGATCTGCGGCCAGATTTAGAAAAAAGAATCGAGTCGAGCCCTCAACCTCCTCGAGCCACCCCAAGCGAGTGCCCCCAGGGCTCCATCGAGGCTCGGAGACCGCGCGAAAATCCAACGCCTGAGCGGGTTTTAGGGCCCCTTCCTCGCCCGCGGAGGGTCTCTTAGCATCAGGATTCACAGCCCTGAGGGTACCCGGACAGAGCCGCGAACTGCTCCACTAGGCCACTAAATCAAGGCTCTCACCGCCCGGGGGTTTGCCCCGAAGACCCAATCCCCGGGAGAATCAACTACTCATGCCTTCCCAAGATGCCTCTCAATGCACGCCTAACACCGCCGTCGAGCCGATTACGCGCGACCGATCTAGCAATCGGAACGGTGCTCGACCGCTTCGCATCGCTTGGCTCATCTATCGCGGTAACCCACACTGCGGCGGCCAGGGCGTCTACTCCCGCTACGTCGCACGCGAGATCGCAGCCATGGGGCACCACATCGAGGTCATCTCAGGTGAGCCCTACCCAGAGCTTGATGATCCCTCACAGCTAGTAAAGATGCCAGGGCTAGATCTCTATCGCGCGAGCAATCCATTTCGAGTGCCGTGGCCATGGGAGTTTCGCGATCGTGTAGACCTCGCGGAGTTCGCGATCATGTGCGGCGCCGGATTCCCGGAGCCTTGGGCATTTAGCATGAGAGCCCGCAAATATCTAGAGACCCGCCGCGGCGACTTCGATCTAATCCACGACAACCAGTGCTTCGGCACCGGGCTTCTCGGAATGATGAACGACGGATGGCCGGTTGTTGCGACCCTCCACCACCCCATCACTGTTGACCGCGACCTCGAGCTCGAGCACGCCTCTGGCAGGTGGCGACGTTTCAACCTTCGCCGCTGGTATGCGTTCCTTGGAATGCAGATGAAGGTTGCACGCGAGATGCCTCGCCTTGTCACCGTCTCTGAGTCATCCAAGCGCGACATCATCGCTCAGATGGGTGTGAAGGAAGATCGTCTGCATATCGTGCCGGTAGGTGTCGATCAAGACTCCTTCAAGCCGATGCCTGAGGTAAAACGCGTTAAGGGTCGCATCATGACCACAGCTAGCGCAGATGTGCCCATGAAGGGCCTAACGCCTTTACTTGAAGGCTTAGCGAAGCTCCGTACCGAGAACCCCGATGCCCATTTGGTCATCATTGGTCGCACAAAAGAGAAGAGCGCAACCCCTGCATTGATTGAGCGCCTTGGCCTCTCTGGTGTAGTTGAGTTTGTCTCAGGTGTCGCCCAAGAACGCATTGTTGAGTTGTACGCAGAGGCAGAGGTAGCGGTTGTACCCTCGCTCTATGAAGGCTTCTCGCTACCCGCTATTGAGGCAATGGCCTGTGGTGTTCCACTAGTCGCAACAACAGGTGGAGCGCTCCCTGAGGTTGTCGGCCCAGATGGCATTGCTGCTCTCACAGTTGAGCCGGGGAATGCAGATGCACTTGCACAGGCGATCGGTCGCATGCTTGGCGATGCTGAGCTACGCGAGCGTCTCGGTGCTGCCGGGCGCGATCGTGTTCTCAATCGCTTTACGTGGAGACGAACTGCTGAGGGCATGCTTGAGCACTGGTACGCGCAGCTCGAAGAGCAGGGCGTGACTCTCTAATGCTTACAGTTGACTTTGACCGCATAGGTCTACGCACCGGTGACCGCATCCTCGACATGGGTTGTGGTGGCGGGCGCCACGCGTTCGAGGCATGGCGTCGCGGAGCAGTAGTGGTGGCACTTGATTACTCCGAGTCCGAGCTAAAAGACGTTCGCGGAATCATCGGCGGCATGATCGCTGCCGGCGAGATCCCTGGCAACCCGATGGAGGCAGCAGGAGGCGTCTGCAACGGCGACGCACTCAACTTGCCGTTCCCTGATAACTCGTTCGACATCGTTATTGCCTCTGAGGTCCTTGAGCACCTGTGGGCCGATGACAGGACAATTGCAGAGTTAACCCGTGTTCTCAAGCCAGGTGGACGCATGGCAGTAACCGTGCCGAACCGCTTCCCTGAGCGCATCTGCTGGGCCCTAGACGACAAGTACCACGACACTCCAGGTGGGCATGTGCGTATCTACCGACGCGCTGACCTAGAGGCCAAACTCCGTCGCACTGGTCTTACCCTTGAGGGTCATGGCTTCGCCCACGCGCTGCACTCCCCTTACTGGTGGATTCGTTGTGCAGGTGGCGTACAGGAATCCGAGCGCTTCTTCGCACGCAAATACCACGACATCCTCGTATACCAGTTGATGAAACAACCCAAGTGGCTGAACAGCATCGACAACGCACTTAACCCTGTACTCGGTAAGAGCGTGATCCTGTATTCGCGAAAAGCAGCCGCATGAATATTCTTCGCGACGTTCCTGGAATCATCACTGCCGAGCAATTGACAGAGACGGTTGTTGCGATCGCTGCGATTCAGCTCCCAGACGGAAATATTCCGTGGACCCCAGGTGAGCACACCGATCCGTGGAACCTCGTTGAGGCTGCAATGGCCTTAGACCTCGGGGGCATGCACCACGAAGCTGCGAGTGCATATGAATGGCTGCGCTCGAAGCAACTCTCAGGTGGCGCATGGCACTCGTACTACGTAGGCAACGAAGTTAAAGATGAGACCCTCGACACCAATGTCACTAGCTACATCGCTAATGGCGTTTGGCACCACTACCTCTGCACCGGTGACACAGCATTCCTTGAGCGATTCTGGGTCTGCGTAGAGACAGCCATCGATTACGCCCTCTCTTTTCAGAACGAGACTGGCGAGATTGCTTGGCGCGGAGATATCCCCGCCGATGGCGCTTTATTAACCGGCTCTTCGAGCATCCACGCCAGCCTCCGCAATGCAATTGCAATCGCCGAGCGCCTAGGCCGTGAGCGCCCAGACTGGGAGCTCTCTCTAGGGTCGCTTGCTATAGCGATCGCACACCGCCCTGAGAGTTTCTTAGATAAATCAAGATGGGCAATGGACTGGTACTACCCGATTCTCGGTGGAGTGCTTCGCGGCGAGGCTGCGCATGCGCGCGTTGCTGCCCATTGGGACACGTTTGTTGCTGAGGGTCGCGGCGTGCGCTGCGTCTCGGATCAACCCTGGGTCACTGCTGCAGAGACATGCGAGTTCGTGATGGCCCTTGATGCAATCGGTGCAACAGATAAGGCCCTGGAGTTATTCACTTGGGTTCAGTTTCTTCGTGCCGATGGTGGCGGATACTGGACCGGAATGAACTTCGAGAACTCAGACTGGAGCGGAGAGGGTCAACTCTTCCCCGTCGAGCAGCCCACTTGGAACTCCGCATCGATCGTGCTCGCTGCACATGCACTCACTGGAACTGGCCCAACTGCTGGGTTGTTCCGTGGCGAGGGACTCCCATCCGGCTTAACAGCGAGTGAGCTGATCGAGGCTGGATCCGAGATAGAGGCCGAGAGCGAGTCTCGCTAAGTAGCCGAGTTCGAGTACCTGCGCAGCGCAACCCCTGCCCAGATCATCTCTACGACTCCGAACGGCCATGCCCCTGAGATGAATCCATAGATGCTTGAGAGCACACACCCAAGGGCGAATAAGGCTATATATGCCCTACCTCTCCCCTCGAGTGCGTACATCGTCATCATGAAACTCACGGCAACTACACCATAAATTGTTATCGCCATCGCTAGAGCCCTCTCACGCGATTCCTGCTCAACGTATTCCCACTCAACTCAGCCACCGAACTCCTGCACCGAGGCGAACCGCGTAAGCGTCCTCATCCGGAACACTCTCAGCGATCGTTAACTCAAGAATCCCGTCGCGCGCGGAGCGCTGCAACTCATCTCCTGCCCCAAGCAAGAACGCCTCTGTTACAGACTCTGCGTCGATACCCTCAACTAAAAAGGTAGAGGCCGATGGGCGATCAAGGAGCAGAGCGTAGAGAACTCCGTTGCGTGTAGTGAAGCGCACCTCGGTCCCATCACTGGTAACAGTAGAGGCGCGATCCCATGGCCGAGTCGCGTAGATAGCCTCACCATTACGGTTCAGCCAATCGCCGAGACCGCGAAGCGGGATTGCCTGCTCCTCAGGAATCGCCCCATGCTCATTTGGGCCGATTCCAATTAGAAGATTCCCATTCTTCGAGACGATGTCGCAGAAAGAACGGATGAGCTCAGTAGTGGTAACGATGTCCTCAGGTCTCTCATTTCGATTTGCTCCGAATGAATGCCCAACTCCGCGAGTTGATTCCCACTTCTTCTCTCGAATCTCCTCAAGCACTTCGTACTCAGGCGTTGTGAAGTCAAACCACTGCGCACCAGGGAAGGTAAGTCGCTTCTTATCGGCAGGTAGAAATCTCCAGACTGCCTGAAGTAACCGCCCTGCAAGGCGAAGGAGTGCGTCTCTCATCAGAGAGCGCTTCATGCTCGAGACGATCCACCTGTCATTGATCACGCCGTCAGGTACCGAGTTGTAATACTGAGCAAATAGAGCGGCTAGATCGCCACCCTTTGGCCAGCCGATGTCATTCCAGAGCAGCGAAGGCTTGTATCGCTCAATTAGTTCGCTGACATGGCTAGTTACATAAGGGACGTACTCAGGCTCGCTTGGCGCTGCGAGCACAGCATCTGCGCCTTGCGCCATCACTGCATCATTGACAGGCCAGTCGTATCCACCCGAGTAGTAAAGCCCCATGCGCATCCCGCGGGCCTTTACGGCATCACTCAAACCTCCAACCAAATCTCGATCGGCGTGATACTCGCCCTTGGTCGGGTGAGGAGTAATCGATGGCCAGAGCGCAAAGCCTTCATGGTGCTTTGTCGTCATCACGAGATAGCGCGCCCCTGCCGACTCAGCCACCGCTGCAATGGCATCGAGGTCGCAGTCTCTCGTTCCTGCATTGAACGCTGGGATGAAGTCGTCATACTCAAAATCAACACCGTATGTATCTCTGTGGTGCTGCCAAGTAGGGCTCCCTTTGATCTGCATCGTGTTGCGGTACCACTCTGCATATGGATTATGGCTCAGCATGCGTTTGGGGCCCTGAGTAATCAACATCTCTTGGATATCGGGTACCTGCTCTGCCCAACCGGGCACCGAGTAGAGCCCCCAGTGAATGAAGACTCCGAGCTTCGCGTCGTCGTACCAACTCGGAAGCTCGTGACTAGATACTGAATCCCAAGTTGGTTCAAACGTCACGACTCTCTCCTCTTTCAATGCAGCGCAATGGTTTGTGACGCTTAGCTGGGCTTCCTCAAAGTTCGCAGACTCCCTGTTGTAGCTAGAGGAACGTACCCATCGCTCACAGCTCGCTGCCAGACCATGAAAGGCGCTTGACCGCCGTCTTCTGGATTCTCGAAGCAGTCGTGTATCGCTAGAACTCCACCAGGTAGAAGGTGCTTGGCCCAGATCACATAATCAGCCATCGCAACCTCTTCAGCGTGCCCACCGTCAATAAAGAGAAACCCGACTGGCGTTTGCCATGCAGCACCCACCGTCGGGGAGTCGCCAATAACAGCGATAACGCTCGCCTCTAAACCTGCAGACTCAATCGTTCGACGAAAGTACGGAAGCGTGTCCATGCGACCTGTTAGAGGATCAACTACGTCGGTATCGTGGTGCTCCCAACCTGCCTGATTCTCCTCAGAGCCTCGGTGGTGATCAATTGTGAAGAGCACAGTCGAGCAATCGCGCGCAGCAGCACCGAGATACACGCCAGACTTCCCGCAGTAGGAACCGATCTCAAGCAGCGGGCCTACAAGGCCGCCGAGCGAACCTGCCTCATGGAGAGCAAGCCCCTCGTCATCGGGCATGAACCCCTTGACGCGTTTTGCAACTGCTAACTCTGAGTCAGTGAGCATCAGATAACCGGAGTCTCGCGGTAGCGCCCAAACTCGTCAGCAAACGTATTCATGATCTCCCCCACAGTCGCATATACGCGCACAGCCTCAATAATCGCTGGCATCGTGTTTATCTCTGGCTCCGAAGCGACTCGCTTAATCTCCGCTAGCGAACGCGCAACTGCCTCGCCATCCCGAAGTCGCTTTACCTCGGCGAGTCGCGCCAGTTGCTTCTCCTCGAACTGAGGTCCAATCTGAAGCGTCTCGGGCGCAGCGTCATCATTACCCTCGAGAAAATCATTTACACCGACCACGATATGGCGGCCGTCATTGAGCTTTCGCTCAAGGTCATAAGAGGCCTGAGCGATCTCTCCCATGAAGTAACCGCTATCGATACCAGCGAATACACCCTCAAGTATCGATCCGCTGCCGATCTCGTCGAGGTATGCGAATACCTCCTCGGCTAAGCGCTCCGTCTCATCGGTTAAGGCCTCTACATACCAGGAGCCGCCAAGTGGGTCTGCGACATTCGCTACACGAGTCTCATGTGCGATTACCTGTTGCGTGCGAAGTGCAAGGCGCGATGACTTCTCTGATGGAAGAGCCAATGCTTCGTCGAATGAGTTTGTGTGCAGACTCTGGGTACCCCCAAGCACCCCAGCAAGCGCCTCAATGGCGGTGCGCACCAAGTTGATCTCTGGTTGCTGCGCAGTTAATGAGACTCCTGCAGTCTGCGTATGGAATCGAAGTTGCATCGCTCGCTCGGTTTTAGCGCCATAGCGATCGCGCATCCAGTGAGCCCAGATTCGCCTTGCTGCTCTGAACTTTGCAATCTCCTCGAAGAAATCTACGTGAGCATTAAAGAAGAACGAGAGACGCGGTGCGAACTCATCGACACTTAATCCACGAGCAATCGCCGCTTCAACATAAGCAAATCCATTTGCGAGCGTAAACGCCAACTCCTGCACTGCAGTAGAGCCTGCTTCGCGAATGTGATACCCAGAGATTGATATTGGGTGCCAACGCGGCATCTCATTCGAGCAGAACTCCACGACATCAGTGACGAGGCGCATGCTTGGGCGCGGCGGAAAGAAGTACTCCTTCTGAGCTTGGTACTCCTTGAACATGTCGTTCTGAAGCGTGCCTCCAAGTTGTGAACGCGGCGTTCCTCCATTCTCTGCAGCCACGAGATACATCCCAAAAAGAATCGGCGCCGGCGAGTTGATGGTCATCGAGGTTGTGACCTTGGAGAGGTCGATATCTCGATAGAGGTCCTCAACATCAGCGAGAGTATCTACCGCTACGCCACACTTTCCAACCTCTCCGATGCAGAGGGGATCATCTGAGTCGCGCCCCATGAGCGTTGGGAGGTCGTATGCAGTTGAGAGCCCCGAACCGCCCGCTGCGAGCAACTCTTTAAAGCGAATGTTGGTGTCTGGAGCGGTTCCGAAGCCTGCAAAGAGTCGCATCGTCCAGAGCTTGGATCGGTACATTGAAGAATGAGGGCCGCGAGTGTAAGGAAACTCTCCGGGGCGCTCTGCATCTTCAGGTCCGTATACGGGGTCGACCTCAAGGCCTGAGTAGGTCGTGAAGTCTGCCTTGCGCTCTTCCATCCTTTATCCCTCCGTTCCCTACGAATTGGCTCAACTTGATAAGCCGAAATAGTTGCACGCCGCCGAACCTGTTGCCCATTCGGTACTAGGCCAGCCCGAGCAGCTCCGAGATTCCATGGCGGTGACCTGCTGTGTAACCGCCGTCAACGGGGAGTGCAACGCCAGTAACGAATGACGCATCATCGGAGCAGAGGAAGAGCGCAACCGACGCAATCTCCTCAGCCCGACCAAGGCGGCCGAGCTGGTGCGAGGATGCAATGTCATTCATGACCTCCTCCATGCCGGGCATTCCGAATACTCCAGAGAGCAAAGGCGTATCAATGAACCCAGGGCAAATAGCATTGACTCGAATACCGCGCCGGCCGTAGTCGATGGAGAGATTCTTGGTGAGTATGACTACCCCACCCTTAGACGCGTTGTAAGCGCTGCCGCCTTCAGTGCCTATAAGTCCCTCAACGCTCGCGAGATTCACAATCGATCCGCGCTGCGCTCCATCTACTCCAAAACGCGGTTCCTGCTCGAGCATCGCGGTGGCCGCGTATTTATCTACCAGGAAGGTTCCCTTGAGATTGATGTTGATGACTCGATCCCACTCAGCTGTCTCAAGCATGTTGACCGGCCCGCCGCTTGCAATTCCTGCAGCATGAACAACACAGTCGACTCGACCATTGGCCTCCACCACTGCCGCGAATCCAGACTTAACTGCATCCTCGTCGGTTACATCGATCTGCCTGTAGACGACCCCGGGTGGAAGTGTCTCGCCAGGAGAGGCAGCGATGTCCCAAGACTCAACCTTCGCGCCCTCGGCTATGAACCGCTCAACAGTGGCTCGCCCAATACCTGAGGCCCCGCCTGTAACTACCGCTATACGAGCATCTAGTCGCCCCATTTAAGAACCCCCTTCACGAATTACCTCAAAAAGCGCCTCTTGGCGATATCTGCTGCCCCCACCTTACGGTGAACTCCCGCGGGAGAGTAGATTCTCGCCTCATGGATCATCAGCCCGAAGCACCAGACCGCAACCTCGCAATGGACCTCGCTCGCGCCACCGAGGCAGCAGCCCTCGCTGCCGGCCGCTGGCTAGGCCTAGGAGACAAGAACGGAGCCGATGGCGCAGCGGTTGACGCTATGCGCCTTGTGCTCAACACGGTACCCATGGAGGGCGTAGTCGTCATCGGTGAGGGCGAGAAGGACGAAGCCCCGATGCTCTACAACGGTGAGGAGATCGGTTCTGGTGGGCCAGCATGCGATATCGCTGTCGACCCGATTGACGGAACGACCCTCACAGCTCTTGGGCGAAACAACGCCATCTCTGTCATTGCACTCTCAGAGCGCGGAACCATGTTCGACCCAGGACCCTGTGTCTACATGGACAAAATTGCTGTAGGCCCAGAGGCGCGCCACGTCATCAACCTCGACGCCTCAATCGCTGACAACCTTAAAGCCGTGGCTAAGGCCAAGGGCGAGAGTGTGCGCGATGTGACCGCAGTGGTTCTTGACCGCGAACGCCATGCAGACATCATCAAGCAATGCCGTGAGGCGGGTGCACGAGTTCGCATCATCCAAGACGGCGATGTAGCGGGTGCGATCTCTGCGGCATGGCCAGAGTCTGGTACCGACATCCTCTTTGGAATCGGCGGAACCCCCGAGGGGGTAATCGCAGCATGCGCAATTAAATGCCTCGGAGGAGAGATTCTCGGTCGCCTATGGCCGCGAAATGAAACAGAGCGCAGAGCAGCACTAGACGCCGGATATGACCTCAGCCAAGTACTCACCGCCGATGACCTCGTATCAGGCGATGACGTCTTCTTCGCAGCCTCAGGGGTCTCTGACGGCGATCTGGTGAGGGGTGTGCGCTACTTCGGAGACCACGGAACCAGTGAGACATTGGTCATGCGCTCTCGAAGTGGGACCATTCGCAAGATCCGCTCCCAGCACCGCTGGACCAAGCTCGCCAAGATCTCAGCTATAGATTTCTAGAACAGCGCTTTTTAGAAC
>JBAWWI010000045.1:0-16128 GCA_037146835.1 Actinomycetes bacterium | reverse complement strand
TCGCGTGCAACCCTGTCAGCCTCTAGAACGTCCTCGACCTCTGAGATGTTCCCGGTTCCTAGATTTAATACCTCTTCGACAATATCTGCGATTGAGAGCCATGGAATCCGTCCATTTAAGAAGGCCTCCACCGCTACCTCATTCGCTCCGCTGAGGGTCGCGGGTGCCGATCCACCGGCCCGACCGGCGGCATATGCGAGGTCTAGGGCTGGGAAGGCGGCCCGATCTGGCTCCATAAACGTCAACTCGGAGAGGCTGGCCCAATCTAGGGATCCGAAAGCTTGGTCGAGGCGCTCAGGGGCTCCAAGCGCGAGGCCAATGGGTAGACGCATATCAGGCATTGAGAGCTGCGCAATAGTTGCACCATCTTGAAACTCCACCATCGAGTGGATAATCGATTGAGGATGAACCACTACCTCGATCTGGTCATACGAGACACCGAAGAGCTCATGTGCCTCGATTACCTCAAGACCTTTATTGATGAGAGTGCTCGAGTCGATTGTGATCTTTGGACCCATCGACCAAGTTGGGTGGTTAAGCGCCTCTGTAACGGTCACGCTTGCGAGATCCTCGCGAGACCTCCCGCGAAATGGTCCCCCACTTGCAGTCAAAACGATCTTCGATACTTCACTAGAAGCGCCTGACCGAAGGCATTGGTATACAGCGGAGTGCTCTGAATCGACGGGGACAATCTCTCCTCCACCAGAGTCGCGTACCTTTGCGACGACTGGCCCACCAGCGATCAGGCTCTCCTTATTCGCTAATGCCAAACGCTTTCCGGCTCGGAGCGTCGCGATAGTTGCGGGCAACCCAGCGAAGCCAACAACTGCGTTGAGGACAACATCGACATCATCGAGGGATGCAAACTCCTCGAGGATTCGCGAATCTTGACCCGCGCATCGAGCTCTCTCGGGTGCTACTCCAAACTCGCTTGCTTGACGCGCTAGCAGCGCTTCATTGCTACCTGCGCTTAGCGCTACTACCTCAAACTCGTCGCGATGACTACGTATGACATCTAGAGCTTGAGTACCGATCGAACCGGTTGATCCGAGGATCACAACGCGTCTCAATTAAAAGTCCTTACGCATAGTTGCCCCCAAAATTTCGGGCACAGATCTGGGCATAGTTGTCGGGACTGTTCTGGGCATAACTCCGGGCTCTCACCATTGCCGACGCCCCGCATTTGGCGGTAGATGCCTCAGCCGAGTTTGAGCGCACGAGCCAGAAAATACCCAGCCGGCAGAACAAACAGCAATGCATCAAACCTGTCCAGAACACCGCCGTGCCCAGGAAGAATGCTCCCAAAATCTTTGATTCGAAGATCTCGCTTGATCATCGATTCACAGAGGTCTCCGAGGGGAGCCACTACTGCGACGATGAGTCCGAGTAGGAAGGAGTGACCGATCCCGCCCCATGGGTGGATATGGGAGACGAGCAGAACCGCAATCACGATTGACGCGACCATGCCGCCGACTAGGCCTTCAAGAGTCTTCCCTGGGGAAATCTGAGGAGATAGTGGCGTGCGCCCAAACTTCTTGCCGACGAGGTAGCCAAAAGAGTCATAAGAAATAACGCAGATTGCGAGTCCAATTACTAAGCCGATCCCGTTGGAGTATCCAAGCATCAAACCAGCGAACCCTGCTAGCCCACCAACGTAGGCAAAACCTCCGATTGTGACGCAGACTCCAACAAGGGGTCGCCCGGGTCCTGCACGAAAGAGGAACCACAAGAGGCTAAACGAGACGACAAGGGAGAGAACTAGTGGATATGCGAACTCGCCACGACTAAACGCAATCGGAATAAGTGCAACAGAGGCAATTACCCCAATAAGGGTTGCAGGGCGAAATCCAACTTTTCTCATTGCGTCAAAGAACTCAAGCGCAGCAAGGCCGACAATAACGGCGACTAGTAAGGCCGTAGTGGTGCGCCCCAACTTGAAGCAGATTAGTGCTGGCACTGCAATCGCTGCACCCGTTATCAAACGAGTAGTTAGATCTGCGGGCACGGAGGCTACGACAGCGGGTCTGGCTCCCCCACCCTGTGAATTTACTGAGCGCACTCTTCGGCGAGCCTCTACCTCTGCCGCGAATGCTGCGTCATCATCGGAAGCAACTGTTGCGATAAAGCCGCCGGGCTCATCGTCGCCTGGCTCGTCATCAACGACTATTGCGTCATCAATTTGATCCCAGTCGTCTGCACCCGATCTAAATCGCGGCGAATCTGTTGAATCAACAGAGCCAATCGCTGCATGCTCCCCTGTGGGCGGTTCGCTCCAGTGTGGAAGGTCTTGCGGAAGATCGCCAGCCTCGGTGCCCTCGAACGATTGCGAGGCTTCGTCGCTAGATGCCTGCGGCGTTAGCGAGGGCGTGAACACGGCGGGAACCTCTCCGGTTGCCTCGCCTGCGGTAGTAGCGCCGACAATGCGGACACCCTCCGACGCGAGCGGGGCGCTCTCTGGGGCTGCAGCTGTGGGGACCAAGCGCGGTGGAGGAGTAATCGAACGAACCGATGCGGTTGGGTGTGACGAATCTCCAGCAGGCGGAAACAAAAGCCCAAGCGATCCAGCAGACTCTGGCTCTGTGGCTGACTCTCTGGCTGAGTCTGGCGCTTCGTCGACCTCGACAGCATGCCCCTCGGCGAGACCTGCCTCAACGGCGGATCGTGCTTCTTCGGGCGCGATAATTCGCACGCCATCAGAACCGCTACGCGGCTCCTCCTTAGATATCCCTAACTCGTCACCTTCGAAGCGGTCGTTCACTAGTACCCCCTGTTCCGCATCATGCTGAGGCTAGACGGGTGAGGTCTAGATCGCCGGGAACTTGGCAATCGACCCCAACATCTAGGCCTTAAACCTCTAAAAGTTCTTTCTCTTTATGCACAAGCATCTCGTCGATCTCGGCAATTACCTTGTCTGTCGTCTTCTGGAGATCCTTCTCAACGCGCTCCAACTCGTCACGTGAGATCCCTCCGTCCTTCTCTAGGGCCTCGAAAGACTGCTTAGCGGCGCGACGCACATTGCGAACCGCCACCTTGCCATCCTCGCCCCGATGCTTGACCATCTTGACCAACTCTTTGCGACGTTCCGCGGTCAGCTGAGGAAAGGTAAGACGAATAATTGAACCGTCGTTCGAAGGAGTGATCCCAAGATCGCTCGACTGGAGAGCCTTCTCGATGTCTTTTAGCGCAGTCTTGTCGAAAGGTGCAACGACCAAGACTCGCGGCTCAGGCACAGAGAAACTCGCCAACTGCTGAAGTGGAACCTCAGATCCGTAGTACTCAACGCGAATCTTCTCAACCATTGCTGAGGAGGCGCGCCCTGTGCGCACAGTTGCGAACTCTTCCTGAAGGTGGACTACAGCCTTCCTCATGTTCTCTTCGCACTCTTTAACTATCTCTGGAACGCTTGGCATCTCAGCTCTCCTTTGCGTGCACCAGTGTGCCGATTGGCTCACCCTGAAATACGCGCCGAATATTCCCAGGGGCCGATACATCGAAGACGATGATCGGAAGTTGGTTATCCATACAGAATGTAATTGCGGTTGAGTCCATTACCTTTAGACCACGGTTCAACACATCTAGATGCGAGATCGAAGTGAGCTTGACTGCGTCAGCATCGAGCCTTGGGTCTGCTGAGTAAATACCGTCAACACCGGAGTGAGTGCCTTTAAGAATCGCCCCTGCACCAATCTCCGCCGCGCGTAATGCTGCAGTTGTATCGGTGGTGAAGTAGGGGTTTCCGGTACCTGCCGCGAATACGACGATACGTCCCTTCTCGAGATGACGGATCGCTCGACGAGGTATGTAGGGCTCAGCGACCTGAGCCATTGTGATCGCTGTCTGTACCCGAGATTGTTGGCCAACCGCCTCGAACGCATCGTGAAGAGCTAACGCGTTTATTACGGTTGCAAGCATCCCCATGTAATCGGCGCGAGCGCGATCCATTCCACGAGTCGCTCCGGCCATTCCGCGGAAGATGTTTCCTCCACCAACGACTACAGCAATCTCAGCCTCGAACTCTTCTGCAGCCGCTGCGGTCTCCTCGGCTACGCGAGCCACGATCGATGCATCGATTCCAAACCCAGTCTCCGGGTCTGCAAACGCCTCACCAGAGAGCTTCAGCACCACTCTCTGGAATGCTCCAGAGTCGGCAAGATCTCGGGTGTTGGTTGCGACGATGACTATTCCTCGCCGATCTTCACCCGAGCAAAGCGTTTGATTGCAGCAGAGCCGCCGAGCCCGGATACGAGAGAACCAACGGTGACCTTGGGGTCCTTTACGAATCCCTGCTCCTCAAGGACATAATCCTTGTAGAAGGAATTAAGGCGAGCCTCAACAATCTTGTCGATAGAGGCCTCCGGCTTTCCTTCGTTACGAGTTAGCTCGGTAAGCACCGCACGCTCACGCTCAATAGCGTCCGCGGGCACGTCAGAACGCGTCGTGTAACGAGGAGCCGCGCTAGCGATGTGCAGCACGACATCGTGTGCAACCTCTAGAGCAGCAGCGTTAGACGCATCTACTCCGGAGAGCTCAACGAGCACTCCGATGACTCCACGGTCGTTCTGAATGTGCTTGTAAGAATCGACGAGTCCGTCAGTTGTCTCATAGCGAACAACACGACCAATACCAACATTCTCTCCAAGTCGCGATGCTGCTTGAGTTACGTACTCCCCAACAGTCGTGCCCTCAAAAGGCTGCTCGGCTAGGCCGGCGTCTCCGTTAGCTGAGACCTGGGCGACCAAGCGCGCGACAAGTCCGCGGAAGTCTTCGCTCTTAGCAACGAAATCGGTCTCAGCAGTGAGCTCGACTAGCGCCGCTACTCCGCCATTAACAGAGACATCGATTGCTCCCTGATCGGCAGAGCGGCCAGCACGCTTCGTGGCCCCTGCGAGCCCCTTCTTGCGTAGCCAGTCTTTTGCTTCTTCAAGGCCGCCAGAGGTCTCCTCAAGCGCCTTCTTGCAGTCCATCATTCCGGCGCCGGTCTCCTTGCGGAGCGCAGCTACGTCTTTAGCTGTGTATTCACCCACGCTTAGCCGGCCTCCGTGCCTGATCCCGTTACGGTCTCAACCGCTGGGTCAACTTCCTCGGCTGGAGCCACTGCGGCCTGCGCCTTGGACTCCTCGAGACGTCGCTCGCGCTCTGCCTGCGCAGCCGCTGCCTCATTGCGAGCCTTGGCCTGGGCCTCAGCGCGCTCTGCCTTCTCCTCAGGAGTAAGAACAGGAGCTACAGGGGCCTCAGCCTTCGTTCCAGGGCGTGCTCCCTTGCGTGAAGCGAGGTAGCGACCCTCCTCAACAGCATCGGCGATTACTCGGCACATCAGGTCGGCTGAACGCATGGCGTCGTCGTTACCTGGGATGGCAAAGGTGATGATGTCGGGGTCACAGTTCGTGTCCACGACGGCAACAACAGGAATACCAAGACGGTTCGCCTCGGTAACAGCGATGTGCTCCTTCTTCGTGTCGATAACGAAGACAACTGCTGGGAGCTTCTCCATGTTGCGGATTCCACCAAGGTTGCGCTGAAGCTTCGTTAGGTCGCGACGCAGCTTTAGGCCTTCCTTCTTGATCATTAGATCAACCTCGCCGGTCTCCTCCATACGTGCCATCTCGCGCATCTTGCCGACGCGCTGGTGCACCGTGGTGAAGTTTGTGAGCATGCCGCCGAGCCAACGGAAGTTGACATAAGGCTGGCCAACACGATCTGCATGGCGCTGCACTGGCTCTTGAGCCTGCTTCTTCGTACCAACAAAGAGGACGGTACCGCCGTTCTCAACTGTCGTACGCACAAAGCGGTATGCAGTATCAATGCGATCAAGAGTCTGCTCAAGATCGATTACGTAGATGCCGTTTCGCTCACCAAGGATGAATCTCTTCATCTTCGGGTTCCAACGACGCGTCTGGTGTCCAAAGTGGACCCCTGACTCCAACAATTGCTTCATCGTGACTACAGCCACAATCCATCCTTCCCTCGGTTGTTCAACCGCCCGTCCCGCACTACCTGGTGGCAGCGACCGTCGGGTCGACGGGCGTGAAAGTCGCCCCGACGGAGTGCCGGGGACGGCGCTGAGTGTAGCCGCGCCTGCCCCGAACTCTCCGGGCCGGGGGGCTCTAAAGGCTAAGGGGCGAAATGCCATGCCCTCGGCGCCAGCCGGGAGAGCGGATCTCGGTACTCCTCCCCGACCCTCCATGAGAGATGAAGCACCCCCGGATTGAGGTGCCCCGGGCCGGTTCCACCTGAGATCCCGAGGGGCTCGCCCTTAGTGACTCTCTCGCCCTTTGTGACGAGCAGAGCAAGAAGGAATGAATAACCAGAACGTGTGCCGTCTGGGTGCCGAATTACGACGCTTTTGGCCCCAGCCACCGGCCCCGCCATTGAGACCGTTCCCCGAGAGACGGAGCGCACCACCGACCCAGGCCGCAGAGCAATATCGACACCGCGATGCCCGGGCCCCCACGGGACGCGCGGCGCCGCAAATAATTTCAATACGCGCCCATCCGATCCACCGGGCGCGCCTCTCAACCCGGGAGCGGGATACGTAATAGGCGAGCCCCATGCTTCACCGGCGCGCGTCATCGCTGCATCAACCTGCTGCACACTCTGAGAAGCAAACGCTGCCACGGCTAAAAAAATTGGGAATCGTATTGCGGATCGTACGGAGAGATACTTCATGCGCCACCTTGCCAATCTTCGAACTCGCCAGTCTTAGATCGACTGGCCCCTAGTAATGAACGGGGAGGTTCGGAGAGAACTCAACAAAGGGTCTCTCGATCAAGGTCGCTGAGCGACGATCACTAGCTGTGATACGGGCCCTTTACTACGGGGCCTTTACTACAGGCCCTTTACTGGGGGCCCACAACTACTCGCAGTTTTAACTACTCGGCAGAAGAACGCTCAGGCTCTACAAAACGTGATCGCAGCTGAAGGATCGCCTTTGTATGAATCTGACAGACGCGACTCTCGGTAACCTCTAGCACTTCGCCGATCTCCGCGAGAGTTAAGCCCTCGTAGTAATAGAGCGTTAAAACTAGGCGTTCTCGCTCCGGCATGCGATTGATTGCATCGGCGAGGATGTGCTTCATCTCCTCGACCTCAAAGGCAGCAACTGGGTCGCCGACAGATCCGGCGACCATGTCTCCGACCGTGGTTCCGCCGCTACCTTGCTCGCCGCCGCCGACTACCTCGTCGAGAGCAACTACTCCAACGTAAGAGATCTGCGAGAGAATTTGCTGGAGCTCAGCCTCAGTTACACCAATCTCTTTGGCGACCTCAGACTCCTCTGGCGTGCGGTGCAGTTCTGCCTCAAGTTTTGAGTATGCGCGCTCAACCTCGCGCGCTTTATTGCGAACCGAACGCGGAACCCAATCTATCGATCGCAGCTCGTCGATAATCGCGCCCTTGATTCGCGAGATCGCGTAGGTCTCAAATTTCCATCCGCGTTCGGGCTCAAACTTATCGATGGCGTCAATTAATCCAAAGACTCCGTACGACACAAGATCCGCTTGGTCAACACTCTGGGGAAGACCCGACGCGACACGACCGGCTACGAATTTCACGAGTGGCGCGTAGTTAAGGATCAATCGCTCACGGGCCTGCTCGGCTCCGGTTGATTTGTACTCAGCCCATAGAGACGCGACGACATCCTTGTCGCCTTCGCTCGTAACTAGTTTTTTGGGTTCATCAGGCACGTGGGTGAGTCTCTTCGTAGACGGCGCGCAATCGCTCGCGGGTTAGATGAGTGTACGTCTGAGTGGTCGCTAGATCCGAGTGGCCGAGGAGTTCTTGGACAACACGAAGATCAGCGCCCCCCTCGAGGAGGTGTGTGGCGTAGGCATGACGCAGTGCATGGGGGTGGAGCGAGCGTCCGTCGGGAAGCGGGTGCGCCTCTAGGACCCGCCTCGCATCTCGGGGACCCATAGGTCGACCTCGACGGTTAATGAAGACAACCTCGGGCTCAGTCTCAGGCTTTGCGAGCAGCGGTCGACCCGCTAGAAGCCAGCCCGTGAGCGCATCGGAGGCAGGTTCTCCTATAGGGACTCTGCGAATCTTGGAGCCCTTCCCCAGAACGGTGATATATCCGCGAGCGAGGTCTAGGTCGCTGAGCTTCAGCCCGCAGCACTCGGAGACCCGCACGCCGGTGCTATAGAGCACCTCAAGAACTGCAAGGTCTCGCCTCGCTATCGCTACATCCTCGGCGCTTCCAATGCTCTTCGTCTCCCACTCCTCCGCCAAGTCGAGCGTCTCTGCAGATGCAGCGTCGAGCAGTGCTGTCGCCTCGCTGCTGCGCGGGACACGCGGCAGACGAGCGGCACCCTTAGGAGTTCGGAGGCTTCTCCCGGGATCAGTAGTGATCGTCCCTTGGCGCTTGAGGTATCGAAGATACGAGCGCACTGCGGCAGCCTTACGAGCAATTGATCTGCGTGCGAATCCGCGTGTGTCTAAGTAAGCCAGATATCGACGCAGCGCCTTATGGTCAAGATCCTCCGGATTTGGAGCACCGCCTCGTTCGGCCCACTCAATGAACTGCGCTACATCAGAGGCATACGCATCGTGGGTATTTTCGCTCTTCGACGTTAGGGAAGCTACATAGGCGTCGATTTCCCAAGGCATAACGTAAGGCTAACGCTCCCGGCACACGCAGAGCAGCGCATGTGTCCCACCCCTTCATTAACTTGATCAACACCGTCGAGGAGCCGCGGATTTCCGGTCCTCCCTTAAGAACTATCTAGAGCCTTCAGCACGTTGAAGCACACTCAGGCACACTCAGGCCAAGGCATCTAGATACTTCACAATCACGATTGTTTGCAGCCATTAGCTGCATCAGTTTTTGGGAGGCAATAAATGCTCGCTTCAGTTCGCAGCGCAACTCTTCATGGAATCGACGGGCAACTCGTCCGCGTTGAGGTACATGTATCCAACGGTTTACCGGCCTACACAATTGTGGGGCTACCTGATGCTGCGGGGCGCGAGTCCAAAGACCGAGTGCGCGCCGCAATGATCTCATCTCAAGTCGAGTGGCCACTTAGGCGCATAACGGTGAACCTTGCACCCGGTGGAGTGCGCAAGAGTGGAGCCGGCCTCGAACTCGCAGTGGCCCTAGGCCTCATGCTCGCCTGCGACGACCTCGACCAATCAGCACTCGATGGGGTTGGGGTTCTCGGAGAGCTCGGGCTCGATGGGCAGGTACGCCCAGTAGCTGGAGCACTCGCTCTTGTCGATGCGTTAGCGCGGTCTGGAGCTACGTCAGTTGTAGTTCCAAGTGCGAATGTGCATGAGGCAAGCCTGATCCCGGGAATTCAGATTCGCTGCGCACACTCCCTCTCGGGCGTCAAGGCTGCGCTCTCGGGCGCAGAGGATTGGCCCGAGGTCGATGCAGCACCCCTCGAGACCCCGAGTCTTGAGGAGACCCACGGTTGCTTCGATCTATCAGAGGTACGCGGGATGGCAACCGCGCGCTCGGCGCTTAGATGCTCCGCTGCAGGAGCGCACCATCTCCTGATGGCTGGGCCACCCGGGGCAGGCAAGACAATGCTCGCTAGACGTTTCCCAACAATCATGGCTCCACTAGACCCTGATGAGGCGCTCGAGGTAACTCGCATCCAATCGGCGACCGGAGCAATACCAGCACGACGCCTCGCAACCAGAAGACCCTTTAGGGCCCCTCATCACAGCGCCTCTACTCCAGCACTCATAGGAGGAGGAAGCGGGCGACCTCACCCCGGCGAAGTAACCCTCGCATCGAGTGGTGCGCTATTTCTTGATGAGCTCGGAGAGTTTGCACCGCAAGCACTTGAAGCACTGCGTCAACCACTTGAGGAGCGGGTTGTGCGCATCTCAAGGCAGGCTTGCTCGCTTGAGTTCCCAGCCAACTTCACGCTCATCGCATGCACTAATCCATGCCCATGCGGGCGCGATCCATTCCACTGCACTTGCTCTGATGTAGCGCGCGAGAGATACCGCCGTCGCCTCTCAGCCCCACTGCTCGATCGCTTCGACCTGCGCTTAGCGTTACGCGCCCCTAAAGAAATAGAGAAGCCTGGTGCATCATCTGCGGAGGAGCGCGAGCGAGTCATCTCTGCAGTAGCTCGCCAGAACCATCGGTACGCAGGTCTGCCCTGGCGGAGGAACGCTCATCTACCTGCCGGTGCGCTTACGAGATACGCGGGGCTCAGCGCGGAGGCTCACGGCGAGTGGCTCAACGCAGTTAAGTCTGGCTCTCTTACCGGCCGAGGAGCGGCTGCCATTCAGCGAACTGCGCGCACACTCGCCGACCTTGACGACCGCACTGAGATCTTGCCAGAAGATGTGCTTCAGGCAGCAGACCTTCGTCAGGATGTCCCATGACGAGCCAGAGGGAGGCGGCTCTATATGCATTGGTGGCGCTGCCTCGAATGACGCCATCGCGCATGCAGCGAGTCCTTGCGGTATGGCCGGATCCAATCGCTGCAGTCGAGGGGCTAGCGAGCGGTGCCGCGATCAAAGTGATCGGCGGCGAGAAGCGCCTAACCGACGAAACTCGCGCGCTAATCGCCGCGGAATGGCGACTCGTCGACATGTTGAGCGCTCAAAGAATCATCAAACGCAACGGCACTCGCCTCCGCTGCCTCCACGATGAAGACTGGCCTATCGAGGAAGAAGACGCGATCCTTCCTGCGGTGCTACTCAACGAAGGCGAGCGGCCTTCTTCTCTAGCAGCTCAGCGTGTTGCGATCGTCGGGACTCGAGCCGCGTCCCCTCATGGCGTAGCGGATGCACACAAGCTCGCAGCGACCCTCGCAGAGGCTGGTGCCACGATTGTCAGCGGCCTCGCACTTGGTATCGACGCGGCAGCGCACCGTGGAGCACTTGAGGCGGGCGGGCAGACCATCGGGGTCGTCGCCACCGGACTCGACGTCACATACCCACGCAGCCATCAGTCGTTATATGCATCAGTGAGGAGGCAAGGAATTATCGTCAGCGAGCATGCACACGGTGTAGGGCCGCGCCCTGAACGCTTCCCTGTACGCAACCGAATTATCGCGGCGCTCGCGGACGTCGTTGTCGTCGTAGAGGCCGCGAGCAGAGGCGGGGCGTTGAGTACTGCGGCCGCGGCCACGAGTCTTGGCAGACCAGTATTCGCACAACCCGGGTCAACCCGCAACCCAGTTGCCGCTGGCTGCAACTCTCTAATCGCAGACGGTGCGCTGCCACTTCTTGATGCTGGCGATGTTGTGCTTGCACTAGGCATGACAGCAGCCGCACGCAGGGCTCCGATTCTGGATCTGAGAGTCACCTCGAGTCCTGCAGTGCCACTGGATAACGCTGGGCGCCAAATTATTCGCGCGCTAGCGGGCGAGCCCGCGACCCTTGACGAGATTTCATTACGGACAGATCTTGAGGCAGGAGAGATTTCGAGATCTATCGCGTCCCTCTGCTCCCAAGGCCTAGCCAAGCGGGTACGCGGATTGATCTGGCCACTTTGAGATCAGGCGACGCGCCGGGCTTGAACGCTTTCGGGCTGCGCCCTCTGGCCCAATTTATGAAAAAATCCAAAATCGCCATAAAGGAAGAGTATTTATGTCCCGATGACTCTTTTTGTGAACCTAACTCTCTGCCCCTTCGACGCAAAAGACCTCAACCGTGAATACAGCGGCGGGTCATTCCTCGTCTCCTGCAGCCACTGCGGAGCCGAGTGGGAAGTTCATAACAACCTCGTGCTCCGTGTCACCGACCCTAACTGGGAGTTGGCCGAGGAGGTCGCTGTAATTGTGGCCGAGAGAATTGGCGAGCAGCTCGAGAACAGAACCGTCAGTGCGTAACGGTTAGGGATCAGTCCAAGATCCGCTTACTTAACGGTCCATGGCTCAGGGCTGAACTCCAATAATCGCCCCTCGAATCAACGCCCCTCAAACTTTGGTTCGCGTTTCTGCATGAATGCCATGATCGCCTCAACCGTGTCACGCGTTGCAAAAGAGAGCGACTGCGAGATCCCCTCCATCTCAAGTGCCTCGGCCATCGAGACTGAGAACGATTGATTTAACATTCGCTTCGAGTTTGATACCTGAATAGGCGGCAATGCAGCGAGTCGATCTGCGAGGGTCGTTACCGCTGCCGCAAAATCATCGTGAGGTACGACTCGGTTAACTAGCCCAATGCGCTCCGCCTCAGTTGCGTCAATGATGTCCGCGAGGAATACCAGCTCTTTAGCTCGGTGTAGACCAATGAGTCGCGGCAAGATCCAGGAGCCACCAAAATCAATACTGAGCCCGCGCTTGGAGAATATCTCGGAGAATCGCGCACGGTCTGAGGCCATTACGAGGTCACAACCGAGCGCCAAGTTGAGGCCGGCACCAGCGGCGACTCCATTCACGGCAGCAAGCGTGGGTTTATGCATCTCGTGTAGGCGCAGAGCGCACTGCCCGACTACGCGCATTCGTGCAACGGAGGCACCTACCCCTCCCTCGATGCGATCCCCGGCGTCATCATCTGTCAGGTCTGCCCCTGAGCAGAAAGCATCTCCGGCTCCGGTTATTACGAGTACCCGATCATCTGGGTTGCTCTCTACCTCATCAAATACTGATAGGAGCTCGCCCCACATCGCTCCATTGATCGCATTCTTCTTGGCGGGTCGATTGAGCGTGAGCGTCACAACCCCTTCACGGCGTTCAACGGTGATTGTCTCCATATGACTCAGCTCCTCGGTCTTGGCCCACCTCAATAGCCATATTGATATCAGGCGACGACTCGGCGGCGGGGTCCCTGCGCCGGTACCGTAGCCGCATGGGGTTCAATCCTGCGAGAGGACATAAGCCAAAGGGCTCTGATATCGCAATCCTCTGCTTGGCTGCTGTTGTGATCGCAGCCCTCTTGATCTGGAGTTCTGGCCTTGCGTGATTTTGGCGCAGTCGAGGTGCGCCACATTCAGCCGTATCAAGCAGAGAAGATGTACCGCTGCCCAGGCTGTAATCAAGAGATCCCGCCGGGCACAGGCCACGAGGTAGTAGTGCCGGTACACGCCCCCGAGGACAGGCGCCATTGGCACACTCCTTGCTGGAAGCGTGAAATAAAGAAGAAGCTCCCCCAGAAAAAGAAGCGCTAGACCAAGCTCTCAGCGCTCGTTAAAAACCAGCCTGTACTACCTCAACCTCTGGCTCTCCACTTGGCAAGAGCACGACGCCGGCAACATCAAATCGCACCGCTCCCCCAATACCTTCATGAGCTGCAAGCCATAGGGCCGCAAGAGTGCGAAGGCGACGCTGCTTGACTGGCGTGACAGCCTCTAGAGGTGAACCAAAACGATCGGAGGAGCGAGTCTTTACCTCGCAGAAAACGATTGAACCATCTGCGGCTAAGAGCACCAGATCAAGCTCTCCCTCACGCACTCGCCAGTTTCTATCTGTGACGCTATAGCCGTGAGCCTCGTACCACTCAGCCGCGGCCTGCTCCCCTAACGCACCTAGGGCTTTACGATCCCCCGCTGCCGTCCTCCGACCGCGGGCGGGCATCTAGGCCTCTTTCTCGCCTAGTCGCTCAATGTTGACGTCCTTAAAAGTCACGACGCGAACATTCGCTACAAAGCGCGCAGGGCGGTACATATCCCAGACCCATGCATCTTGAAGTACAAGCTCGAAGTAAACGCGCCCACCATCGGAGCGTTCGTTTAACTCAACTGAGTTGGTGAGATAAAAACGCCTCTCGGTCTCCACGACATGGGAGAACATAGGGAGGACATCTCGATACTCACGATAGAGCTGTAGCTCAATATCGGTCTCATAACGCTCAAGGTCTTCAGCGCTCAACGTAGTCGCCCTTCACTCGTGTACTGAGAGTGTATCCGGGTAACGAGGAGAAATTTGCGGGTGATCAGACCCGCTTCTCCTTGACACGCGCTGCGCGGCCAACACGATCACGCAGGTAATAGAGCTTTGCGCGACGAACATCGCCGAGTGTGATGCGCTCAATCTTTGAGATGATTGGAGAGTGAATTGGGAATGTGCGCTCCACGCCAACACCCTGTGTCACCTTGCGTACGGTGAAGGTCTCCTGGATGCCACCGCCTTGACGGCGAATAACGATTCCGGTGAACTTCTGAACACGCTCGCGGGCGCCCTCTACAACGCGAACGTATACATCGATTGTGTCGCCGGGTCCGAAGGTTGGAATATCGTCGCGCAGTGATGCGCGGTCGACCATATCGATGCGGTTCATAACGGAGTGGACCTCAATACAAAAGTAGCGAATACGAGTGGTGTTGCTGAGCATCTTGCGGGTAGTGCTTCTGCCCCTTTTGGAGGGCGAGGCGCCAAGGGTATCAGGGGGAGCGCCGAACTTGGAAGTCGAACGGCCTTGGCTCTCTAGTAAAGCCAAGAATTATGTGTTCTTAGAGGCCAAACTCAGCGAGTAAAACCCTCTCCTCAGGCGTCAGGTCGGCGGCCTCGAGAAGATCTGGTCTCCGATCAAGTGTGAGCCTGAGCGATTGGGCCTGCCTCCACCTCTCAACCCTGGAGTGATCCCCGCTAATTAGGACCTCTGGGACACTCCAGCCGCGGAACTCAGCAGGGCGCGTGTACTGGGGATACTCCAGCACGGTTCCCCGCTGAGCATCCCCCGCGACCCCGTCGCTTGACGCGCTGAAGGACTCCTCTTTGGCTGATTCGTGGTTGCCCATTACGCCGGGCACCAATCTCGCTACTGCCTCAATAACGATTAGCGCCGCTGACTCTCCGCCAGCCAGCACATAATCACCGACAGAGATCTCTCCATCACAGAGGTGGTCCGCGACTCTCTGATCTACACCTTCGAACCGACCGCAAATAAGCGAGAAGCCGTCACCACTTGCAAGCTCTCTCGCCATCCCCTGATCAAACCGAGATCCACTCGCGGTGAGTAGCAGCAAAGGGCGCATCGGCTCTGCCTTCTCAACAGCATCGAACAAGACATCAGGGCGCATAAGCATTCCGGCACCACCGCCGAAAGGAGAATCGTCGACACTTCGGTGGCGGTCTTGGGTTGAATCACGCGGGTCATGCAGCCGCACATCGAGAAGACCCTCAGCGCGCGCCTTGCCTAATAGCGAGACGTCGAGAGGCCCGCCAAGAAACTCGGGGAAGATCGTAAATACATCTATCCGCATTTAGAGGCTCCCCATCAAGCGCGTCCTCATTAAGCGCGCCCTCATTAAGCGCGCCCTCAACTGCTCTTACCTAGGTCCAAGAGACCGTCGGGTGGATTGATAACAACAACGCCAGGAGAGTTCTCGACGATAAATACAACAGGCACTAATACCTCATCGCCGTTTATTGACACGACCATTAAAGCTGAGGCTGGATTATCCTCAACAGCAACGACCGGCCCGAGCAACGCACCCGATACATCTCGCACCTCGGAGCCAACAAGTTCGTGGACCCAGATGACATTCTCGCCATCCTCAATCTCTGAAGCGTCTAGTGGGTCCGCCATTACAAACTCGCCCAGGAGTTCCTCGGCTGCAGTGCGGTCCTTTATCTCTTTGAAACTAAGTAGCCATCTACCCTGATGCGGACGCGATGCTGAGACCGTGAGGGATCGCGAACCGGTATGGAGTATCGACCCTGGGGCTACACGTTCAGTTCGATCAGAGATGAGCGCAAAAGCAACCTCACCTTTGAGTCCATGAGCGCGACCTATGCGCCCAACCTGGAGACGTCCAATGGGATCTGACGTCGATGCGTCGTCCCTAGGCATTGCTGCTACTCGAGAACGTCGACGGTGGTCTTTACACCATCTGCGGCACCCGCGGCTCGCGCCAATTGACGCATTGCCTGAATGACGCGACCACGCTTACCGATGAGTCGACCCATGTCGTTTGAGTCTGCTGCGATTAGCAACTCCACTACCTCGCCACGCTGCTTAGCCGTAACATCGACTGCGTCTGGTGACTCAACAATGGAGCGTGCTACGTAGTCAACAACGGCCTTAGCGGTTCCACCCTCGATGCTGTTCCCGGGTCCGCCAACTTCGTCCTCAAGAAAGTTCCCTGAGTCCGAGGAGTTTTCCTCGATGCGGTTTCCAGGTCCAGCTACTTCATCCTCGAAGTCGGAGCTCACTCGGAGACCTCTGCTGCTGCATCCTCTGCGACTTCTTCTGTCGCCTCTTCAGCAACCTCTTCTGCGGCAG
>JBAWWI010000044.1:0-16904 GCA_037146835.1 Actinomycetes bacterium | reverse complement strand
AGGACGTCGCCCTCCATCCGATTGACGGTGCATCCGAGTTCTTCTAGGTATGCAATGGAGTCAGCGATGCTCTGTGCCTCACCCGAGATCTCAAGAATCGTCCACCCCGAGTGCTCCTCAACATTCGCGCGACGAATACTCGGTATTACATCGAATCGCTTGATGATCTCGTAGACCATCGGACGATCAACTAGGGCTTCTGGGAACGATACAAATAGGCGCTGGCTAGTAGTCACGCCTTTTAGGTTAGCGATTACGCCAGCCTGGTGATGAATACTCAGCTAATCCCTACAGCTTTAAGCGCATCTGCGGGGTCCATAACTAGCCCAGTGATAAAGGGTCCAAACTCCCCATACAGCGCCGATACCTCGTCGAAGCGCATCTCGTAGACGATCTCTTTGAGCGCCACGGGGTCGTCAGCAAAGAGCGTGACTCCCCATTCCCAGTCGTCTATGCCGGTAGAGCCAGTGATTAGTTGAACGACTCGCCCAGCGTATGTGCGCCCAACGCGGGCATGCCCGGCCATGAGTTCTTTTCTGCGTGCAAAATCAAGTGAGTACCAGTTGTCCTCTCCCGAGCGCTTCTTCGACATCGGGTAGAAACAGATTGTTGATCTCTGTGGGAGCTTTGGGTGAATGCGCTGTTCGCGATAGTGCACCATACGATCGCTCCATACCGTTAGGCGCGTCTCAATCTCCGCAGCATCGGTTATGCCTTCTTCTTCGGAGAGGCGCCTGCGCTCATCGTCATCAGTTGACATGTACTCGGAGCCCTCAGTGAGCGAGAAGTATGACCACTCAAGAGTAAATAATCCGGTCTCGAGAATCGCATGCTGAAACTGCTGCAGACGAAGTAGGTCTGGCCCAACAACCATTACTCCCAGGTCTGCTTTGTGCCCGAGGACTGGGAACCAAACTGACTGATGGTCATCTGCAACTAGTGCATCGCTCAACGCGACTACTTCCGCGGCCGTCGAAGACTCAGGCCTCGCCATAGAGTGCACAACCTTTAGGAATAGGTGTAGAACTCCCCAACCCTCAGATGGAATCACAGACTCAGCCACGGCTAGAGGCTACCGGCCAATGAGTCCGAGACTCAGGTCGCGCACGCGCAACGCTTTAAGAGTTGCCGCCGGAGCCCAGACCCCCAAGGGAGCCAACATCTCCTGCAGGCGGTGCTGAAATATTCAGGTCTGCCCCAAAGTCAAAGAACTCCAGTGAGAAGGAGAAATTATTCTCCGAGCCGCCCCCATTTGTTGAGAGCTTCACTGTGCGCCCCTGCTCATCTACCCAGACATCGACAGGGAACTCTTTGGAGAGGTTCTCGAACGCGGAGGAGATCTCCTTTTGATCCGCTCTCGGTGCTGCACCTAGAGCGTCGGCAAGGTTGATTATTCCCGTGTAGTGGGTCGCCTGCTTTCCGCGAACCGTATCGGACCCAACCTCTTTTACATCAGCAATACCGCGCAGCGTCGCAAGGAGATTTGCTGGATTAGCACTAGCGAGAGACTCTCCACCGAGCGCACTTAGATCCATAGAGATCCACTCTTTGCCACCTAGTAGCGCAGAGCCGATCCCGCCAACTAGATCGCCAACACGAATGTAAGCGGTCTCGCCGACCAAGCGGATCTCAACCTCTGCAGAGTCGAGCCCTGGTATCCCTAGGTCAGCGAGTGAAGTCTTGAGGCTCGTTGAGTTGTTCTTGAAATCGATACCGCCATCGAGAGCAATCTTCGAGGGCTTACCTGAGCTTGCGATAGAGAAATTTCCCGCAACGCGCATTGTCTCAACCTGCGAAGCAGCATCGACACTTGAGGAGATGAGTTGGACAGCGCCGACCTTGCTTGCATCTGGCTTCGTCTCGCCACCGCACCCCGCGAAGGCGAGCCCAGTTGCGAGGGTCACTACGAGAAATGCTGTGAGACGAAATCGAGGTTGAGAACCGATGCGAGAACGAGTTGGAGAATTCTTTGTCTGAGTCATGCTCTAACCCTACGACAGGCAACGGACATGATCCATGCGGGCGCGAAAACGGGGCGCCCTAATGGGCGCCCCGTGATCAACTACTTACTAAGGGCTCTCGACTAGAAGTCGCCCATTCCGTCCATACCCGGCATTCCGCCGCCGCCGCCAGCGCCTGCAGGCTCTGGCTTCTCGGCAACTACTGCCTCGGTCGTAAGGAAGAGTGCTGCAATTGAGGCTGCGTTCTGAAGTGCGGAACGCGTCACCTTGGCTGCATCAATGACACCGGCCTTGACAAGGTCCTCGTACTCGCCAGTGCTGGCATTGAGTCCGTGGGCTCCCTTGAGGGAACGTACCTTCTCTACGATGACTCCACCCTCAAGACCGGCGTTGAGCGCGATCTGCTTGAGTGGCTCTTCGAGTGCACGAGCAACTGCACGTGCACCGGTTGCCTCGTCGCCAGTGAGAGTCTCGACAAGCTCGAGCACCTTGGCCTGCGCACGAAGAAGCGCAACTCCACCACCGGGGACCACGCCCTCCTCAACGGCTGCCTTGGTTGTCTGCACTGCATCCTCGATGCGGTGCTTCTTCTCTTTGAGCTCAACCTCAGTTGCTGCACCGACCTTGATGATCGCTACACCACCCGAGAGCTTTGCGAGGCGCTCTTGAAGCTTCTCGCGGTCGTAGTCAGAGTCGGTGTTCTCGATCTCAGCGCGGATCTGGTTGATCCGGCCCTGAACATCGGCCTTAGAGCCTGCGCCCTCAACCATTGTTGTCTCGTCCTTGGTGACAACAACCTTGCGTGCACGACCGAGCATCTCGAGCCCGACGTTCTCAAGCTTGAGGCCGACCTCCTCAGAGATGACCTGACCTGCAGTGAGGATGGCCATGTCCTGAAGCATTGACTTACGACGCTCACCAAAACCAGGGGCCTTGATGGCAACAGACTTGAAGGTTCCGCGGATCTTGTTGACAACAAGTGTCGCAAGAGCCTCGCCCTCAATGTCCTCAGCGATGATTACGAGCGGACGACCAGAGGCCATTACCTTCTCGAGAATCGGGAGGAGGTCCTTAACAGCAGAGATCTTCGAGGCCACGTAGAGGATGTACGGGTCGTCGATGACGCCCTCCATGCGCTCGGGGTCTGTAACGAAGTAAGGCGAGATGTAACCCTTGTCGAAGCGCATTCCCTCTACGAGGTCAAGCTCCATTCCAAAGGTCTGGCTCTCCTCGACGGTGATTACACCATCGGTTCCAACCTTCTCAAGTGCCTCAGCGATCATGGCACCGATCTCCGTGTCAGCGGCCGAGATGGCTGCAACATTGGCGATCTGAGCAGGGTCGGTCTTGACGCTCTTGGAGCTCGCCTTGATCGACTCAACTGCAGTAACAACCGCAGCCTGGATGCCCTTCTTCATGGTCATCGGGTTTGCACCAGCAGCGACATTGCGCAGACCCTCGCGGACCATTGCCCATGCGAGAACTGTTGCGGTAGTCGTACCGTCACCGGCTACGTCATCGGTCTTCTTGGCGACCTCTTTGACGAGCTCAGCACCGATGCGCTCGAATGGGTCCTCGAGGTCAATCTCCTTAGCAATGGAGACACCATCGTTGGTGATTGTGGGGGCTCCCCACTTCTTCTCAAGAACTACGTTGCGGCCTTTTGGCCCAAGCGT
Organism: Actinomycetes bacterium; assembly: GCA_037146835.1. Lineage (GTDB taxonomy): Bacteria > Actinomycetota > Acidimicrobiia > IMCC26256 > IMCC26256 > IMCC26256. The sequence goes on along the minus strand of JBAWWI010000044.1, from coordinate 13,267 downwards.
GACGCGCACTGCGTCAGCGAGTTTGTTCATTCCGGCCTCTAGTGACCGGCGTGCGGCTTCATCGAAAGCGATCTGCTTTGCCATTGTGACCCCCTGGGGAAACGGTCTGGCGACGGCTCTATTGAGCGGTCTTGGGTGGGTGGATTAGCACTCTCAAGGTGAGAGTGCCAACACAGTTTGGCAGTCGCCCCCGGAGAGTGCAAATTGCCCCAACGGCCAGAGCCGGTAGGGTTCTCCTTATCCATGGCTGAGATGCATGACACCACAGAGGAATACCTAGAGACGATCCTCGAGCTCGAGGAGGAGGGCGTGCTCCCAATTCGGGCGCGCCTCGTTGAGCGCCTCGGGGTCTCAGCGCCATCTGTATCTGAGACTGTGAGCCGCCTAGTTGAGGCCGGATATACAGAGTTGATGGGTGACCGCAGCCTTCGCCTTACCGATAAAGGCCGGGCATTGGCCACGACTGTGGTGCGCCGACACCGCCTGGCCGAGCGCCTACTCGTCGATGTAATTGGCCTCGAGTGGGAGAAGGTTCATAAAGAGGCAGCTCGCTGGGAGCATGCGATCTCTGCTGATGTCGAGGAGAAACTAATAATTCTCTTAGGAGATCCCGCTACTTGCCCGCACGGAAACCCCATCCCGGGTACATCTCGTGCCGCTGATACCACGATCACCAAACCGCTCAGCCTCGTTACCAATGGCGAGATCAGGGTGATCAGGATCGGCGAGCGCATCGAGGTAGACGACGAAGCGCTGCGCCTCCTTGCAACCGCTGATCTGACTCCAGGGCGAACCGCAGAGATAATTGATACCGGCAACGGCCACATGACTCTTAGAACCTCGACAGGGGAGCACGTCGTGCCGACCCGCATTGCTGAGCTCATGTTTGTAGCGCAGCTCTAAATCGCCTGATTAACAAACCGCTGAGTCGAAGTTCGGCACAGAGTTATTACGACGCGAATACGACCCCAAAAAAGAACAGCTCCAAACAAGAACAGCTCCAAACAAAAACAACTCTAAATATTTAGGAGACCACTATGGCCAAGATGCCTACACCAGAGCAGATAACAGAGTTCATTGGCGGCCCTGATGGACCAGTCGTTATGTGCAACATCTTAAAACTGAAGCGAAACGCAGACGGCGTAGTTGATCCCGAGACGTTTCAGGAGATGATGGTCTACGCGAATGGAATGCGCGATTACGTGCAGCGCAACGGTGCAGAGTTTGTATTTGGCGGTTTGATCGACTCGCAACTAGTTGGCGATGGTGCGCAAGATTTTCAAATCATGTCAATGATGCGTTATCCATCGCGCGAGGTCTTCCTAAAGCTCGCGGGAGATCCAGAGATTGCTGCAACCATTGGCAAGAACCGTGACATCGCACTTGAGAGCCAGTGGCTACTCGCGATGACAGAGTTTGGGGCGGGTACAGCTCAGTGATCCTCGCAAGCGATATTCCTCGGGCCAATACGCCATCCGGTGGCTACGGCGACACCTCTTTGCCACCAAACCAGCGTGAAATGCCGCCTCTATTCCTCACTGACTGCGATGAGCCACTTGGCTCCGGGGTGCCCGACATGCGTGGCACCTGGAAGACCGTGAGTCTCGAGATCAATGGAGAGGCGGCACCTTCGGACCACAGAGTGATGGAGCACGTAGAGCGCATCGAACAGGCTGGGCTACGCGTCACTTTTACGAGCGCCGGAGTGATCCACGACTTCTACGCATGCGATGGAACATACGAGAATGCAATGCAGGATGTAATGGCCCTCGACTTCACGACGCCTGCGGTGTTCTCTGCCACGTTCGACGATGAGGTGCTTGTTTTTCGCGGCGAGGATGCGCTAGCTGGCATTACGATTCGACGCTGGCTTGAGGGCAAACAACTTGTCTGGGAGTTCTCAACTGCATGGACAGCACGCATGGAGCGCATCTAAAGGTTTAGAGCTCTAAAGGTATAGAAGTTCTAACAGAGTCGCGTAAGCACTAGAGACAGACTCGGGAGAGACTCCCGGCACAACCAAGGAGACGCAATGACACACGTTGACCAAATACCTACCGCCTTTACACCAGCTGGCGGGTATGGAGTAGCGGGGGAAGCCAAGAGTGCACGCATTATGCCTGCGCCTATCCTCGAGGGATGCACGACGCCGCTAAGCGAGGGAGCTCCAGACCTGCGAGGCACGTGGCGCGTCGTTGATGTGCGCTCCAATGGAGAGCCACTCAAATCGGAGGACCCGATCTGGAGCCACGTAGAGCGCATCGAACAGGCTGGCAATCGCGCAATCGTTACAGGCGGAGGAGTTATCCACGACTTTCGCTCCTGCGATGGCACACTCGAGAATGGCGTGCACGATGTAATGGCGGCCGACTACGTAACCCAAATTACAGTCGCTGCCTCTTACGAGGATGGCGTACTTGTGCTGCGACCCGAGGGCGCAGATGGATTTGAGGTCAAGCGCTGGATCGAGGGCGATGAGTTGATCTGGGATTTCAGCAGCATCTTCGTCGCGCGCCTACAACGCGTAGAAGCCTAAATAATTCTCCGATCGGTGGATTAGAAGCCTTACTGGGCTGCAACCTTGTTCGCGAGAGATTTCTTAGGTGCCGCGCTAATCCCTCGGAGAAACAACCACGTAACTGGGATTACATAAGCGAACCAAGCCGCAACCTCTAACACCGTCGGTGCAGGCCTAAAGCCAAATACTCCTCTAAGAATTGAGCCGTACCATGCCTCAGCATCGAACCAACTTGTTATGTCGAACGCTGTTGCCGTGGTCGGGATTACTCCTCCTGCAGCGAGTTCATGGAGGCCGTAAGCCAGCACCCCGCCTGCGATCACAATCAACATCACACCGGTGATCGTGAAGAACTTCGCTAAATCAATATGCACCGACTGCTTGTACACGACCCAACCGAGAGCGACTGCCGCGCCGATTCCCAGGAGCGCACCAATCAACGCGGCCGTTGATCCACCAGTGGCCTGCACATTTGACCAGAGAAATAATGCGGTCTCGATCCCTTCACGCACGACAGCAAAGAAAGCAGTCGCAAGGATCGCTACAGGCCCGGCCGCAAGCGCTTGGCTTAGATGGCCCTCAAGGTCTGACTTCATACGACGCGCTGTGCGCTGCATCCAAAAAACCATGGTGGTGACCAGCGCAACTGTTAGCAGCGACGTAAAACCTACGAAAGGGGCAAGAGCTTCATCGCCGAGATTATCGACAGCAAACTGAAGAATCGCTCCGACCACGAGGCTGACGCCCACGGCCGCGGCTACCCCGATCCATAGAGCTGTGAGGCGATCCTTACGATCGGTGCGCACTAAGTACGCAACCAAGATGCCGACGATGAGCGCTGCCTCTAGGCCTTCGCGCAATCCGATTAAGAAACTTGGGAACATCAGTAAGCCTCCATTGCCATGGTCGGTGCCCGCACTTAGCCGGGGACCGAGTTAAGTAAGGTTACCCTAACCTAAGTCGACCTAAAAGCACAAGCCAGGCTAAAAACATGGCAAATCTAACGAACTTCGGGTAGTTAACGTCGCTATAGCGACGTTAACTACCCGAAGTTCAGGGGTTGGAGGCTTGGAGAGTGGGCTCTAGCCGCCCGCTACTGCTGGAACGATGCTGACAACCTCTCCTGGGGCAACCGGAGTATCGATGCCCTCGAGGAATCGGATGTCCTCCTCGGCTACGAAGATATTTACGAAGCGGCGAAGGCTCCCATCAGGCTCAGAGATGCGCTCTCCAAATCCGGGGTGTGCCGCGTTTAGCGCCGCGAGTAGCTCAGCGACAGTCGCTCCCTGAAGGTCGACTTCACCTGCACCACCGGTTAGTTCACGGAGCTGGGTTGGGATTCGGATGACTGTCATTTGGAGCTCTCCTCTAATGCTGGGAATGCGTCATGGAACGCCTCGATATTTGGCCTAATAGTTGCAGTTGGTCCGACCACAGGCGAGACAGCCTCAAGGGTTTTGAGCCCGTGACCCGTGATGTAGATAACGACGCGCTCGTCTGGGCGAATCACACCAGATGCAGCGAGGCGCGAGAGAGTTGCCACTGTGACGCCACCTGCCGTCTCAGCGAAGATTCCCTCCGTGCGAGCAAGCAGACGAATTGCGTCGACAATTTCGTCGTCAGTTACTGCTGCCATCGCTCCACCAGTATTACGCACTGCATCAATTGCAAAGTATCCATCTGCAGGGTTACCGATCGCCAACGACTTCGCAATTGTGTCGGGCTTAACAGGTTTAATAACTTCGCTTCCCTCGAGAAACGCCGTCGCTACCGGAGAGCACCCAAGCGCCTGAGCACCAGAGACGCGAACCGATGGCTCTTCATCGAGCAGACCGACCTCAAAGAGTTCGTGGAACCCTTTGTGAATTTTGGTTAGTTGAGAACCGCTAGCTATAGGCACGACAACATGGTCAGGCGCCTGCCATCCAAGTTGCTCGGCAGTCTCGAAAGCAAGTGTTTTAGAGCCTTCTGCGTAGTACGGGCGCACATTTACATTCACAAAAGCCCAGGGATATGTACCGGCGAGCTCCGCGCAGAGGCGGTTTACGTCGTCGTAGTTACCATCTACCGCTACGAGGTTTCCGCCATAAACCGCGGTAGTCACGATCTTCCCGGCCTCTAGGTTTGATGGAATAAACACATAAGACTCGAGACCAGCATGCGCCGCGTGTGCTGCAACAGAGTTAGCGAGGTTCCCCGTGGAGGCACATGCCACAACCTTGAAACCAAACTCGAGTGCCTTTGAGAGTGCGACGCTAACAACGCGATCCTTGAAAGAGTTTGTTGGATTGAGAGTGTCGTTCTTGATCCATAGCTCACCGAGCCCTAGTTCAGCAGCGAGTCTGGGTGCTCTCACTAGCGGAGTAAAACCCGCACCGAGGTCAACAGACTCCTGGCGCTCCGATGGGAGAAGATCCGCATAACGCCAGACGCTCAACGGGCCCGCTGCGATGCTCTCTCGCGATACTGAGGCGCGAATTGCGTCATAGTCGTAGGCGACCTCGAGGGGCCCAAAACACCATGAGCAGGTATACGACGGTTCGATCGGATACTCCCGACCACACTCTCGACACTTAAGTGCCGTTACGAAAGCCACTGACTTAACTCCTTATCTCCCACGGCCGGGACCGTCCCGGTCGTTCTCGACGCGCTCTTGAGCGCCTCGAGCGGAAGGGGTGTCCCTGTCGCTCTCGGGCTGCTCATCGTTCGGGCATTGGCACCTGACGCATAAGCGTTGGTTGCCGCGGCTTCATAGGGCCCGTCCCTCAGCCGCTCTCGATGAGCGCGTTGTTCTTAATGTGAAGTCTGCCACGCCCGCCCCTTCGATCGCAACGTGGAGGGCCTGCGCCGTAGACTCCGCCAAGTGACACCCCCGCCAGTGCCTAGGCACCACAGCAGCTTCTCACCTGAAGCACTCGTAGAGGCCCGTAAAGAGACTGGCCTCACAGTCTCGCTCTGCCTCCCAGCTCGCAATGAAGCCTCTTCCGTCGGGGAGATTGTCTCTACCGTGCGACGAACCCTCATGGATCGCTATGGGATTGTTGATGAGATTGTTGTCATTGACGATGGCTCCGAAGACTCAACCGCTGCCGCCGCTGCTGAGGCAGGGGCACGGGTGGTCTCAGAGTCTTCGATCCTGCCGGAGACAGGCCATGGACCAGGCAAGGGCAATGCACTCTGGAAGTCTCTACACGCTTGTAGCGGCGACCTCATCTGCTGGGTAGACGCGGACATCCGGAATTTTGATGAGCACTTCGTCACCGGACTGATAGGCCCTCTGCTCACTGACCCAACGATCGGATTCGTTAAAGGCTTCTACCAACGACCGATTAGCGGAGAGGCACGCGGCGGCGGGCGCGTAACTGAGCTAGTAGCGCGCCCACTTATCTCGCTCCTCTTCCCGCAACTGACGCAATTTATTCAGCCACTCTCAGGCGAATACGCAGGGCGACGCGTGATCCTCGAGTCGATTCCTTTTGCTAAAGGTTGGGGCGTTGAGTTTGGATTACTTGTCGACATAATCGAGAAGTACGGCGCCGAAGTAATAGCGCAGGTTGATCTTGGGATTCGAGAGCACCGCAATCGACCACTCGATCAACTCTCTCTGCAGGCAACCGCGATCATTGCGACCGCGCTTCGCAGAGCGGGTCTCAACCCAGCGTCAATCAATGAGGCAGAGCTAACGCGCTTCACCGCGGATTACTGCGTGGAGCGAATCGAGATAGAGACAGGCGAGCGCCCTCCAATGGAGAGCATCTCGGCCTACCTAGACCAGCGCAGAGACCTAAACGCTTAAGGCGCATCGGCAAGTAAGGCAGAGGGTGAAGTAAGGCGCGTGGTCAAGGTTTTTCAGAGGAGAGCGCATAGCGGCCTCCCTCAAGAGCAGCCTCTTCTACCAATAGCGCTACGCGCAAAAACGCCTCGGAGGGCGTCCAGACGCGATCCGTCAATGCGAGGCCAAGGACAGTAGGGAGCTTCGCTAAGTGATTGCGTGCATCTTCGGTGATCTGCCCTGCGATGACACAACAATTAGGTACACCCTCATCAAATGCAGCATCGATTACACCGCCAACGACTTTGCCGGCGAACGAAGACGCATCTACGCGCCCCTCACCAGTCATTACAAGATCTGCGCCAACCATCGCACTATCTAGCCCGACGATTCGAGCGATGACATCGAAACCTGGCTCTAAACGCGCGCCGATTGCGCAGAGTCCACCGGCGAGTCCACCAGCAGCACCGGAGCCTTCAACCTCCGAGACTTCAACGCCGGTGCGCTGCAGGAAGTCTGCTGAGAGGCGCTCAAGGCGGCCACTTAAGAGTTGAACTTGGGCTGGAGTCGCACCTTTTTGAGGAGCGAACTCGCGTGCCGCTGCAACGAAGGTAGTTGTTACATCACACGCCACGGTTACGTCGAGCCCTCGCAGAGACCACCCCAATGCCTCAAGCGCTCCAAGCCCACCATCGGTACTTGCACTCCCGCCTACACAGACAATTACTCGCCGAACCCCAGAGGCGCGCGCCGCCGCGATTAGCTCTCCTGTGCCTCTAGTAGTTGCACCTAAGGGATCGGAGCGCCCCTCAACAAGAGCGCGTCCACTTGCCTTAGCCATCTCAATGACCGCTGTTCCGTTCGGTATCACGAGCCACTCAGCGAGCACCTCTTTGCCGAGTGGCCCTGTAACACGCGTGCTGCGAATTGAACCGCCAAGAGATTCGTGAATCGTCTCGAGCGACCCCTCGCCACCATCAGCTAGCGGAGCCTGCACAACATCTGAGAAACCTGCGCGCATTAAGCCAGCGGCCATCGCCTCGGCTGCCTCTCCTGCAGTAAGCGTTCCACTGAACTTGTCAGGGCAGACAACTGCGCGCAGACCAAAACTATTCACAGCGCACAGATTGGCCCATCTACTGATGCGATGCCAGCACCGCGCCAAAAGAAAAATCTAGAAGATGCGCCCCAGCGTTACGAGCTGGATTCAATCTCTCTAGCTATCCCAGTGCGCAGGCTGCGAAAGATCCTCAATTCCGCACTCTCTGCGGATCTCGGCGAGCGGCCTATTCACTATGGCCATGTGGTCTAGAGCGCGGCAATCGACCGTAGTCATCTGACCACGTAGAAATGCATTTGCAAGGAGATCCATCGCTCCGTCTCTATCAAGGACCGCTTCCTTAGGGATGATCGTGAGAAAAGGAAGCGACGCGCTTTCATATAAGAGAAGCGAAGCAACTAACGATGAGAAGTGGTCCTGAAACCCATTCGACGCGAGGAGCATTGCTTGAAGCGCCAGCTCCCCTGGCGGGTCTGTGTCATAGCCAGTGATCACATGATCAAAATCGTGACTCGCAACGGAGGGGTGCGGACCGCCATCTTCGCCGGGGAACGGAGAGTTGAACTGTTGGTAGTACTGAAAGTATGTGCGCCCGAGACTCAGCGGAGGGCAGCCCTCTAGCGCTCGCAGCTTGGCCCCATAATCACGATCCTGCTCAGCAATTGCGCGCTCGCCACTAGGTAGCGAGTTAAGCCTGCTCCAGTCGGCAGCAACCTTCTCTACCTCTCCTTGAATTGCATCACGAGCCAGAATAAGCATCGGCTCATCTACTCCAAGTGCAGCGACGTACTCCTCAACAAGATCTGCCTGCGCTTCGTCGTATGGATGGCGGCAGAATTCAAGCACTACAAGCAGATCGGCAACACGGTGGCGATCATCTGGATTGACTATCGCTGCAAGTTCTTGGGGAGAGAGCGGGGTAAGCGACTCCGCATCCGCATCGGCACCAAAGTAACTGTGGAGAAGGCTCTGAACAAGATTTACCTGCTCTCGCGAGGGGCCCCCAGGGATGGAGGCCGCGCCTATCAGCCCGCGCGCTATCTCAATATCAGCGTTCATAAGTTTTTAGATCTCCGTGGCTAAGACAGCGCTTACTTACGTACCGATAACCGCTATGCAGTTGGCGCGCTCAGCACCTGCAGGGGGTGGGGCTGGCATCTCTTTGACCGCAGCATTCCCGCCAACAGATGTAGCTACAGCCGCGCACTCACGCTTGTATCCAGACTGATAGTAAACGGCGTTGCCGACCTGAGCCGGCGCATCTGTCGGAGTGAGTGTTTGGTAACCAAGTGAGCGCAGAGTACTCGTGAGAGTTGAGGCTGCTCCCCCAACGCCTGAACCATTGAGAACAAGAACAGTTACTTGCTGCGGCGTGCGCACCGTTCCTGTCTCCTTCGGGTCAGCCTTAGTTGTTGTGGTAGTTCCGCGAGATGTGGATGTGGTGGAGGCAGCAGTAGTAGTGGTGGTTCCACCATCCCCAATTGGACCGGAGCCATCATCAATAACCTGAAGCAGGACGATGCCAATAATGATCGCAAGGACAATTAGCAGCGCAGCGCGAACGGCTGGGTTGCTAAGTGCTCCGCCGCTAGATGCAGGTCCTCGACGACGAGGGGCTCCGCCTACTGGGGTCATCTGATCCGTCATGCTTGCGACTCTCCGATTGAATTCACTCAGACTCCGTTCATATCGCCCTTATTCTTGGGCTAACAGGTGAATCTGACCCTATCCCGCGCACCTCGCTCACGCGTGTCAAAGATCACTTCAATGGAGCCGAAGGTCGGACTCGAACCGACGACCTGCCGCTTACAAGGCGGCTGCTCTGGCCAACTGAGCTACTCCGGCATTCGCGAGCACTACGCCCGCGGTGGTCCCAAACCGTAGTCTCGAACCCGGTGCTTTCCCGAGAGCGGGGAGATATTTAACGCCCAACCCTCACTCTTGGCCGCGACGCCCAACCCTCACTCTTGGCCGCGACGCCCAACCCTCACTCTTGGCCGCGACGCCTGGCAACTGCGAAGCAGGCGACGGCGGCGGCGGCTGAGACATTGAGACTGTCTAGGTGCCCAAAGGTTGGGATGCTCGCTATGAGGTCGCATCGTCCACGAGTGAGCCGAGAGAGCCCGCTCCCCTCTGCCCCGAGCACGATCACAATCGGAGCATCGGCTACTGGGATCTCATTTACATCTACGTCCCCGTCAGCATCTAATCCAACTGACCAAACTCCAGCCCGCTTCGCCCTCTCAAGAAATGACGGCACACCTGCGGTCTGTGCAATTGGAAGCCACTCAGCGGCACCTGCTGCTGCTTTCATCGCAGACGGAGTAAGGCGGGCGCTTCTGTGCTTTGGGAGCACGAATCCTGTGGCGCCTGCCTGCTCAGCAGTTCGCATAACTGCCCCTAGGTTGCCAGGGTCAGTCACACCATCGAGCACAACAATGAACGCCTTCGGGTCCTCTAGCAGTGCGTCAATATCAACGGGCTCGATCGAGGAGGCGAGAGCAATTACACCTTGTGGCGACTCTGATCGAGCAACAGCCTCCATCTGGGTCGCACCCACCTCGCGGACGCGCACGCGCTGCTCGCGAGCGAGTTCAATAATCTCTTCGATCGCCGGAGAATTCTCTCTCCCTACCGAGATGAGCAACTCCCTTACATCTCTTCGATCGGCGCGTAGCAACTCGCGCACAGCATTTACACCCTCAACTTGGTCTCCGCCCAAACCTCGTTCGCGCTCTGGCGCCTGCGACGAATACTCGTCGAATTCATCGGAGTCACGCCCCCGGCCGCGGTCTGAGAAGTCTCCGCGCTGCTCATTAGAGCCACTTCGCCCACCGTCGCGATAGCCACCTCGTCCGGAGTTACCAGCGCGGTTTCCGCCACCACCTCTGCCATCATTTCCGCCACCACTTCCGGCACCATTTCCGGCGCGCTGACCACCTCGCGGACCGCCACTACTTCCGCCGCTATTACTGCCGCGCTGTCCGCCACGCCGGTCATTACTCATTTAAAGCACATCCTTAGAGAAAACTTGCATCATCGGTGCCACTGCGTACCGCTAGGTCCGTCCTCGAGCACAACACCGCGCTGGGCGAGTTCGTCTCTGATCCTGTCGGCTCCAGAAAAGTCTCGTGACGCGCGCGCCTCTTCACGCTTCAGCACCAACTCATCAATCTCGTCAGCATCGTCGCCGCGCTCGGGCGTCTTCACGATTACCCCAAGTGCTGCTGCTAGCTCAAAAGCCGTCGCTGCGAAGGTCCCGGCGGTGAATAAGTCACCAGCGTCTATCGCAGAGTTTGCAGTGCTAATCGCATCGAATACAACGGCGAGCGCGGCAGGGGTTCCAAAGTCGTCATCCATGGCAGCGCTAAACGTATTGACTGAGGCGGTGTCGGTGGAGCAATCCGCCGGGAGGTCATTTGCACTCGCACGCCTTGCTAGCGCATCGAGGCGCTCAACAGCTTTCCCTGCAGCCTCGATCTCAAGCGGGCCGAGTTCAGTCTGCGCGCGATAGTGAGTCTGTAGAACAGCTACACGCACCGCCCTACCGCCGTGCGCGTCGATTGCCTCTCCGAGCGTGGTGAAGTTACCGAGCGACTTAGACATCTTCTCTCCGCCGACCATCACCATCCCAGAGTGAATCCAATGGCGAGCGAAGGGGTGCCCAGCGGCCTCAGCCTGTGCGCGCTCATTCTCATGGTGAGGGAAAGTTAAGTCGTCGCCGCCACCATGAATATCAAACGCCTCGCCTAGTAGAAGGAGCGACATCGCGGTGCACTCGATATGCCACCCTGGCCTGCCGCGTCCCCATGGAGACTCCCAATCAGGCTCTCCTGGTTTTGCAGCTTTCCAAAGAGCAAAATCAACAGGGCTCTTCTTCGCTGTGTCTATCTCAACGCGCGAGCCTGCCCCTTCAAGAAGATCAGCAAGCTTTCGGTTCGAGAGTTCTCCGTATCCTTCGTACGAAGGAACATCGAAGTAAACACCCTGCCCCTCAATTACGTAGGCATGATCCTTCTCGATTAACTCAGCGATTAATTCGAGCATCTCAGAGATGTACTGAGTTGCATGGGGAGTCTCGTCTGGTCGAAGAACATCGAGACGATCCATCTCGAACCAGTACGCGTCTTCATATGTACGCGCTACCTCAGACTCAGTAAGGCCTTCACGAGCAGCGCGCCCAATGATCTTGTCTTCGATGTCGGTGATGTTGCTCACGAACATGACGCTGAGCCCGCTCCACGTTAAGTATCGACGAATACTGTCGAATACAACAGCGGTTCGGCCGTGCCCGAGGTGCGGAGCGTCATAGACGGTAGGTCCGCAGACGTAGATAGAGACGCTCCCAGGGACCCGAGGAGAGAGGTTGACCCTGCGGCCAAGAAGTGTGTCGTGCAGTCGAATGCGAACGGTCATTGCAGCGAGGTTACCCGCGCTGAATGAAAATCAACCTTTGTTGAGCATCGCCACTGCCCAACAGGCGATTCCCTCGACCCGGCCTACGAAACCAAGGCCCTCTCCGCGTTTCGGGGTAACCGAGACGTGAAGGGCTACACCGAGTGGCTCCTGGAGGGGAGCGAGAGCCTCGGCGAGCCCTGACTGCATCGCAGCGAGATGCTCAGCGAGCCGTGGCTGCTCGGCCGCAATCACGATATCTACGTTCTGAAGCCACCAACCCTCCGCACTGACCCGACGAGCCACATCCGAGAGTAAATCCATCGAGGAGGCACCCAAATATGTTGGGTCGCTCGCTGGAAAGAGCGAGCCAAGATCGGGAAGACCTGCCGGTCCAAGTAACGAGTCGGCTACGGCATGCGCGACGACATCTGCATCAGAGTGACCAACTAGCCCAGGTCCCTCAATCGTTACTCCACCTATTACCAAGGGGGACTCACCACCGAACGGGTGAACATCAAAACCAAGCCCAACACGAAAGATCATGTGCTCTCCCCTGCGTCGCCTTCACTCACCGAGCGCTCCGCTAACAGAGCCTCAAGCCGCAGCAGGTCACTGCCATCAGTAATTTTTAGATTAAGCACATCGCCCTGCACGACCATGACGGTACCCCCAATTGCCTCAATCAATCCAGCATCATCTGTTGCATCGCCGCCAGCAACGTGCGCGTCTCGGAGCTTCGCAGCATTGAACGCCTGAGGTGTCTGCACGGCTACGAGTTCACTGCGATTGAGCGTCTCTACAACCATGCTTTGGTTTATTCGCTTGATCGTGTCGGAGATTGCGATGCCTGGAACTGCTCCATCGGCGCCAGCTTTCACTGCATCAATAACTGCGAAGTAAGTTGCGCGTGTTGCAAGTGGGCGCGCCACATCATGCACAACGATCACCTCCACCTCCGGAGGAATCACTGCGAGCCCAGCGCGAACTGAGTCGGATCTAAGCGCCCCGCCTTCAACTACAGCGTGGACCGCCGGCCCAACCCACGACTCGCCTGGCGGGAGTACAAGTACAACCGCATCTACAGCATCGTGGGCGCCATGGATAGCGCGATCAATGATGCGCGCCCCACCAAGATCTAAGAACTGCTTCTGACCCCCAAAGCGCGTGCCGCTACCCGCTGCAAGAAGAATTGCCCAAGTGGTCATTCTCCAATGATGCCCGAGGATGCCTCTGTTTCGCGCAAACTAACTGCAGGCTTTGCAAAAATTAGGCGCCCTGCTGCATTTGGAACCACAGACGAGACCACTATCTCCATGGGTTCGGCGCCAACTGACGCTGCACCACCATTGACGACAACCATTGAGCCATCATCGAGAAACCCAACTCCTTGACCCGGCTCGCGCCCGGCTTTAATAATCCGAAGCATCATTCGCTCGCCGGCAAGAACCGCTGGAGCGAGATCCGCGGCGAGCCTTCGAAGATTCAGAGTTGGTACTCCCTGAATCTCAGCGACACTTGC
>JBAWWI010000043.1:0-16962 GCA_037146835.1 Actinomycetes bacterium | reverse complement strand
GAGAATCGTCTGCATCAAGGCGCAGTCCTGTAGCCGCATCAAAAAGGTGAAGGCCCACTGGGTCGGCGCTGAGTCGGACAGCTGCTCCCTCTACCGGGCGCTCGGTCTCAACCGTCTGACGCACAATTACCATCTGCTCATCAGCGAGCCTGCACACAACATGCCTCTCATGCCCTAGCGACTCGATTACTGCAACTGTTGCCTCAAGAGCAAACTGAGTCTCGCTCTCGTGAGGGAGAATTCGCACGTGCTCAGGGCGAACCCCAAGCACAACCTCTAGGCCTGTTGCATTCCGCGCTGCCCCCGATATCTCGCTCGGGAGTGCAATCGCTCCCTCGGCGGTAACCAATTTATGGGCTCCACCCTCTGAGGAGATTGTGCCTGTAATTGTGTTCATCGGCGGGGCGCCAATAAAGCGGGCGACGAAGAGATTTGCAGGGCGTTCGTATACATCCTGTGGAGGCCCAACTTGCTGGAGCACCCCATCGCTCATAATCGCGATTCGATGCCCCATCGTCATAGCCTCGACCTGGTCGTGGGTTACGTAGACAACAGTCGCATCGAGACGACGCTGTAATTCAATCAACTCGGCGCGTGTCTGAACTCGCAATTTGGCGTCGAGATTGCTCAATGGCTCATCCATCAGGAATACCGAGGGCTTGCGCACGATGGCGCGAGCTAAAGCGACGCGCTGACGCTGTCCACCAGATAGCTGCGCCGGCTTCCTATCTAGGAGGTCACTTAGCCCTAGAGCTCGTGCTGCCTCCTCCACAAGTGGTCCGCGCTCATTCTCAGGAACTTTGCGAGACCGAAGAGGGAACTCAATATTTCGCGCAACTGTCATATGCGGATAGAGCGCATACGACTGGAACACCATTGCGATATCTCTATCTTTTGGCTCGACATCGTTTACGACGCGGTCGCCAATAGCAATTTGCCCGCCACTCAGATCTTCGAGGCCGGCGATCATCCTCAGAGCGGTAGATTTTCCGCACCCGGATGGCCCTAAAAGGACTAGGAATTCGCGGTCTCGTATCTCCAGACTCAGGTCGTGGACTGCGACCACATCGCCGTACTTCTTGGTTACATGATCGAGAACAACTCGTGCCATTTGGGCTGCCTCCTAAGGCTTGACGCGGAGACTATCCGCGAGGAGGAGCGCTTGGGTGGTGATTGGAGTGAACTTCGGCGAACATTCTTTGGATAATTTCCTGAGGCTCAAATTTTTAGACCTCCGCGGCAATTGCCCGGTAGGGTCCACCTGTGACGCTCCGGATTGCGACCCTCGTCAAGCAGATTCCCTCTCTTGAAGAGATGCGGATTGGGCCAGATGGCCGCCTAGACCGATCCAACTGCGCTCTTGAGATGAACCCTTACTGCAGGCGGGCGGTCTCCGCATCCGTTGAGGCTGTGCGGGAGCATGGAGGCTCCGTAACGGTCATCACTCTTGGTCCCCCTGATGCTGTCGACGTGCTTCGTGAGGCAATCGCATGGGGACTGAATAGGGGGGTTGAGATCTCCGGTATTCATATCGTTGGCCCCGAATTCGCTGGTTCTGACACTCTCGCGACGGCGCGAGCACTCGTTGCATCAATGGATACGGTGCTTCGGACCGCTGCGTTGGCAAACGGTTCCACGAGAGACAGTGTTTCGTTTGACCTTGTAATTGCAGGCAAGAATTCAGTTGACTCAGATACTGGACAGGTTCCGCCAGCAGTCGCAGAGTTGTTAGACCTCCCGCTCCTCGCCGGAGTTCGCTGGTGGTCGATCGAGAATGGCGAGTTGCGCGCACACCTCGAGCACGGCGAGTCCATACTTGAGGTAGTCGCTGAGTTCCCTGCGTTTATAACGACAGCTGAGAGACTTCTCGAGCCTGCAAAGGTCGATCCTGCTGGGCGAGCAGAGGTACCGGAGCATCTAATAACAGAGTTGAACGCATCCCAGCTTGGTAAAGGTCCGTGGGGTGATGCCGGATCGCTTACTTGGGTGGGCGAGCCCACAGCAATAGACCTGACACGCACTGGCGAGAGGCACCCCGATGCACCTCTGCAATCACAGGTCTTACGCGCTCTGGAATTCCTACTGCAGAGCAATGCGCTCAGCGATGAAGCTTCGATTCAGGAGCCGCAGACGGTCTCAGGGCCGGTAGCGCTTGATGGCCCCTCCATAGCTGTGCTCGTGGAGCCGGGGCTTGAGGCGCAGTGCCGCAATCTCATAGCGAAAGCAGCCAACCTCGCTGATCAGATTGACGGGTACTGCGCGGCGGTCACCTTTGACGGAACTGCCTTTGGCCTTGGCCAAGCACTAGGTCGCTGGGGGGTTGGGCAGAGTATTGAGGTGAGTAATGCGCTTGTGGAAGAGGACGCCGCGGCCGCCGTTATCGCATGGGCCATCGATGCACAGCCGTGGGCGATTCTGGCTCTATCTACAGCTTGGGGGCGCGAGGTTGGAGCACGCGCTGCTGCTGCGCTCAACGCAGGAATGATCGGCGATGCTGTTTCTCTTGCGGTCTCGGAAGAAGGCCGCCTTATAGCTACAAAGTCTGCACTCGGAGGGGCATTCGTTGTGCCTATTGGGTGCCGATCGGATATTCAAATTGCGACGGTTCGTGCTGGCCTGCTCCCGAGCGCCTCGCCTCGGCCGTTGTTCTCTCCGCCTCGAAATGTGCATATCGGCGTAGCTGCCCGCCATCGCATGAAGATTCTGAGTCGCTCCCGCGACGACTCCATCGACCTGCTCGCGACATCCCATCGAATAGTGGGGATTGGGAGAGGAGTACACCCGGATGAGTACTCCCAACTCGATGCACTCACATCGTTACTCGGCGCTCCGATCGGTGCTACAAGAAAAGTGACCGACGCTGGGTGGCAGCCGCGTGGGCGCCAGATCGGCATCACTGGAAGCTCTGTGACTCCGCGCCTATTCATATCTATAGGCGCCCAAGGAAAACTAAATCACTCCGTGGGCTTCCGCGGGGCCGGCACCGTGCTTGCCATTAACTCTGACCCAGATGCCACAATCTTTAACTACGCAGATATTGGCATCGTTGGAGACTGGCGCGAGGTCCTGCCTTTACTCGTAGACGCCCTCAGACCACACTTGAGCTGAGACCAAAGGCGCTTATAGAGAGAGCTGTAGAGCGTCCATCTCAAGCGCTGGAGAGCAACGCTGGCGAACTACACAGTCCTTCTAAATACTTAGTCTTTGACAGGCGCCCTATAGAAGACAGCGAGCAGCGCAAGTGCTCCACCGCCACCTAGCCCTGCTGAGATCGCAAGACCTCGCCACCCAAGCATTTTGTCTCCGATATCAAGTGCGTGATCGATGGACCAGTTTCCGGCCCCTAATCCGCCGATAGCAATCCCCACCAGTAAAAGGGTGAGCACGTACTCATAGCCTTCACCTGGGCGAAAGATAAAGAAGCCATTCTTACGGTGGTTTGTTATGAAGGCGACAAGCATTACTCCTACGACTCCAGCAGCGGCTAGCGGAGTTGCAATCCCGAAGATCAACATCGCACCTGCTGCCAACTCCGTGATACTCGCAGTCCAAGCGTGAAGCACACCAGGCTTCATTCCAAGGCTCTCAAACCAACCGGCAGTCCCCTTGATTTTTCCACCTCGGAAGATGTGGTTATACCCGTGAGCGATCATCACGACTCCAAGAGCAATACGAATGATCAGGAGCGCAGCATCCACGCCGCCATTCGCTCCGGTCGATGAAGATTGAACTGTAAACATTTATTCCTCCAGAGATTATTTGGCGTTGAGCACTGCAATGCACTGCATCCCTCAGCCGCTTCAATACCTAAACTTCAATACCTACACTTCAATACCTACACTTGGATACACGGACACCATGACCATATAAACACCCGAACTAGGTCAAATACCTAAGCGCTATGGGGCCTCACGCTACCGGCTCGCGGTACCAAAAACGGGCTTTTCCTAATGTCCCGCCCGAATCCACGCAATACCCATGGCTCGCGCCTACGGTCGGGGGAATGAACACAGCCAACCCGATTATCGCCGCCATCGTTCCCGATGATGTGGTTCCCGAGAGCCGTCTCTGCATGCGCTGCGGCACTGCAGTCGAGATGCGCTTCTACGGCTGCTGCCCCGAGTGCACCGATGCTCTGTACTTAAAGTTCCCCGGCGTGGGGCGAGCTGTTGATGCTGAGGCATATGAACCCAAGATGAATGTCACCCCGAATGCAGTCGCAGTAAAAGACGACTGATTCTCACTCCCCTGATACGCGCTTCTCGTGACGAAGACTAGGGAGCAGCCCAGCATTGGTCAGCAGACGAACGGCCCTCGCCTCAGAGACGTCAACCACTAGCGCATCTCCTGGGCTTCTGCTCACGACGAACGAGACTACGCAGTCGCTACATACCGCCGTGTGCTGCATCACGCAGTCGTTGCAGTCGATACTGAATGCTTGATCATCGTCTGATCCTGAAGGATGTCGATAGCGTGCGCGCTCCGCATCGCTTCCACCGTCAATCAAGCGTGGCCCGAGATAGACCTCAGTCGCTACCGGCCAAATCTCGGCCGGGCTCTCTGAGGCGGCGCGAATTACTGGTCGCTCGTAGTTGGTCTCATCACTCATGAATCTCTCCGGTCTGGTTAAGGGCCAATCAGCCCATTTCCTCCGCCCGGAGAGCACCCTTACAGGGGGGTGTGACAGTCATGTTCAGGGGCGAGAAGAAGCCCCAAATCCGGCACCGCTCAGGCAATCTCGGAGAGCAGAACCTGAACCCGTCGGTCGATTTCGTCACGAATCACGCGCACTTCCTCGGGAGGGCGACCAGCGGGGTCATCAAGGACCCAGTCGAGGTAGCGCTTCCCCGGAAAGATTGGGCAGGCATCGCCACACCCCATTGTGATTACAACATCGGAGGCCTGAACCGCTGCCTCGGTGAGCTTCTTAGGCTCAGCATCAAGGAGCTCTATTCCCAACTCGGCCATCACACTTCGGACCGCTGGATTGATCTGATCTGCAGGAGCCGAGCCAGCCGAGCGAACCCTCACGCGATCACCAGCGTGGTGGGCCAAGAGCGCAGCTGCCATCTGGCTTCGCCCAGCATTATGGACACATACAAACAAGACCTCGGGAACATTCAAATCAGGAACATTCATATCAGGCATCCGCTGACTCACCCTTCCCGCTATCCATGAACACAAGAAATACTGCCAACGCCCCTACTGCTCCACCGAGAATCTGCGCGACCACAAAGCCAGGTGCAGACTCCGGAGCAATCCCAGCGAATGAATTGGAGAGAGTTCGAGCGATCGTTACTGCAGGGTTTGCAAAAGAGGTTGAGGAGGTAGCGAAGTATGCGGCGGTGATGTAACCGGCGACAGCGAAGGGTGCCATCACATGCCGCCCAGATGTTGCGACACCAAAGACAATCATTAGGAGACCGAATGTCGCGACAATCTCTCCTAGCCAGATGCCTCCACCAGAGCGAACATGTGTCGAGAGATTCACAGCATCGAGCCCAAACATCAGGTTGGCGATAATCGCCCCGATCACACCACCAACGATCTGTGCGATCACGTACCCAACTGCTTCTTTTGTCGACTTAAGCCCACCAAATATGCGGTCAGCAATTGTGACAACAGGGTTGAGATGCGCACCCGATACATGCCCAAATGCGAGGATGATCGCTACTAACGCCCCCGCTGTGGCGATTGTGTTCTCGAGCAACTGAAGCCCAATGTCATCCGGACTAAGCCTCTGAGCCATGATCCCGGAGCCGATAACGGCGGCAACCAGCATGCCAGTGCCAATTCCTTCAGCGGCTAAACGCCGTCTTAACAGCATGCTCGCCTCGTTCGTTTAGAGACACCTGAAACTGGCTCGAGTTGGGCAATCTCGTGACCGACGCGATCAAGCGCACCTGGAGCCAATGAGTAGTAGGTCCAAGGCCCCTCCCTAGTTCCAACTATGAGCCCTGCGTCTTTTAGAACGCGCACGTGATGACTAACCAAAGGCTGTGAAGCACCTAGATCGTCAACAAGGTGGCATACGCAGAGCATTTCCTGGGTAAGCGCATTGATGATCCTCCACCTCATTGGCTCAGCAATGGCGCGCAGCGTGTCGGGAACTTCGTGTTTAGCGAGAGCGAGGCGTACAGGCATCGCATAAATCTATATTGATACGCTCTGCTATCGCAAACTACTGAAGGCCTTCTTTAAGAAGGACGTAGGTCTACGAACGCAGTGCGGATAGGAACGGGTCGACTGCAACCACTGTCGCACCCTCGCGTTCGGCCTGCCCGGCTACAACGCCGTCTGAGGAGATAAGTAATACCGGCAGAGACGCAGAAATAGACGAAACCTCGCGAACGATGGCAGTCCCGACAGGCTCTCCAACAGCGGAGAAGACTGCTCGCACACCCGGGCGACCGATCTTCCCTGGAGGCTCAAGATCGTCGCCTGCGAATACAACGGTGATGTCGCAGCGAAAACGAGAGTGCAGTGATCGAAGGGATGCAACTAAGTGCCCGCGCTGCTCGCTTACCCGTTCATCAGGCCATGCACGCGAAGCAGTATCGGTTCCGTCAACGACTACAACAAGCCTTGGAGTGCGCAGAAGGGCATCCACACCCTCAGCGGTATCCGCACGCAGACCAACAGGGATGCGCGGCGCTGGCCGAGGAGCGCTCGCTCCACCAGTGTTTTGATTCGAGCCCGCTACCTTCTGTCCCCCCCGTTCGCCTACGCGATCTGAAGCGCGATCAGCGGTTGGGGTCTGAGATTGATCGGCTGAGCGAGTTGGACGATTAGGCGCAAGCTCTGGTGCCGTTAGTTCATCTAAGCGCGCGCTCAACCTGCGAGCTAACGATGCCGCATCCGCTAGAGCAATGCGCTCAGGAGCAGGTGCTCGACCACGCTTTATACCCTCTACCTCGAACTCTGCTGCTCGTGCGCGGTCAACCGCTACTGCGCGCTCCCCGTCAGACTGAGAGAGGCGACGCTCGAGCGTTGCAATATCCGCGGCTAATTCATTAATCCGGGCATGGGCTTCCTCGAGTTCACGGGCCGGGCCGGCCGCGCGCAGTTGGGCCTCGGCCTTCTCCGCACGGCTGGCGTGCTCGGCTGCGTGTAGGCGCCGCTCGAAATCATCGCGGGCAGCACTTGCGCGCTTAGCTGTTTCCTCAGCCTGCTCAGCTAATTCAAGGGCAGCTCGAATCTCTTCATCTACGGATTCATCGCGTACGAATGGCGCCTCTACAACCTCTACAGGTGCTCGCCTCGCTACGAGATCAAGTGCGCATGCAGCGCCTAAGCCGTAGCCCCATCCAGTTGGCCTCTGTGCATAGAGTGCCGAGACCAAAGTTGGAAGTTGACCTCGCGCGTCAGCCTGATTAATTCGGTCAAGCGCTCGCTCCACACTCCAACCAGCAAGTGCACTCTTCGCTGCGTCACTCTCTAAGAATTCCTGACCTGCAATGCGACGAATACTTGAGTCACCCTCGAGTACCTCGAGCGAGCAGCCGGCAATCTCTAGGAGAGGTGCAAGCAGATGCTCTGGAACATGAGGAACAGTCGGCTCTGGTCGAGCATTGATTGGCGGGTCGATCTGCACGAGCTCAGTCGCCTCCAGCAGTTACAGGGGCATCCACATCGGCGTGGGAAGAATCATCAGAAGCGACCTCAGAAGGTAGGACCTGAATGCGGTCACCCTGAGCGCCGCACCAGCGACACTGGACTGACTCGATCTCCTCCTCGACAACCTCGATCGACTCGATCTCTAGATCGCCACCAACTGTGAAGTGGTGGAACTCGCGAGTTCGGCGCGATATCGCCAGATCAAAGCGGGTGAGGTTCCCGCATCCATCGCATCTGTATCTAGTGGTTGTCATGGCGAGAGCGATACTACTGATACTCGCTGCATTTCTAGGGTTACATGCGGTTAAATCGAGAGCTCATTCGAAGGGTATAACCCCTCCACCCACAACGAACACACGTTCGCTAGGCTTCGGAGCGATGAAACCGCCTCCCCCGCTGCAGATCGAGAGCCACTCTACGAGTGATCCACTCGCACGCTTACCGATTGCTCAGCAGCGTTCATTCGACCACCTAGGAACCCCTCTCTCCGAGGTCACATTTGTCGTCATAGACCTAGAGACAACAGGAACATCACCAGATAGTTGCGCCATCACCGAGATTGGTGCAGTGCGCTACAGAGGAGGAGAGCGCGTCGCCACATTCCAGACGCTCATCAACCCAGGTTCGCCGATTCCGCCATTCATAACCGTGCTAACTGGAATCACCGAGGCGATGGTCTACCCCGCACCACCTATCGGTGAAGTCATCCCAGCACTTCTCGAGTTCATCGGCGGAGCAGTCTTGGTCGGGCACAATCTACGATTCGATACTTCATTCATAGACGCAGCACTCGTAGCCGACGGACGAGAGCGACTCCCGAACAGGCGCGTCGATACTCTCGGGCTAGCGCGGCGCTTACTACGCGATGAAGTACCTGATATGAAACTCGGAACCCTTGCGCGCCACTTGCGCGTCGAGGAGACGCCTAACCACCGTGCTCTCGCAGATGCTCAAGCAACAGCAGAGGTTCTACATTCACTCCTTGAACGTGCAGCAACTCTTGGGGTCTTAGGGCTAGACGACCTAATCGAACTCCCAAAGATTCGTGCGCATCCATCGGCCTCGAAGCTCAAGTTAACTGCGCAGTTGCCGAGGCAGCCTGGTGTATATATCTTTCGCAACCGCAAAAATGAGGTTCTTTACGTAGGGAAAGCCACAAATCTACGCTCGCGCGTTCGGTCATATTTCGGGGGCGATACTCGCGCCAAGGTGCCGCAACTATTAAAGGAGCTAGAGCGAATAGACCACATCGTCTGCTCAGATCCGTTAGAGGCAGAGATACACGAACTCAGACTCATTCGCCGCCACGACCCGCACTACAACCGCGTAGGTAAAGGTTGGAGGCGTTACACATATCTAAAGCTCACAGTTGCCGAACGCTTTCCGCGCCTCCTGGTTACCGCAGAGGCAACCGCTGATGGCTCGGTCTACCTCGGGCCGTTTAGGTCACGATCGATAGCGACTGAGATTAAGGAAGCAATCGAGTCATCGGTTCCGCTCCGACGATGCACGCAACGCATCTCTCGCAATGCCGTGATCTCAGTCGATACTCCATGCTCGCCTGCGCAGCTGGGGGTTGCCGCATGCCCATGCAGAGCGGAGACATCCGAGGATGAATATCGAGCAATTGTTGAGCGTGCCGTTCTTGCGCTGCGCTCCGATCACACTGCTCTACTAGAGCCAATCGAGGCGCGCATGTTCTCATACTCCCAACAAGAGCGCTTCGAGGAGGCAACGCAGCAACGAGATCGGCTTGCTGCTTTATCTAAAGCACTTCGTCGACTTCGCTCCGTCGAATGGCTACGGGCCTCTGGGAACCTTCAATTCGCTACTCCAGATGGTCTCCGAGAATTTGAGGGCGGACATTTAGTAACTAGCAGCACTCCAAGTCTCGCCGATTTTGATCCAAGACTTGAGAGAGCTTCTGTCCAAGTGCTTCCACTCGGTCAGCCTCCAGCGCGCGAGGAGATAGACGAACTTCTAGTAGTTGCGCGTTGGCTCGATCATGAACTCATTGCGGGTCGGGTGCGACTCCTTAACGTAACCGGGAGTGCTGCTACTGCGTGCTCCGGGCCACTCCCCGCGTACGAGCCAGCGCATAGCCCAACTGCTATCTCGGAGGAGAGTTATAAATCTGACCGGAACCGTAAAGAGGTTCAGCGCGGTGGAATACGCCGAGGTCGCTGAGGATCTGCTTCATCAGCTGTTGGAGTAGGAGCCGGTCGATCAGGGATTACAGATGCATTCACGCGGGTTCGGTCTTGAGCCGTAGGTGGAGAAGCATTGGAAGCGCTCGCTGCATCTTTAGGGAGATTGCGCGCACGTGTTGAAGCTGAGCGATCGGGATTAGCGGAGCTCAAGGTCTTCCCGTAGTTAGCCAACAGTCGCTCCCCTACCTCAAGGATCAGCGAGACTACCCCTGCAGTCACAAGCGCCCATAGAGGAATGAAGATCACCATACGGAGGTAACGCCCGCCCCCGGAGCCAGTTATCAGGTCGATCAAATCGTTCGTTGATAGCAGTCCAATAAGCACTGCGATCTTCAAAGAGATGAATCCAGAGACCGGGACTGCTATTACCCAAGAAACAATGCGCGCCGCAAGGGGCAGTGAACCTTCGTATGGAGGTAGATGCAACTTGTTGGGGCGGGATTCACTTCGCACTTGCCGAGCGGGATTCTCAGACTCAGGCTCCTTCGCCTGAGCAGCCCCGAAAGATGTTGCAGAAGATGTTGCAGGAGAACCCGGCACCCTCAATGTGCGCGAACAACCGCCACATTTGAACGTACTCCCAGGGGCCGCGCCATCAATACGATGGTGCTCTCCGCATGCGGGGCACTGCAATCCGCGAGCCACTACGCAGACTCTCCAGCCGCGGCCTCGGTACTTATTGAGACCAGTCTGGTGAGAGCCGTTGCCGCTGCGCCGGTATCGATACTCGCTGCGGCTACAACTAATCCTTCAGGAATATCGCTCACTAGATCTGCGACAACAAGAGCTGCGGCTGCATTCAATACAACGATGTCGCGCACCGCGCCAGTCTCTCCTGCAAGCACCCGGCGCGACATAGCTGCATTGTGTGCGGGGTCGCCGCCTACGAGTTGATCGCGCGTCGATCGCGCTACCCCAAACTCGGTTGGGTCAAGGAGAAAGGTTGTGTGCTCCCCATCGCGGTATTGGTGAACTGTTGCGACATCAGTAGTTGTGAGTTCGTCGAGTCCGTCGTGCCCAAAGAAAACCATCGCGTGTTTTGCGCCGAGCGCAGCTAACCCACGCACAATTCGGTTAGCCATAGCTGGGTCGGAGACCCCAACAACTTGGCGCTTTACGCGTGCTGGGTTTGCTAGTGGCCCTAGGAAGTTGAATGTTGTCGGGATTCCAAGCTCGCGACGCGGGGCCGCGGCGAATCTGAGGGCGGGGTGATACCGCGGAGCGAAGAAGAAGCCAATGCCTGCCTCTCGCACGCATCGCGAGACTCCCGCTGAGCCAAGATCGAGGGTTACACCTAATTCTTCGAGAAGATCGGCTGATCCGCATGCTGATGAGGCTGCGCGGTTGCCATGCTTCGCAACCTTCACACCAGCCCCGGCTACTACAAGCGCTGCAAGCGTTGAGACGTTATAAGTATGCGAACGGTCGCCACCTGTTCCGCACGTATCGACCATGACACCGTCCGCACCCTCGGGATCAAGGTCAACCGGTGTTGTAAATCGGAGCATTGTGCCGACTAGTGCAGCAATCTCCTCAGGGGTCTCCCCCTTCGCTCGCAGAAGCACAGCAAGTGCTGCAATCTGTGCATCGGTCGCGTCTCCAGCGAGGATCGTCTCCATGGCTTGAGCGAGTACCTCGGGGTCGAGGTCTTCTCTATGTAGCAATGGCCCTAAGGCATCAGCCCAAACAAAACTCATATGAGCCACGCCGATTGAGCCGCAGATAGAGCAGGAGATAGTTGATCTGCGATGCCGCCAGTTAGTTCGCAGCCCAATAGTTGGGAGCGTGGTGCTATCGGTTCGCAGATGGCTCGCATACCAGCGAGCCTACCGGGCGTTATACGCGCTGAGCGGCACGTCGACGGCGACGCACCATACGGCGACGCTCAATCTCTGTGAGCCCGCCCCAGACACCCTGCTTCTCACGCACTGCAAGGGCGTATTCGAGGCACGGCTCTTGGGCAGCGCATCCTTGGCAGATCGTCTTGGCCTCAACATCTGAGCCCTCAATCTCGGGGTCAGGATGGAATACCTCTGGGTCGACCCCACGGCACTCGGCATCAAGCCACCAGCTCGACTCGGGCTTCGTTGCTATTACGACTCGCCTCACGGAAACACTCATGATCGTTGTACCCCCAGGTATGTATTTCGCTAATAACTATTTCAACGAGAGGTTGTTCGGCCCCAAGTGGGCGCGACCTAAGGGGAAATATGGGAATCTCAGAAGTCTGTCACCAAAACTCTTCGAAGAACAGGCAGCCAAGAGCGCTCTGGGCCGGTACCGTGGGGGCATGCAGTTATTAAAGAAAGAGGCCTTCGGGCGTGGAATCCTTGTAGGTACAGGGATTCTCATACCTCTAGCAGCTCTGGTTCTGATACTCGAACGAGCTGGCGTGGACTCAGACGCAATCGGCGTATGGGCATTTCTCGTCGCAATTATTGCCTTCACAGCTGCCGGGTTCGTCTCGGCCAAGGAATCCAAAGGCGCGCCGTTCAGTAACGGACTAGTAGCCGGGGCCGGATCTTTTGTCCTTTGGTCACTCCTATATACATGTATCTGGGTCGTGAGAAAAGCGATTGGAACCTCAACAGGTGAGCACTCAGGCGGCGAGGTCTCCCACTCTTTTCTGGCTTACCTAGTAGTTGCTGGCGCCTGCGGTTTACTTGGCGCAGCGATAGGTGCGAAGATGCGGGCTCGCGATAGCAAGACGGCCGGGCGGCCGCGTGCGGACTTAGATCCGACCGAGGAACGTCCGGACTCCATAGAGCAAGGTGCTGGGTAACACCCAGTCGGGGGAACCCGCAGGAAAGTGCCACAGAGATTAAACCGCCGATGACGGGGGCAACCCCGAACAGGTAAGGGTGCAACGGTGCGGTAAGAGCGCACCAGCGCTTGGGGTGACCCGAGTGGCTAGGCAAACCCCACCAGGAGCAAGGTCATACAGGGAGAGGGCTGCTCGCCCGACGAACCTCGGTTCATAATCCCGGGTAGACCGCAAGAGTTGGCTGGTAACAGTCAACCGAGATGGATGGTCGCCCCAGGCGTGCAAACGTCTGGACAGAATCCGGCGTACAGGCCGTCTTGCTATCGCGAACCCTCAAAAGGGTGCTGTTAGTGCTGACTATTGAGTCTACTGAACCTGAGAACTCGTCCTACCCCGACCGACCTTGAGACGGAGATCTAGCCAACTCCCGAGGTGAGGGCTACTTGACGTTTAGTCGCGCGTGAGGGAGTCCGGCTTTCTGTCCGTTTGTCAGGCACCACATGGTGTAAGAACCCGAGGTCACGGAGATGGTCAGCGACTTGGTGCCACTGTCGAAGGCAGGAATCTGGCCGACCACGGCTCCTGACGGCGAGTCGATCTCTAGGCCGTGAGCCGCCTTGGTGTCATTGGTGAACGCAATGGTGACATTCCCGTGCTTAGCGGCAAGTACGTCCGTAGATGTTGCCGGGGTCGACGAGGCGACGAGTGCGATGCGCTGGGTGTTGCTTGTCGAGCGGGTCGTACTCGTTGTGCTCGCCGTGCTGGCACTCGAGCAGCCTCCAGAAATCAGCAGAGCAGCAGTAGTTACGGCAGCGATGCCGATGCGGATCGACCGTGGTTGCGAAGCCCTGAGGTTTGGTGTTGAGTGTCTAATCATGCGCCATCTTCTACCACGACAACAGTGATCTCACAAATCCACTACGCGGATGGGAGTTACTGGTTGGGGTTGATCAGCACAGTTCAATTAGGTAGGTACGATCAAACGATCCGCAACAGACAAGACCTGGGCCGCTTATCCCTCAGAACCATTCTGGGACCAGCGACACCAAATAATAATGGAAAACAGCGCGCCATGGTGAGGCTGTCCCTGTGTTGACCTGCTGCCCAATATGACGACAACTATGGTCATGTCTGATTCCACGTTGCCCCTCGCCGAAATCAAAAAGCGCCTGTCGGAGATAATTGACGGCGTTGAGAAGCACCATGATCGCGTTGTGCTCACACGAAACGGCCGGCCGCGGTAATTCTTTCACCAGATGATCTGGAGTGGCTCGAAGAGACGGTGGAGATACTCTCGAATCCGGTAGCGGTGCGCGCTATCCGTAAAGCTGAGACAGAGATTGACAAGGGAAAATCATTTAATGCTGAGGATCTTCGGGCCAAGTTCCTCAAACGATGACGGGGGATCTTCAGGTGGCGACCTCCGCTGCACGATTACTTTCGCGCTTGCCAGAAGGTGTCGCTGCCGCGATTGTTGAGTTCATGATCGGGCCGTTGTGCGCAGAACCAGTTCGGGTCGGTAAACCTTTACAACGCGAACTTGCCGGGTATGGATCCGCTCGACGAGGTGCTTACCGGATCGTATACCGCCTCGACGAGGATGCTCACGAGGTTCGCGTCCTTCGCATCGAACACCGATCCGACGTTTATCGTCCGCGTTGATCGGCCCATGGCGACGCTCTTTTCACTTCAGCAGTACCTATAGGAGGAGATGCGAATCGAGATCGAAGCGTCTAGCTAATGCATGTGGCGATGATGAATGTCGGGCAGGTGTTCGTGGGCGTGGCTAAACGTCAAATGGCGGTGCCCGCCGCCGTCCAACATCTCGATTACATCAGCGCGATGGTGAACGTCGTCTGCTTGAATCGGATGCACGTGCACGATTCCGCCATGCATGTGTTCATGAGCGTGTTTCGCTGTCGTGACCACCACGACACCGGCCAACGAAATCCCAAACGCGATCACGATGCGTGTAGTTGGTTGCTCGCCCACGAGTGGCCAAGCTGCGAGCGCCCCGATAAACGGCGCAAGTGCAAATATCACTTGCCCACGTGCTGCACCTACTAAGCGTGCTCCTGAGATCCACAACGTGATCGATAACCCGTAGCCGATAGACCCGATGAGAAAAGCCACTATGACCGTCTTGAGACTTGGGGCGTTTTCAAGCATGAGGCCAATCGCCAGGTTGGCGGTACCAGCGAAGAGGCCTTTAGCGAACGTCACGGACACAGGGCTATACGCATCAAGGCTTGCAGTAATAGCGTTGTCGACACCCCAACACACACATGCCGCTATCACAAACAGCGCACCTATCTCGAGACCCGCTCCTGCGATGCCGGTCAATACGAGTCCACCCGCGCACACGATCGAGATCCCAAGCCAAGCACGACGACCGATCTGTTCACGCAAGAAAAGCCTGCCCACACACGCCGTTGCTATCAATTCGAAATTCAAGAGCAACGACACTGTCGACGCCGAGGCTCGGTGTAACCCCGTCATCAGCAAGACAGGAGCGATGCCGCCACCTACCAGTACCGTCAAGACCAGGAGCGTTCGTTGCTTTCGGTTCGTCGTGCGGCGTTGCTCACGAACGCGCAGTGGTGCGACCGCTATCGCAGCGCCGAGATACAACAGCCCGGCCAGGATAAACGGCCCAGCATCGCCAACAAGGAGTTTCGTCGCTGGCGTCGCCAAACCAAAGCAGACCGCAGCGAACCCGCACAACCACCAACCCTGACGAGCGTTGACAGAGACTCGATTAATCACAGACTCGTCACCTTAGCGGTCAGGACAAGGCGCCCTGAAGGGCGAGGCAAGTCTCGGATGTAACCGTGAGCCCCTTCCGTCCACATCGTTTCTTGCTGACATCTCCCCTGGATGTAGAGGTCGCGCAAGCGATTAGGAAACAGGCTGCTCGAGTTCATCAAGAGACACGGATTGCGCTGAATTTCGCTGCTGCTTCGTAAAATAAGAAACAATTGCAAGGATCGTGATTAGGAAAAGTGCAGTGATTACATTCGTGGGGATAGCAAGCCCACCGTCTGCTTTCGGAGCGGTTAGAAAATCCCCTATCGAGGCTCCTAACGGGCGAGTCAGCACATAGGCGATCCAGAAGGCCGCAACTTCGTTGGCTTTGAACACAAATCTTCCAATGGCCACGAGCCCTATCAGCCCGGCAAAGAGCAAGCCTGATCGCCAGTATCCCAGTGCGAGTTTCTCGGCAATTAGGTCGCCAGCCGCTGTCCCTAAAGCGAACGTGAACAGAATTGAAGTCCAATAAAAAAATTCACGCCGGGTCGTAGTGATTGCATGAATCGAGAGTGTTTTCTCGACCGCAAACCAAATACCAAAACTCGTGAACATGCCGACTGCGAAGATTGCGGTTGTGGTCCAGAGGCTTATATGGAAATTGTCTACAAGGCTATCTGTAATAAGTGTGCCCACAATGCTGATAAGAACTACTACCAGCCAGTAGATGCTCGGTATATACCGGCGAACTCGGAACTGAAACCCAAGCGCAGCAAGCAAGGCAATAACCATTACTACCGTCGTTCCGGTGAGCCCCAAGTTTAATTTTTCATTGAGGAAGTCTGCGGCTGTTTCACCAACTGTCGTTGCCATGATCTTGATTACCCAAAAGAGAGCGGTTACCTCAGGCACTTTGTTCAGCATTAAACGTGCTTGAGATTTCTCTTTTGACTGGGTCTCTATCAATCTGAGTCCTTTATCGGCGGCCGGTGTGAGAACGATAAGTGTGTCACTTCAAGGTAAATTGCAGGTAAGAGATCGTCATTGCCTTGAAGCATTGTCAAGCAATGTTGTAACCAATAATTGCAAGATTAAACCTCAGATACTTCGAATCCGTCGACACAACCCGGCATACAGACCATCCTGCTACCGCGGCCCCTCGAAGGGTTTCCAGTAGCTACTCCCGATTACGGCTAATCGGTCATCTCTTCTTGCATTTCATCGTCAAGCTCGGACTCGGTGTCATCGTCGCTGTCACCATTCACTGTCGTGTCAGCATCATTCGATACCGGAGCGCCGCAGCCCTGACAGAAGTCAGTCCCAAAAAGAGTCTCGCCACATACTTCGCACATATCTACTCTCCCCCTCTTTCTCTGCTTCTCATTTCGGCCCCTGCCCTCGAAGTGATCGATAGCTAAGCGCTGACCATGCAATCCAGCGCTTGAATCGTGTTGCGCGGCGGATATTGATGAGCAGGTAGGACATCGTAATGAGGCAGCGACCGAACCGGTCTCCCAAACCGAAAGCAGTCTCAGTATCCGCATTCAGATAGCGAAAGTTCTTGATCTCCCTGGTAATTGTCACACCCCTGTTTTATAGTCGAACATATGTTCGATGAACTTA
>JBAWWI010000042.1:0-17329 GCA_037146835.1 Actinomycetes bacterium | reverse complement strand
CGCGCTAAGGATTACCGCAAGATGGAGGGCATCGCCGATGACCTCGGGACCGCTGTAAACGTGCAGACAATGGTCTTTGGAAACAAGGGTGATGACTCCGGTACCGGTGTTGCATTCACGCGTAACCCGTCGAGCGGCGAGAGCGCTCCCTATGGAGACTTCTTGGTCAACGCCCAGGGCGAGGATGTCGTTGCGGGTATTCGCATGACTGAGCCCCTGTCAGCGATGGGTAACGAGTTCCCCGAGTGCCACGTTGAGCTAATAAGTGTGATGTCTCAGCTCGAGAATCACTACCGCGATATGTGCGACATCGAGTTCACGATTGAGCAGGGTCGTCTATTCATCCTCCAGACACGCGTCGGCAAGCGCACTGCAGCAGCAGCACTTCGCATGGCGGTTGAGATGCAGTCAGAGGGAATGATTGATAAGAGTGAAGCAGTGTTGCGCGTGCAGCCCGCTCAGCTCGACCAACTTCTACACCCACAGTTCGACCCAACTGCAGAGTACGACTCCATTGCCAAAGGTTTGAACGCATCTCCTGGTGCTGCTGTCGGCAAGGTTTACTTCACTGCCGACGAGGCAGAGGCTGCATTCGAGGCTGGGGAGCGTGTAATCCTTGTTCGCCCTGAGACCTCGCCCGATGACCTTCACGGAATGATCGCCGCCGAGGGAATCCTCACATCACGCGGTGGGCTAGTTAGCCACGCTGCCGTAGTTGCACGCGGAATGGGTAAGCCAGCAATCTGCGGTGCAGATGAACTCAACATCGATCTAGGGCGCAGGTGCTTCAGCGTCGATCGTGTTCAGGCAGATGGAACCACGCTCACCACAACAGTTCTAGAGGGCGAGATCATCTCCATCAACGGCAGCACAGGTGAGGTTGTTGTAGGAGAAGTTGCCGTTGTTGAGCCAGAGCCTGGTGAGCACTTCGGAATTGTTCTCGGGTGGGCTGATGAGTTCCGCACTCTCAAGGTGCGTACCAATGCGGACCTCCCAGAGGACTGTGAGAAGGCTCTCGAGTTCGGTGCCGAGGGTGTTGGCCTCTGCCGCACGGAGCACATGTTCCTAGGCGATCGTCTTCCGATCGTTCAGGCGATGATCCTTGCTGATACTCCAGAGGCTGAAGAAGCTGCTCTTGCAGCGCTGCTAGTGCAGCAGCGCATCGACTTCGAGGGCATTCTTAAGGCAATGGATGGTCTCCCTGTAACTGTGCGTCTACTTGACCCGCCGCTGCATGAGTTCCTACCTAACCACGACGAGCTTCAGGCCCGCCGCACCGCCGCGTTTATCCGAGGCTCCGTTGACCCTGAGGCGGAGCATCTCTGGGCAGCGGTTAAGCGTTGGGAAGAGTCAAACCCGATGCTCGGAATTCGTGGATGTCGCCTCGGAATTTTAAAGCCAGCCCTTTACAGGCTCCAAGTGCGCGCACTCATTGAAGCCGCTGTAACCCGCAAGCGTGCCGGCGGAGATCCGCAGGTCGAGATCATGGTGCCTCTCACGGTTATTCGTACTGAGATGGAGCTCATCGACGGCTGGATTCGTGCTGAGGCTGAGGCAGTCTTTGCCGAGCAGGGAGAGCGTGTCGAGTATCTGGTCGGCACAATGGTTGAGACGCCTCGTGCTGCAATTACTGCTGGCGAGATCGCTGAGACTGCGGAGTTCTTCTCGTTCGGTACAAACGACCTAACGCAGATGACTTTTGGTTTCAGCCGCGACGATGTTGAGGGTCGCATGATGCCTATCTACCTTGAGCAGAAGATTCTGAACGTAAGCCCCTTTGAGCAGTTGGACCGCTCCGGTGTCGGCGAGTTGATTCGCTGGGCCAAGGAGAAGGGGAGAGCAGTTCGCCCCGATATCAAACTCGGCATCTGCGGTGAGCACGGAGGAGATCCAACCTCAGTTCACTTCTGCCACGAGATTGGGCTTGACTATGTATCCGCATCCCCGTACAGGGTCCCTCTTGCTCGTCTCGCTGCCGCGCACGCCGCACTTGGAGCAGGTGGTCCGGGCGCCACTGCCTGATGTCTCACCCCGTCGCTACCATCTGTTCCTGTGAGTAATAGCGATGAAGCCATCAACCCCAATATTCCCAGCAAGCCGAGCGATCTAGTCGTCGATCTACTAGTCGCCGGGCAGGCTGATGCCCCACATTTGTCCGAGCGCGCCATTGCTTGGGCTGCAACCATGGAGGGCAATACCGCTAGCGGTTCAGTGGTTCGCGCCCACTCAGATTCGCGCGCAAGCATTAGCGCAATTGAGATAGTCGGTCGCGAGGCACGCGAGGATGCCGAGCAGGCATGGCTCGCCGATGGCGCAACGCTCTCGCAAGGTGCAGGGCATCGCTCCATCGAGGAGGAGCCAGACTCGGATCGAACCTGCTTTGAGCGGGATCGGGATCGCATTCTTCACGAGGCAACTGCGTTCCGCCGTCTATCAGGTAAAACACAAGTATTCATTTTTCCTGAGGATCATCAGCGCACTCGGCTCACTCACGCTCTTGAGGTAGCACAGGTCGCCACGAGTATCTCTCGAGCATGTCGTTTAAATGTTGCGCTCACCGAGGCGATTGCGCTCGGGCACGACTGCGGCCACGGTCCATTTGGGCATGCGAGTGAGGATGCGTTCGGTCCATACCTCGAGGGCGGCTACGACCACGCTGTCTGGGGTGCCGATGTTGTGCTCGCCCCTCTAAATCTCTGTATAGAGACGCTCGACGGAATCCGGAACCACTCGTGGTCCCGCCCCGCCCCGATGACCCCTGAAGGGGAGGTTGTCTCTTGGGCAGATCGGATCGCATATGTGTGCCACGATTTTGAGGATGCCGTAGAGGCCGGCATCGTCTCGCCCTCGATGCTCCCAGAGCTCGTGCGCTCAAACTGCGGGGATACACGCTCGAGTCAACTCCACACATTTATTAACGCTGTTACGTCGGCTATCCGATCGACTGGCCAGATTGGTATGGCCCAGCCCATTGCCGAGGCGCTAGCTGCGTTCCGGGCTTTTAACTATCAACACATATATATGCGCCCCGCCTCGGTGGCCCAGGGGGAGTCCGTATCTCGCCTCCTGCGGGCACTAGTTGAGTTTTACGCCGATCGCCCTAATCGGCTGCCTTTCGACGAACTCGGCCACACAGCGCTTGAAGGGGTCTCAGCAGGGAGTGATTCGGCGCTTCGCGAGGCAGTTACCTACGTGGCTGGCATGACCGATCGCTTTGCTTTCGCCCAGGCTCGATTTCACCTCGGCTGGGACCTCGCATCTACTCCTGCCGGGGTAGACCTAGGCAGATGAAACTCGAGACCAATTCTAGGAGCGGCTCTCAGTTCGGCACGCCGCCATTGAGCCCTCCGCTGAGTCGTCCGCGGAGCTCGGCGATGGGTGCCGGCGCGCTACCGGCGCTCGCGACGTAACCTGCATAGCAATGGGAATTGTTGCAGAGGACATCGTGCGTGTACGAGAGGCGACAGATATTGTCGCCCTCATCAGTGAACGCATCGCACTGAAGCGCGCAGGGCGCAGATACACGGGGCTATGCCCGTTCCATAACGAGAAGAGCTCATCATTCTCGGTCAACCCTGAGCTCGGGGTTTACCACTGCTTTGGTTGTCAGGTAAGTGGCGATGCAATTACCTTTCTGCGTGAGCTCGACCATATCGACTTCATAGATGCTGTTGAGCGCCTCGCTACTCGAGCTGGCATCACTCTTAGATACGACGACGCTAAAGCGAGTCAAGATAGGCAGAAGCGGAGTCGCCTTATTGAGGCCTGCGGTGCAGCCGTCGCGTTTTACCACGATCGACTCCTCACTTCTGCTGATGCAGGGGGAGCGCGCGCTTATCTAAGGTCTCGCGGCTTCGATGGCGATGCTGCTCGAAGGTTTCAGCTCGGGTGGGCTCCTGATGGCTATGACGCTCTCTCGCGATCGCTCCAGGATCAGAAATTCTCGCGTGAGGATCTGGCATCGGTTGGTCTCTCCTTCATAAACCGATCGAACAAGCTGCAGGATCAGTTTCGAGGCAGGCTTATGTTCCCGATTTTTGACCGTCAAGGCGATGCGGTGGGTTTCGGAGGCCGCACGCTCACAGGTGATGGGCCTAAGTACAAAAACTCCCCTGAGACGCCCCTCTATAGCAAGAGTCGCGTCCTTTATGGCCTCAACTGGGCGAAGGCCGAGGTCGCAGCTCGCGACGCGGTAGTGATCTGCGAGGGATACACAGACGTAATGGCATTCGCTCTTGCCGGAGTTCCTAATGCTGTTGCTACATGCGGAACCGCTCTGACCGAAGACCATGTGCAGATACTGAAGAACTTCACGCGCAACATTGTGCTCGCCTACGACGCTGATAGCGCAGGGCAGAGCGCAGCCGAGAAGTGGTACACGTGGGAGCAGCGCTTTGAGATAAATGTTCGTGTTGCTGCTCTCCCAACGAGTGGAGACCCGGCTGACCTTTGGCGATCCGATCCAGACGCGCTGCTGCGTGCGGTAACCAATGCTCGTTCGTTTATGGATTTCAAACTCGATCGAGTCTTCGCATCATCGGATCTTGAGACTCCAGAGGGCCGAGCCCGATGTGCAGAGGCAGCGGTTGATGTCCTACGGGAGCACTCGAACGAGTTAGTGCGAGAGGGATATATCCAGAAAGTCGCTGGCGTAACGGGCTTCGACCATGCCTGGTTTAAGCAAGCAATAGCTAAACCAGCCACCCGAACCGCTGCAACTGCGCGCGACTCCGAGTCACGAGATGCAATGGCGCCGGCCAGAAGACCAAACCCAACTGAGCGAATCGATCGTCGCGAACTCGAGGCGCTGCGATGGGCAATACATGACCCAGCGATGGTCGTTAACTGGATCGATACCTCGCTCTTCTCAGACCCACTTACCATTGAGGCTTTCGAACTACTTGCCTCGACGGAGTCCTTTCACGAGGCAACTGCTGCTGCGACCGGTCCTGTTCTGGCCTTACTGGAGCAGTTAGGGGTTGAGGAGCCAGTCGGCGACGGAGAGAAAGAGACGCTCCATGCCCGCTTAGTGGTGAGCCTCGTGGAGCCGGCAGGGGAGAGGTGGCTCAAGGATCTAGTGAGGGCCGGGGACGATCGAGCGATGGTGGTTAAGCCGGTATTGGACAAGATTGCGACCGCTAGAAACTCAGATTGGCATATGGGCGAGAAAGCAGCACTTCAGTTGGTGGCGATGCTGTCCGATGCGTATGCGTCGCACTCCTCGGGTGCCTCTGAGGCCCTCAAGGTCTCAGGCGATACTGAGGATGCTTCACCAATGGAGTCCGATGCAGTGGGAGTACCTGAAGCATGACAAATCGCCAAAGCAAGCAGGCTACGAGTACAACCTCGTCGACCAAACCCGACGCGCGAAAGACGCGAGCAAAATCGGAATCGCAGGTAGACGCGTCAGACCCCAGCGATACGACAGAAGTTTTGACCCCAGAATCTGCCGCTGCCGGAATGGGTTCTGAGGGGATGGGTTCTGAGGATATGGCTGGCGCAGTTGAGGCGCTGCTATTTCGAGTTGGGGATCGCGACTTTGTAACTACGGGCGAGATATTTGCGGCGCTCCCGAATCTCGAGCCTTCAACAGATTTGCTTGCTTCAATTCACCGCGAGTTTGAGGCGCGAAACGTCACTGTTGTCGAGGAGATCTCAGATGAGTTAAAGGCTGAGGATGCTCTGCTTCGACACGAAATTGAGCCGGAGTCTTCTGCCCCAAAAACCGAGATTGCTGCTCGACGAGCAAGTCGCGAGAAGCGCGACTCCGGCAAGTCGGAGTTCGCTTCGTTCGACCCGGTTCGCATATATCTCCGAGAGATCGGGCGCGTGCCTTTGTTGAGCGCTGCGCAGGAAGTAACTCTCGCTCGACGCCTCGAGGCAGGCGAGCAAGCACGCGAGCGCCTTTCATTTGTTGAGGAGTCAGGCATCGCAGGAGTTCTTGAGCATGAGGAAGAGGAGAGTCTCTCGGCGGTTGTTGCTGACGGCGATCTTGCTAGGGCCCAGCTGATAGAGGCCAACCTTCGTCTAGTCGTATCAATCGCTAAACGCTATGTCGGTAGAGGCATGGTCCTTCTTGACCTTGTGCAAGAAGGCAACATTGGTTTAATGCGAGCTGTTAGCAAGTTCGATTACTCAAAGGGTTTTAAGTTCTCTACCTATGCAACTTGGTGGATCCGT
The DNA here is from genome assembly GCA_037146835.1 of Actinomycetes bacterium. Taxonomy (GTDB): domain Bacteria; phylum Actinomycetota; class Acidimicrobiia; order IMCC26256; family IMCC26256; genus IMCC26256. Next base: position 11,149 of record JBAWWI010000042.1, on the reverse strand, counting down.
CAGGCAATTACGAGATCTATCGCGGATCAAGGAAGAACCATTCGCATCCCTGTCCACATGGTGGAGACAATGCAGAAGGTCTCGCAGTCTCAGAGGCGCCTTCTCTCTGAACTCAACCGCGAGCCAACTATTGAAGAGATCGCGAAAGATGTTGAGTTAACTCCTGATCGTGTCGTCGAGATTATGGGGTTGGGGCAAGACCCGATCTCGTTAGAGGCTCCCGTAGGTGACGATGGTGGATCCTCAGTTGGCGATTATGTCGCTGACCCAAATGCCATCGCCCCTGCTATAGCCGCCGACCTGGCTCAACTGCAGCAAGATATTCGAGATGCGTTAGGAGAGCTAGGGGAGCGCGAGCGTGAGGTTGTGATCATGCGCTTCGGCCTCGTTGATGGCGAGATGCGCACGCTCGATGAGGTTGGTAGAGCATTCGGGGTTACTCGAGAGCGAATTCGCCAGATCGAGTCCAAGACGCTCGCGAAGCTTCGTCACCCAACGCGCAAGAGCGCTCGTCTCCGCGAGTACCTGCCTGAGCTCTAGCAGCAGTGCTCGGGTAGAGCGCTGGTGTCTCTAACTACCGAACCGGTGTTGCTATGTCTTCGTCGAGAACTATGACGCGCAGGTGCGGTCCGTCGTCCTGACGCATGCGCTCAACGCCCAACTCGACAACAGCCTGAAGCCGGTCAAAAATCCGGCTGTCACGAAGGCGCTCCAGGCCGTTACGGAGCTGGTCGTATCCAGTTGTGCCTGCTCGTGAGCCGGCGTAGTAGCCGGCGGCGAATCCAATTATGAGGCTGTAGCGAAATTTCATAGCCCTTTGCTACTAGAAAATTCAGCGCTGCGCACTTCAGGCTGTGAGGAAACACTTGGGAGGTGCGTGGCTGGACCTCCCGGACTAGGTAGCGGACGAGTATTGGGGTATCAACTGCTCCATGGCTTGGCGAAATATTGGGTCTTTACTTCTGTGATGCGTCGGGTGGCATCGGGCAGGTACGAGGCTGGTAATGTGGCTCCCTCATGCCCCTAGGGCGTGGATTCCGGGGTAGCTCAATTGGCAGAGCGAGCGGCTGTTAACCGCTAGGTTGAGAGTTCGAGTCTCTCCCCCGGAGCTTTGTGCGCCCGACCCATAAGGGTCGGGCGTTCTCGCGCCTAGCACCCGTTATTCTGTGCTCCTCTGCTCTACGATGCAGAGTCCGGGGCCGTAGCTCAGTGGTTAGAGCAGGGGACTCATAATCCCTCGGTCGAAGGTTCGATCCCTTCCGGCCCCACTCATTTTCTTCGCAACCTCCCTCTGGCTCGCTCTATGGTGAATTCTCTGCGTAGGTAATCGCAGCACGCTCAGAGAAGCGCTGATCCGCTGGGTGGGCTGGGCATCTTCCTACGGTTCGACAGTTACAAAATGAGCCCAAAGAGTTGGCCCAGGTTTCTGTGGGGCAAATAGCCCAGATTGCTGGTTTAGTGCATCGGTTTGAGGGCCGATAAGCCCAGCAGTGAGTTTGCTGAGCTTCTAGATACCCATACCGACCCCGAATACCAGCCCCGAATTACAACCCAGAATTAAGCGAAATCCGAAATGAGCGCAGCGTCGAAATGTCCGGAGTGAGTGAGCAATGAATCGAGGGAGACCGCTGATGGGATTTATTGCTCATCGATTTCCGATAGCAGCTGCTTCGGTTCTCGGCGCGCTGCTCGCCATTACTTGCGTCTCTCCAATCTTCGCTACTGCGAGTTTTGCTAGTACATCTGCTGCCGCTCCGAGCGCGGCTCTCGAGGCTCGAGTCTCGAATCAGCTAGACACGCTCGAACGCCGTGCGCAGCGAGATGGGTCAGTTCCTGTCATCGTGCGAGTAGCAACCAGCGAAGCGAATCCGACGATCCATGATGCTCAAGGCGAGGTTCTCCAGAGCCTGAAGGGGAGTGGAGCTGATGTAGAGCGAAGGTATTCATCGATTCCTGCGCTCGCGTTAACTCTCGACGTTGATGGCATCAATCTTCTCAGGTCTGCAACCGGTGTCGTCGGGATAACGCTTGACCGCCCAGCAACCTCTGAACTCCTTAACTCAGTCCCTTCGATCGGCGGCGTTGCCGCGCGAGAAGCTGGGGCGCAAGGAAGGACTTCTACTGTTGCGATCCTCGATACCGGCGTCGATGGAGCGCACCCAATGCTTGCGGGCAAGGTCGTGGGCGAGGCATGTTTCTCTCGCGGTGGTAACTGCCCAAATAATGCAACCGTTATGTACGGGACTGGTTCGGGTGCGCCATGTTCTTTTGCTTCCCAATGCTCCCACGGCACTCACGTCGCTGGAATTGCGGCAGGAGATACTTCGTCTCGAAAAGGAGTAGCGCCGTCAGCGACAGTGCTAGCAGTGCAGATTTTCTCCTCGTATAACGGCTCTATCGTCTCATGGACATCTGATCAGATGGCCGGTCTCGATTGGGTCTACTCCATGCGCGAAAACTTCACTATCGCGGCAGTAAATCTGAGCCTTGGCTTCTCGCTTTACTCCGATCGCGCAACCTGTGACTCCGACGCCACGAACTCTGGGTACATGGCAGCAGTCAATCGTCTTCGATCGGTCGGAATTGCAACCGTTGCTGCTGCCGGGAACGACGGTAGTTCTGGGAGTATGGCGTTCCCTGCGTGCATGACTGGTGTATACGGCGTAGGGAGTGTTAATAACTCGAATGTTGTCTCCTCGTTCTCAAATCGCAACTCTATGACGTCATATTTTGCTCCTGGGGAGTCGATCATCTCGTCTGTGCCGGGGGGCGGTTACGCAAGCTCTACTGGTACGTCTATGGCGACTCCGCACGTTGTTGGAGCGTTCGCTCTTCTCCGGGTTGCGTACCCAAATGACACGCTGAGCGAGACCGCTGCTCGCCTAGCTGCAACGGGCACGCTTCCATCGGGCGACTCCTATGGAAAACCTCGAATCGATATTTGGGCAGCGATTGGTATGGATGCATTCGCTCGCGCTCTGCCGCTATCGCCCGCTCTGCTAACTCCAGTCAGCGCGACGACAACCGGTGCGACTCGTGAGGTGGGGGAGCCTCTTCACGCAGGAGTCATTAGCGCCGGGTCGCTTTGGTGGGCATTCACCGCTCCAAGTGCAGGAACACTCGGTTTAGCGACGGTCGGATCAGCGATCGACACCGTATTGGGCGTTTACACCGGCAACGCGGTCGATGCGCTTGGGGAGGTTGCCTCCTCTGACAATATTTCTGGCGGAACTTCGAGTGCCGTATCATTTACAGCCATTGCAGGGCAGCGGTATTTGATAGCGGTTGCAGGCAAAGGTGCAGCTGCAGGGAGAGTGTCCCTTGCTTTAACTTGGCTCCCGTCCGGCGGGTATCACCCAATATCCCCAGCGCGGGTTCTCGATACGCGTGTATCAGGCGGCGCTATAGGCCAGGGCGAGACGCGCCCCCTCGGAATGCTTAGTACTGCAGGAATTCCTCCGGCTGGAGTGAGTGCTGTTGCTGCAAACGTAACGGTCACAGGTGGGACTGCTGCCTCGTTCCTAACAGTCTCGCCACTCGGGGTCTCTCGCCCAACTGCTTCTACTCTTAATTGGCTGCCGAATCAGACGCGCTCCAATCTCACTCAGACCGCGCTTGGAATCTATGGGGCGGTGAGCTTCTTCAACGCTGCAGGCTCTGTTGACCTTGTGGTTGATGTCGTCGGTTGGTACGACGACGGTGGGGTGCAGCGCGCGGGTGGAAGTGAGTTCCACGCGCTCTCTCCAAGTCGAATACTCGACACACGCAGCGCAGTCGGCTCAGTAGACGCACCACTCGGCGCAGGCGAGACGCGTTCGCTAACGGTTGCTGGGCATGGTGGCGTTCCTGTCAGCGGAGCAACGGCTGCAGTGATCAACGTCACTGTTACCGACTCCACCGCACCTTCGTTCCTTACTGTCTGGCCATCTGGAGAGGTGCGCCCTGAGGCCTCAAGCCTTAACTGGCCTGAGTCGGCAACGCTGCCAAATTTAGTCATCGCTGCGTTGAGTGCGGATGGCAAGGTTGACTTGTTCAATCTCACCGGAAACGTCGAGGTAGTTGCAGATGTCGTTGGCTGGTATGGCGCTGATCCAGGTGACAGTTTCGTAGCTCAGGCCCCTGTGCGTGTCCTCGATACTCGTGACAGCAACGCACCAATTGGTCAGGGGGAGACTCGCTCTCTCACAATTGGAGGGGTCGCCGGAGTACCAGCGTGGGCGACCGCAGTTGTCTTCAATCTGACCGCCACACGCTCAGATGCCCCCACTTTTATAACTGCTTCACCTGCTGGAGTAGTTCGGCCTCTGGCCTCAAATCTCAACGTATTCACGGGAGAGACGGCCCCCAATCTTGTAGTCGTACCGATCGGGGCAGCAGGTGCTGTCTCGCTCTTCAACAACACCGGCAGCGTGCACTTAATCGTGGACGTAGTTGGCTGGTTCGGTTGATCCTCGCAACCGGTCGTTGAGTTATTGCCTCTAAATGGTCTTAGTGGTCATAGTTGGCGCGTCGGTCGGGTTGGGCAGAGAATGGGGACATGCCCAGACCGATTGCCCTGACTGAAGCCGAGATAGCAGAAGGAGTTGCGCTCCTCCCTAAGTGGCAAAGGGACGGGTTATTTCTGCGACGTACCATCGAGACTAAATCTTTTGCAGATGCGATCTCTCTAATCGTTCGTATTGGATTTTTTGCAGAGGCAGCCGACCACCACCCTGACATAGATCTCCGCTGGCGCAATGTAAGCATCACGCTCACCACTCATGACGCTGGCGGCATATCAGTGCTTGATCTTGATCTCGCTACGTTGATCGACCTTGCCGCTGCGAGCGCTCCATGACCGTGCTGGTTGTCGTCCTTCTAATAGCGGCGCTCATAGGTTCGATGATTCTTATCGTCGCTATGGAGCCGGGACCGTCTCCATCCGATCTAGCCATTGCATACGAACTCGCGTGGGATCGACTTGATTTCGGCACTATTTGGTCACTCTCGGACCCGTCTATGCGCGACGGACGAAACAGACGCGAATTTGTGGCCGATAAGAAAACTGCGTACTCGCATGGCCTGCACCCGACCAATCTTGTTGCTTCGGCGAAGGTCGATGAAGTTGCTGTCTCTGGAGAGGTTGCAGTCGCAATTACTTCATTAACGCTGCTTCAGACTGCGGATGCAGCAAGCGTCTCAGCCGCTCAGATACACAACGAAGTTCGAATGACCCGCCGCATGGGCAAGTGGGAAGTCTCTGGTTATCTCCTACACTCGCCGCAGGCTTAAAGCTGAGTAATTTCTCCGCTAACCTCGCAGTGTGCCGATTCCAGCGCTTCTCTTAACCGGCGGTGCGAGCCGCCGTATGGGTAGCCCTAAGGCCTTGATCGAGATCGATGGACGAACAATGGCCCAGAATGCTGCAGAGTTACTTAGGCGCTTCTGCTCTCGGGTGATCGAGGTTGGGCCCGGTTATACCGACCTTGAGCATGTACTCGAGGATCAGCCTGGCGCTGGGCCGCTTGCTGCGTTTATTGCTGGTAGCGCAATGCTCGATGAAGGGACTCCACTCATTCTGATGGCCTGCGATATGCCGGAGGTCGGTGATGGGCTCATTGAAGCGCTCGCTAATCACCAGAGCGGCCATGCAGTTGTCCCGTTTGCAGATGGCCGCCTCCAGACTCTCTGTGCGCGATATAGCGCTCAAGCACGGGGCCTAGCGCCGTCGGTCTGGGAGAGCGGAGGTAGATCCTTGCGCTCACTTCTGGATAAATGTGATGTTGAGATCCTTAACGAAGCAGATTGGGAACCCTTCTCTGAGCGGTTCGCTTTTAATGATCTCGATACGCCGGAGGACCTACTGGCGTACCGAGACCGAAGGGCTCGCTCGTGACATCTCGGCGCATAGTTGCACCAGCATTAGTGACAGTCATTGAGAACGGTGACCTACGCGAGACGCGTGATCGACTTGTTATCGAGGAGCCGCTAGAGATTCGTGCCCACGGTCCTGGTCAGGCAGGGCAAGCAGTAGCGATAACGATGCGTACCCCAGGGAACGATTTCGCGTTAGCCGTTGGTTTTCTCTCCTCTGAAGGTCTGCTTGCAGCTTCTGGGGGCCTCGAGAGCGTGGCCTACTGCACCGAGGGTAGCGAGGAGCAGCAGTACAACATCGTCACTGTTCGTACCCGTCTAGATTTCGTTCCACCGCAGCGTGAGCGAGTGTTTCTATCGTCCTCTAGCTGTGGGATCTGTGGCAAAGCAGCGCTAGAGGACGTCGTTGTCTCCGCCGAGCGCCTCAAAGAAGGTCCAACCGTCACGGCAGCGACAGTGGTCTCTCTCCCGGGACTTCTTCGTGGCGCTCAACCCATCTTTGATGAGACCGGCGCTCTTCACGCTGCAGCCCTATTTAGCGCAGACGGAGAGCTGCTTGTGAGTCGAGAAGATGTTGGTCGACACAACGCGGTTGACAAGGTGATAGGCGAGCGGATTCTTGACACATCTATTTCGTTGCCAGCGATTCTCGCCGTTAGTGGGCGAGTAAGTTTCGAGATTATGCAGAAAGCAGCAGTAGCAGGGATACCAGTCGTGGTAGCTATATCAGCTCCGACAAGCCTTGCGGTTGATGTTGCACGCGAAATGGGCCAGACCCTTATTGGGTTTGTCCGCGACGAGCGCGCAACGGTATATGCCGGAGCCGAGCGCATAGTTGGGGGACTCTGAGATGGCGTGGAGAGGCTCCGCCAAAATACGTACTGGAAAAGGACTCAGGAGAAGTCTCTGGGTTGGCTTTGCTCCCAATGGTGTGGGGAGGCAGAAGCCAAAACATTTCAGCGACATGAGGCGGATCTTCTGGAGTCACCGACGAAACCTTCCCTATGCTTGGCGCCTGCTCTCTAAAGGGGTATGCGACGGCTGCGCTCTTGGGGTTGCAGGTTTTCATGACTGGACCATCGAGGGCGTGCACCTCTGTACAACACGTCTAGAGCTTCTTCAGCTCAACACGATGAAGGCTCTTGATCCAAAACTCCTCGAAGATGTTCCGGCTCTGCGCAGACTTGATGGCGCGGAGTTGCGAAACCTAGGGCGACTTCCTTACCCGATGCTTAGGCGCCGCGGGGAGGACGGATTCACTCGAATCAGTTGGGATGAAGCTCTCGATCTAGTCGCGGACCGCATGCGCTCGGCGCCTCCGTCGCGCTCTGCTCTTTATCTAACGGCTCGTGGAATTACGAACGAGGTCTATTACGTAGCCCAGAAATTCATGCGCTACATAGGTACTAACAACGTTGATAATGCCGCACGCGTCTGCCATGCGCCCTCAACAGTTGCGCTAAAAGCCACCATTGGGCTCGGCGCTACTACCTGTTCGTACACAGACGTGATCAACAGCAATCTGATTGTGCTCTTTGGAGCGAATGTCGCGAATGCTCAGCCAGTCTTCATGAAATATCTCTACTTAGCCCGTAGGCGCGGAGCAAAGGTGCTTGTTGTAAATCCTTTTCGCGAGCCAGGGCTAGAGCACTACTGGGTTCCAAGCAATCTTGAGAGCGCTGCCTTTGGAACGAAGATCGCTGATGATTTCTTTGAGGTTCATACCGGCGGAGATAGCGCATTTATTAATGGAGTCCTCAAGGTGCTGCTTGCCAACGGAGGAATTGATCGCGATTTTGTGCGCGAACACACTGAAGGTTTCTCGGAGCTGCTTGCAGAACTCGAGAATCAGTCCTTCGATGATTTAGTCGAGGCCTCGGGGGCAAGCCGTGCCGATATGGAGCGATTCGCGCGTTATTACTCTGATGCTGCGAGTGCTGTGCTGGTTTGGTCGATGGGTATTACTCAACACAAACACGGCGTTGAGAATGTTGAGTCGATTGTAAATCTTGCGCTAGCTCGTGGAAACGTGGGGAGACCTGGCTCTGGGCTCATGCCGATTCGAGGCCACTCCGGCGTGCAGGGTGGGGCCGAGATGGGGGCCTATGCGACAGCGTTTCCTGGTGGTGTTCCGATCTCCCCTGCATCCGCTGCTGCGCTATCGGAGACCTACGGATTTGCTGTCTCCCCAAGCGAGGGTTTGAGTGCCGAGCAGATGCTCATAGCTGCTCAGCGAGGCCAACTAGATGTTCTCTACTCGAGCGGCGGAAACTTCTTAGATGTTTTACCTGACCCTGTATTGACACTGCATGCTCTTGAGCAAGTGCCGCTTCGAGTGCATCAGGACATAATTATTACTACTCAGATGCTTGTTGAGCCGGGCGAGGAGGTCCTACTCCTACCAGCGTGTACGCGTTACGAGCAGCCAGGTGGCGGTACCGAGACCACTACAGAGCGACGCATTGTGTATGGGCCCGAGGTGCGAGGTCCGCGCATTGGCGAGGCCCGAACCGAGTGGATGATTTTTAGAGACCTCGCGCGCAGAATTGATCCTTCGCGTGCTCACCTAATGGATTTCCCGGATGCACAATCGGTGAGGGACGAGATAGCGCGCGTAGTTCCTTTGTATGCAGGTATTGAGAGTCTCGTGAACCTCGGCGACTCAGTGCAGTGGGGCGGACCGATGCTCGCTGCAGACGGGGTCTTCCCAACTCCGAGCGGCCGCGCGAAGTTCACGCCAGTGACTCCATCGATAGTGCTGCCACCAGAGGGCAAGTTTTTGCTCTCTACGCGTCGAGGCAAACAGTTCAACTCGATGATCTTTAAGGACAAAGACGCTCTAACCGGAGCCACTAGAGGCTCTGTGCTGTTGGCGGCCTCCGATATTGAGATGCTTGGTCTATCCGATGGGGATGAAGTCGAGGTGCGCTCGCGCCACGGTCGAATGGTCGGGAACCTAAGGGAGTCGGTAATGCGTGCCGGGAATGCCCAGGTCTTCTTCCCCGAGGGAAACGTTCTATTCGCTGCGGGTGATGGAGCTCGTGAGTCTGGCATGCCCGTTTATACGGAAGTCGTTGAGATCCTCGCCATTTAAGAGCCACTGATTATGGCGATTCGCCAAGATAACGCCTCTCTAATACAGACTCTTCGAGTAAGCAGATGTGAAGAATTTTGAGGGCGTACCGATTCGACGTTCTATCTCTGCGAGACTCTCGGGAATGGATACAAAACTTCTCATAGAGGCATTTGACGCGGCGGCAGCTGCAGTGAATTCCTCTCTACGCAACGTACGCGGTGCCGGTCGCAGAGCGCGCACTACAAAGCCGGGGCAGTACGCGATCGATCTCATAGCCGATGAGGCGGCTCTCGGGGTGCTATCCAAGCTCTCTGTCGCGATAATGAGCGAAGAGTCAGGGCTGAGTGGCGATCGCTCCTCACCAATCATTGTGGTGATCGACCCGGTCGATGGCTCCAGCAACGCTGCTCGAGATATTCCTTACTGGGCAACATCAATCTGTGCGATGGATGCCGGAGGGCTTCTCGCTGCGGTTGTTGTAAATCAAGAGACGGGTGTTCACTTCCGTGCCGTTAGGGGCGAGGGTGCCACGCGTGACGGCGAGCGTATTCGGGCAAGCGATGTAGCTCGAGTTGAGGACTCCGTGATTGCCCTCTCAGGCCTGCCGGGTCTCGTTCTCCCATGGAAACAATTCCGTGTGCTCGGATCGGCAGCACTTGCTCTCTGCGATGTGGCATGCGGTTCGGTGGATGGGTTCTTAGATGTCGCGTCATGGCATGCGCCTTGGGATTACCTAGGCGGAGTTCTTATGTGCTCTGAGGCGGGTGCAATTACCCTTGATGCAAAGGGTAGAGCTCTAGATACGGCTGACCCAATGGCTCGGCGCCAGGTGCTGGCTGCCGGCACGCAAGGCTTGTTAGAGAGCTTGAGAAACGCAACGATATGAGCGTTCTTGATCTAGATGCTCTGCTTGGTGCTGCAACATCCGCTGCGCTTGCTGGCGGCGAACTCGTGCTTGCTTCGTTTCAATCTCCGGTAAATGTGCGCGAGAAGTCGCCTGGTGACTGGGTAACCGATACGGATATGCAGAGTGAACGAATGGTGCGCACGGTCCTAGAGGAGCTTGCACCAGGGATCCCGGTACACGGAGAGGAAGAGGGAGGGGAGCGCGCTCACGATCTTCATTGGCTCGTTGACCCACTTGACGGTACCGCCAACTTTCTCCACGGCCACCCAGCGGTTGGGGTCTCGATCGGGCTGGTTGCTGAGGGTCGCCCAGTTGTAGGCGTTGTGCATGCTCCAATGCTCGGCAATACATACTCCGCTCGACTCGATGGTGGTGCAACCTGCAATGGTCGCAAGATCTCGGTGAGTTCTCGTGAGATATCTAGAGCGATCATTGGAGTCGGCTTTCCCTTCCGCCGCAAAGATCTTCGCACTCGTTATCTAGAGGCGTTTACAAGCGTGCAGGGCGAGGTTGAGGATCTACGAAGGGTAGGGGCTGCGAGTCTTGATCTCTGCTGGACCGCGGCAGGCGTATACGACGGATACTTCGAACTCGGACTCGGCCCTTGGGATGTCGCTGCAGGCGGCGTGATCGTTCGTGAAGCAGGCGGGGTGGTCACCGATTGGCATGGAGACGACTCGGATTGGCTTCAAACTGGCGACATAGTTGTGGCCCCTCCCGCCATACACCCAGAGTTGCGCCGGCTTATCGGCGATGCGCGCTCCTAGACGCTGAGGTAGAAGAGCAAGTAGTGCCCCAGGGCGGCCATTCTGCAGTTGCAGCGGACCCAAGAAGTGCCTGTAAATCGGCGAGAAACTGGGCATAACTACCGCAAAAATTAAATCGCTTGCATTGGGTACCCAAAGTCTGGTTTCCTTATAGGGCAACAAAGGGCACCTAGCAACCGTTAGTGACCCAGCCATAAAGGGAAGCACTCAAATGACTAGCAACATGCAGCACACCGGCATAACGGCAATAGCCGTAGCGCCGCGCGCCTCTGCGTGGCTATCCATTTCGCGAGTGCATGTATCGGCAGGCACCTGGTCCAACGCATATGCCACACCGGCGTATTGCTTTAATCAGAAGCCTGCACGACCCCGACGGCACCGGTTGAGCTCCTAAAGAGGAGCCAACATCTAGGCAATTTTCGCCTAAGCCGTCGGGGATCTCCCCGGCGGCTTCTTCGCGTTTGCCTCCGCACCGAAAACTCTGCATCACACGATGCCAGCAGAGAGCAAATAGGAAACCAGCAACATTCAAAAACCAGCAACATT
>JBAWWI010000041.1:0-17379 GCA_037146835.1 Actinomycetes bacterium | reverse complement strand
TGCTTCCCGTAGGCGTCGAGCTCACATATGGAGTTAGTCGTGTCGATAGATGCGCCGATCTCCACCAGGGCGCTGATGCCACAAGAAACCAAACGCCAACAGCACCTAATGCAACTACTAGTACTGCCCGCAGAGTGCTCATTGCGCCACCAACGACTCGGTGGGCAGCGCGTGATTTACATTTCTTCTTGGCTCCGCTATTCGACCGGTCATCACCATCACTCGATAGCCAACAATGGTTACTACTGCGCCAACAAATAGCATTACAGCACCACCGCCTGTTGAGTACGCGGCACGCCCCTCAGGTCGAGCGCTCACAAGCAATACCACCAACCAAGGAGAAGCAATAGCGACACGCGCCGCAACTTTGGTCCACGACTGACGTGCCTGAACCTCTCGCCTCAGCGCAAGGTCATCGCGAAGGAATCCAGCAAATGTTCGAAGCACTCTCCCCGCCTCGCGGCCCCCCACACGATGGATCAGACCGAGAGTTGCCAGGACCTGATCTGCAGTCGTATCCGCAAGCGGGATCAACACGCGATTCAGTGCGCCTTGAAGATCGCCAGACACCCTTTGATCAGCGACCACTGCGCCGAATACTGGCCGCAGAGCATCAGGGCCGCGGGACGCCACCACACCGATTGCTGCAACCAAAGTCTCTCCAGCTCTCACTGCACCAGCGAGCATCTCAATGGCCTCAGGCCAAGCAGATCGCGTGCTCTCTAAGAGCCGATTGCGAGAAGCCTTGCGCACCCAGGTTGGCGCCGAACCGCTAAGAGCGCCTGCAAGCAGAGCGACCATGGGCACCCCAACAATCACCAATGCAACCGCCGCACCAAAGACGCCCGCACCGAGACTAATTGCTATATGCCGAACATCAAAATGTTTCGTCGACTCTGAGCGCCTTCTCGCTCCACCGGCCGCACGTGGACCAACGGCTAAGAGCATGCCGGCGCCGAGCAACAAGGCCCAGAAGACTCTCATATCAGCCTCTCCCTGCGTTGAGAAGAGCGTGTAGATCAATATCCCCTGATGCAAAACGCTGCGCAAGATTCGGCATCTCACCGGTCCATGTCAGGCCATCACCAGAGTCAGTGAACACGGTTCCAAGGGTCGGAGACTCATCGCCAATTTGCTCACCAACAGAGACAATCTCGGTCACACGACGTCGCCCTCCACGCCTATCGCAGAAAACAACCAAGTCGATACACGCAGCAACAGTTGAGGCTACAAAGCGCCGATCTAAATTCTCTCCGGCAAGTAGTGGAAGCGTCGTCAGTTTTCGAATCGCATCGCGCGCATTATTCGCATGCACAGAGGTCATCCCAACGGAGCCACTGTTCAACGCGAGCAGCATGTCGAGAGTCTCCGACCCGCGTACCTCGCCGACAATGATGCGATCCGGGCGCATCCTCAAACTCTCACGCACCAGATCTCTAAGAGTTACTGCACCCTCGCCCTCAAGGTTGATCTGACGACACTGCATCGCAACCACATCGGGGCGTTCTATTCGCAGCTCGAAGACCTCTTCACAAGTCACGATGCGCTCTCCAGAGGGAATACTCCCTGCCAAGCAACTCAACAATGTTGTCTTGCCAGCGCCAACTGCACCAGCAACAACAATGCTCAGCCCTGCAGTTACCGAGGCCTCCAAGAATCGCGCCGCGTCTGCGCTAATTGACCCGAGCGCTACCAACTCGGAGAGACGGTGCGCTCTTAGTCCAGTGAACTTACGAATGTTTACTGACCAGTGATCGGTGATTGGCGGAACAGCAACATGCAGGCGAGAGCCATCTGGGAGCCGGGCGTCTACAAATGGCTGTGAACGGTCGAGCCTGCGACCCGCTCGCATCAGCATCCGCTCCACCAAATGAGCAACATCGCCTTCGCTCATAATTATGTTCGTGAGTTCGGTAGCGCCACCGCGCGCAACGAAGATTCGGTCTGGGCGATTGATCCAGATCTCCTCGATGCTTGGGTCCGCTAGGAGAGGTGCGAGCTCTCCAAAACCAACAACACGATTACGAAGCGCTGAGGCTGCACCCCCCTCGATCGCCGGGCCAAGACCTGCGAGGTATCGAGCCTCTCCATTCTCTATTACCTCAGTTACAAGCGCATCTAGGCCGGCGTCATCATCGATAGAGACAGATCTCTGATGGACAAGCGCACGAATATCAGCCTCTAAATCCCCTGATAACTCAACCTGACTCATGCCACACTCCTCTCGGATAGCGCATTAATCCCCTGGCAAAATTGTGAACGAGGTGCAACATCTGAGACGAGTTGACCCTCCCACAATGCAGACTCGCAGAGAGGCTCGATAGGTATTGCAGCGATAGGGGCTTGCTCTAGATGCTGAGTTAGTGCTGACTCGATCTCTCGCATCCTGGTGCGCGAACGCGGAGTGCCGTTTAGAACCACCTCGAGGTTTGCGCGCGCCCCAGGAATCTCTAACGCGAGGGAGCGCGCGGCACTAATCGCTCGACGCAGCGCTACCGGACTCCCTCCAGCGACTTGAAACACTGTGTCGGCCATCGCGAGCGTTGAACGAGTCACGAGATTTCTTCGATATGGCGCCTGATCAAAGGAGAGTTCTTCGTCCTCTTCAATCGGAGCTGCTACATCAATTACAACTAAGTCATACTCCGATGCAGCCTCATCGATTAGAGCGGTGAAGGAACTCTCGTGGATCTCTGTCCAGAGCTCAGGTCTAGCCATACCAACAAGCACCGAGACTCCGCGTGGGCATTGGAGCACGTGCGATAGACCGGACTCGCCACGCGACACAGCGCGCGCTGATTGCACTAAGCCAGGCCCTTCATTGAGCCCAAGGTGCTGAGCAACTGAAGGCGCCCAGGTATCCGCGTCAATGAGCAGGGTTCTTAGACCTGATTGCTGCGCGGATGCAGCGAGGTGAGTTGAAATGGTGGTGCGGCCGGGGGAACCATGCCCACCCCAAACTGCCACAATGCGGCCTTTTTGTAAAGGCATCTGGGGCAGCGCTTCGTCGCAATCCACCAATACCGGAGCATGGATTGCTCGCAGCGCCTGCACAAGTGCCTCTGGATGCGAGTCGGGTAGCGATATAGCCCCGGGGGGAGCATCGACGCCAATAATTGCAACCACTATCCCCGCTGAGACGAAGTGCTCTATCACGTCGCGATCCCACCAACCTCTGACGGGGTCACCAACAACAACTGTGGCTTGCTCACGTAACGCAACGCCGAGAGCCTCGCCCGGGCCTGAGCAGCGCGCAGCGATTCGCATCGCAGCGGCAGGGTGATTGGCCATGCTTACAAGTGCCGACTCCCATGGCTCGCCGAGGCTGCAGGTAACCACGCTACATATCTCGATCAGCATTATGGAATCTCCGCTGCATCTACACGCGAACGACTGCTTGGCAGATCCGCACTACGCAGAATGTCGATCTCTCCTGTACGCATCGCAAACACAATGAACATCGCATCATCATTTGGAACCGCAAGAGTTAACGCAGTTACACCTCCAGCACCACCGAATACCTGCTCTGGGCGCAGCGTTGAGACAACCTCGGCACGAGAACTGACAATTATCGTGCGGGCGGTATCTCCCCCTCCATCGAAGGTCGCGAGCACATCGACAATGTCGCCAGGCTCAGCTGCTCCGCCGAGTGCGTGCTCGGGGGTAACCGGGACAGTGATCTCTCGGAGTGCTTCATTGGAGCGCCCAAGATCTCGCGTTGTCAGTAGCGAACCGCTCTGCACGGGCCTTGCAACCACTCTCCCAATCACGCTTCTTTGATCCTCTGCGCGAATAAGCGTTGCACCGACACTCGCTTCTACAGAGACCGAAGTCAGCACAAGATCGCGTGCCTCGATCTGATGACCACTCGCAAGGGAACTCCCCGCAGAGAGAACAGCGACGCTCGACTCGGAGGCACCAGAGAGGCGTAGCCCTCCGAGTACGGAGACTGCAACGAGCAGGACTCCAACACCAACCCTCGCATCGGGGAGTCGGAGCGTTCCATCGATATTTCTAAAACGGGGTTTCATTTAGCACCTTCCCAAGAGATGCTTCTAGGAGTTACAGTCCGCTCTATTACCCGAAGCAACGGATGGCTAGTAGGGCTAGGAGCATTAGTGAGCAATACAGAACGGTTCATGACACCAGAAGAAGTCGCTGACGTGCTTCGAGTCTCAATTTCGCAGGTATATACCCTCATGCGCTCTGGGCAGTTAAACGCTGTAAAAATAGGCAAAAGAGGAGTATGGCGAGTCTCGCCTAGCGCGCTGAACACGTATGTCTCTGCTCTTGAGGCTGCAGCATTTGAGCGATCACAGGTATGAGCCGATAACTCATTCGCTACGCTGCTCATTGAAGCTCCTGCACGAGACGCACCACGGCATCTATACGAACATCGTGATGCCTGCGCACGCGGGAACGAGCTGAACCCTCAGTCTCAATCGACTCCGCAACGCGCAACCAGTCAAGGCCAACCGCAACGACGCGCCCCGTTATCCACGCACCATCACGTGTAACGATCGAGACAGACTCGCCAACAGGCACGCGCCTGACTTGATCCCGAAACGGTCTTGCGCCTACTCCTTGTGCATATATCGCAAGGGCCTCTGCGTAACGCTCCCCTGCCTCATTACGTCGGAGATCTTCCGTGATCTCCCAAAATGCTTCGTCCATCCTTGGACTCCTTGTTAGTTGGTGGCGACACCGTAGGCGCGCCAATGCTCGGCACGCAATGCTTAATATTGATGAATCTTTTTAGATTTATTCCTTGACACGAGGTAGCACTTAGAGACAGTCTCTAGGACGCAACAGGACGTTGCGTTGCTGGTGTGGCGATTGAGCACTGGCGTTACCCCCAAGGAAGGGAGCGAGGATGGGCCGGGAAGTTTTCGATGCAGCATTAATTGCTGGAGCTTCTAGAGCAGCAGTATTTGCAGTATTTATTGCAGGCGTCGTGATCTTCCCGGCGCTCCTTGCCGAGGTGCTTGATCACATTGGAAAGGCTCGAGCGTTAGCGAGTTTTCTACACCGCATCAGCCCACCGATTGCACGCCGCATCGCAGCAGTGGTTCTCGCGGCGTCTGTTGTAACTACATTGGGCGCACGTGCAAGCGCAGCAGACGACGGTGGATCCGACTCAGTTAGTAGATGGCTAGATAGCACGGCGACGACTCTCCCTGTCACGGACCTAGGAGCTCTTCCGTCTGGGACATGGTACGAAGATCCTGGCGATCCGAGTGGTGCGCTCGGGCCTAGCGGGGTTGTTGATTTTGACAATCTCGATACCCACTCTTCCTCCACCTCAGTACCTGCGACCACTAGCACCACGATCGGCACCCCATCTACTAGCAGAGCCTCTGCCACCTCAACTACTAGACGCCGGCCTCGGCGCTCAACGCGCGTACGCCCCTCGTCGAGCACATCTAAGCCTCTGCGTAACCCCTCGCGAGACCCTGAATTCTTGCCATCCGAGTCACTACTTCAGCAAGGCGACCCCGCTTCGTTATCCGAGACTGCGCCTCTCACACATTTGGTCATTCATGGAGATTCTCTATGGAGCATTGCAGTCGGCCGCCTCTCGCCTATTTCGAGCGACCAAGCAATCGATCGCGAGTGGAGAGGCATCTATGCACTCAACAGAGCATTGATTGGTGAGAATCCAAGCCTCATCTTTCCCGGCCAAGTCTTAGAGCTTCCCCCGCTCACCATCACCTAAGTGATCTAGGAGACATCATGCCAGCAACACTCACTGTCCACCCATGGCCAGACCCAGTTATCGATACGCTCGGACACGATCCACGCAGTATTTATGTAGAGACCTTTTGGTTACCTACTCTCGGCCCCACTTCGCTGTTACTACTCAGGCGAATTGCTGCGGGGTTTAGCGAGGCTCAGTACGGAATGGAGCTCGATGTTGCTGAGCTCTCAAAGGCGTTAGGGCTCGGTTACCGCGATGGGGCATCTACTCCCCTGATGCGTTCGTTTGAGCGCCTCGTGCAGTTTGACCTTGCGACCAACACTGCGGAAGACACGTATGCAGTGCGCCGCAATCTCCCACCAGTAAATCGTCGGCATGTTCGCCGACTCCCCAATTACCTCTCGGTTCAACACGATGCCTTGATCGCTAGCCAGCTCAGTTCACCAGCGACAGAACGAGCAGCTCGTCGTGCGCGCAGATTTGCACTATCGCTCCTTGAGCAAGGTACCGACCCTGGAGAGATTGAGCACCAACTCCATGCGGTTGGCTTCAATCCGACTCTCTGCCGTGAGAGCTCCCTATGGGCAGAGGCCCAGCATCTAAGCGCCGAGGCTGAGGTAGCAGCGGCCTCCTAATAGGCGTTAGCGGTAGAGACCCGAAAAAGATCGGCCGGCGGTGGCGCAGAAACCCCCTTTCCTGCGTTGCCGCCGGCGGGTTCGCCCCCTAGTAACGCCATCGTGTCCCGCCCCCGTGTAACTATGACCAGCCTGCGATCGAGCACCTCGCTTCGATCGGTCTCGACCTCACAGCACCGGGAGTTACATGAAGATTCTCCACACCAGCGACTGGCACCTTGGGCGCAAGTTTGTAAATGAAGACCTCCTCGCGACTCAGTCTGATTTTGTTGACTGGCTCGTTGAGACTGTGCGTACCGAGAAGATTGAGCTAGTCGCTATCGCTGGAGACGTATACGACCGCAGTGTTCCTCCAGAGGAGGCCGTTGCGCTTCTAGGGCGAGCGCTTGATGACATTGCTAGCACCGGCGCTCAGGTTGTAATGATCCCGGGCAACCATGACAACACAACTCGCCTTGGTTTTGGTGAGCGCGCATTTGGTCTCGCAGGTATTCATATACGCGGCAGCATCAAACCCGAGCGCGCTGGTGCTCCTTTCTTCCTTGATTTTGCGGATGGCCCACTTGCTGTCGTGGCTGTTCCGTTCCTAGACCCAGGTATGTACTTCGTGCGCGGCGCAGATGGCGAATACCCCGAGAGCAAGTTCGAGCGCACACATGAAGGCGCACTCCAAGATGCCATTCAGACTGCTCACTCAACAATCTCAGAACGCGGCACCAAGCGCAGCCTCATATTGAGTCATGCATTTGTTGCTGGTGATATTGACTCCTCGGACTCGGAGAAGGTGTTACGTGTTGGGGGTACAGATCGCGTCAGTCTCAACGTCTTCGAGGGCTTCTCTTATGCGGCACTCGGGCATATCCACAAGCCTTACTCCTTCGAAGAAAATCGAATCTCTTACTCAGGCTCACCAATCCCCTACTCATTTAGCGAAGAGGCCCAGAAGATCGTCCGCATTATTGAGATGGCGCCTGATGGCTCAATAGAGGTAGAGGAGCGTGCGGTACCGATCGGTAGGCGCGTCGCCACAATTACTGGCCTCCTCGCCGATCTCCTCAAAGAGGAGAAGCACTCCCACGCCGCCGATTGTTGGGTGCGCGCCATACTCACTGATAACGAGGTGCGCCTCAATCCAATGGCTCAACTCCGCACTCGCTTTCCACACACAATCGCTATTGAGAACAGTGCCTTGGATGCACGCTCGCAGACCGGCGGACCAGATGTCGAGAAGATCGACTCACTTACCGATGAAGAACTCGCAGAGCACTACTGGCTAGACGTGCGCGAGGAGAAACTCGAGGGCGAGTACCGAAGCCTCCTTGTCGATGCGATCATCGCAGAGAAGGAGGCCGCTCAATGAGGCCGATTCGCATCACCTTCTCCGCATTTGGTCCTTTCCCTGGAGCTCTGGAGATTGACTTTGAGCGCCTTGGACAACAGGGCCTATTCCTCATTACCGGACCAACAGGTGCGGGCAAGACAACTGTTCTCGACGCAATGGTCTACGCACTATACGGAGAGGCAGCTGGCGCACGAGAAGGTCAAACAGGCTCACTACGCTCCCACTTCGCCCTCGCAGCCGACCCAACAAGCGTCACCTTTGAGTTTGCAATTGGCGATGCTGTATATCGCGTCGAGAGATCCCCCGAGCAAGAGCGTGCAGCAAAACGAGGTACCGGTACTGCTACCCAGGTCGCCGAGGCGAGCCTCCAGAAATTTGAAGAAGCGAAATGGAGCGCAGTCGCGTCAGGGAGCAGAGATGTAACGAAACAAATCACCGATTTGGTTCGTCTGACTTCTGCACAATTTCAACAGGTCATTCTCCTTCCGCAAGGAAAATTCGACAAAGTTCTGCGCTCAAGCTCTAAGGACCGGCTTCCGCTCCTAAGCGCACTCTTTGGCACGAAATATCTGACCTCAGCGGTTGAGCGTCTAAAGCGCGAGGCGAAAGAGCGCGGCATCGCACATAGCGCCATGAAGAAGGACCTAGCTGACGCTTTCGACGATTCACTCGAGGATTGGCGATCAGTTATTACAGAGGCTGGCATGGAAGCGGCGACCGCATCTGGTATCGAGTTCGATGATGATGAAGCACCGGTAGGCCCAGGCGAGCAGACACGCTCAGCACTCGAGCAGATGAGCGCTCAGGCCAAGACACTCCGAGTAAAGGTCGACGCGGCCGCCGCAGCAGCGAACAAAGCCTACGACTCGGCTAATACAGTGGCAGAGGCCGCTACTCAGCAAGCAGCAAAGTGGGATAGCCGGCTATCCCTACAGGAGGAGAGCACTGCGCTAGCGGAGCTCAGCAAGAGTGATAAAACTCTCGCAGCTACTCTCAAACTTGCAGAGAGCGCCAACGATTTGTTGGAGCAGGTAGATACTTTCGAAGAGGCCGAGAGCGCGCTTGCGGACTCAACGGCAGCGATCGCTAATTCAGGCCCAAGCGTTGCCGCTGCTCTAGGAGGCGAACTCCCTATGACGCCAGCGAAGGCAAAGACTTCCCTCAAGGATCTTGAGAAGCGACTTGGTTTATTAACAACTGCAATTGCAGAGTTTGAGAATGCAGCGGGTTCTCGCGAGTTGGCAGAGAGCGAAGCCACTCAAGCAGGAGCGTGCCGTGCTGAGGTCGAGGCCCTAACAACTACACGCGCAGAGGCTGATGCCGGATTGGTGAGTCTGCGCGAGGAACTAACGAAGGTCGAGGCAGCGGCGCAGTCATTAGATGCTCTTAAGGAAGCAGCAGAGTCCGCTAGCGATCGTGTTGAGAGCGTGAACACTGGCCTAACGCTTGATAACCAGATAGTTGCAGGAGAGAAGGCTGAGAAGGCTGCGACTAAAGCTGCGGCAGAGGCAGAGACAGCACTCAAAGATGCCCGAGAGCGCCACCTTGCCGGGTTAGCAGCACGCCTAGCTGCAGATTTACATGATGGCGATGCCTGCCCAACCTGTGGCTCCACCGAGCACCCGACCCTTGCAGCGATCCCCGCACATGCAGCGAGTGACGAAGATATTGAGCGCACAGAGGCAGCACTTAAATCTCGCCAGACTGCACTAACCACAGCGGTGAAGGACCTAAGTGCCATGCGGGCAAGGCGCTCTGAGCTCCCTGCCGCAGAAGAGCTACAGGATGCTGAAGAAAAGCGTGATACATCAAAGGCAGCGTTCGATACCGCATTCGCTGCAGCTGGAACCGCGGCGACCCTTCGCTCCCAGGTAGCGGCAGCGGTGCAGATCATCGCAGCGAGTACATCTGAGATTGATGCGCTAAACGCACGCATCACAGCTGCGGATACCACCGAGAAGATGCAGTTGGCTACAGCCAAAAAATCTCATGACACCGCGGTGAAGACCTCCCCTGATGCCGAATCCGCAGAGGCAGAGCATGCGGTGACCTCAGAAGCAATTGATTTGGTCACAGCATTCGCGGCCCTTCTTGATGAAGAAGCGGGCAACGCTGCAACTGTCGCAAATCTCAAGACCGCGCTAGAGAAAGCGTTGGAGCGAAAAGGCTTCAAGGACACGAAGAGCGTTGCCGACTCGGCAATGGACCCCGGCGAACTCGAGGAGGCATCCGCCGAGCTCAAGGAACGCGAGGAGCGTCGCCCGGTTGTTGCCGGGATTCTTAAAGAACTAACTAAGGACAAGCTCCCAGACCTGCGCCCTGACCCAACTGCGCTTGTGGAGCAGAGGGATGAACTTAAATTGGAGCGAGACCAAAGGGTGGATGCTGCACTAACTGCGAAGAACGCAAGCGAGCGTCTCAATGCTGCACCAGATGCATTTGGAGCGAGCCTTGATGAGCTTGCGAGACTCGCAGCATCGCAGGAGATTGCCCAGACCCTTGCAGATGTTGCATCCGCGAGGATCCGTCCCAACATCGATCTCGAGTCTTGGGTCTGCTCCGCATATCTCCATCGAGTGGTGCTGCAGGCGAATAATCATCTAAAGGTCATGACAAGTGGGCAATACATCCTTCAGATTGGCAGCACTAGCGATAAGCGAAAGCACGGTGGCCTAGACCTCGACGTCTTCGACTCCCACACTGGCGTATCGCGCTCGGTTAATACAGTCTCTGGTGGCGAGACCTTTATGGCATCACTCGCTCTCGCCCTTGGGTTAGCCGAGGTAGTCGCCGGCCAACAGAACATGCGCCTAGATGCGCTCTTTGTTGATGAGGGATTCGGTTCTCTCGATACCGAGACACTCGAGCGCGCTACCGAAGTGCTCCAGGGTCTTCAGACCTCAGGGCGAATGGTTGGCGTGATCAGCCACGTCACGGAGATGCGCGCATCTCTGCGCACCGGTATCGCCGTTACGAAGAACGGCGAGCAGGGCTCGACCTTAAAGGTCGAGTACCAAGACGCGTAACCACCAAGACCCGTCAGTAAAGATGTAACTACTTGGCTAGGCCCTGAAGCATCGCGCGGTAGGTCTCGAAACCAGGTACCTCTAAGCCTTCGATCTTGCCTTGATCGTCATAGGTACGCAGTCGAAAAGCATCCTCGGCAGCAGGGTGAAGTGAGAATGTCTCACACCCCGCCACGTCTAAGGGTCCACCCTGGATCGCGAGGCTGGTAACCGATGCAGGCGAGAGCGACTCTAAGTACCCGGGATCCATGGCGCAGAGGTATCGCTTCGCAGTCACGTGTAGAGCGATTGGTCCGGTTACATCTGGGCCAAATATGCCGGCGAGAGCACGTGCACCAGTTGCTTCATGTAGATCATCGAGTTTCTTTGCATCGGCCTCATGCCCCTGGTCTGCAAGATATACAAGGTGGCCAATGTCGTGGAGCAGCGAGGCCGCGATAAGCGCATCGGTTGCGTCATCTAACTCAGCGAATGCGGCAGTCTGGAGCGCATGCGCGTTTTGCGTTACATCCTCTCCATAAAACTCCTCGCCATACTTCTCGAATAAAGCAAGAACATCATTAACACTTGAGAGTTTCGTCATACCGGCTTCCCTTGAAAATCGTTGATAAGTGATACTTGCACGCGCGATCCGTCTACCTCGCTCGCAGCGAACTCTGCAAACTTCTGCTCGTAGTAGGCATCACGCAGATCGCCCTCTCGCAACGCGTTGTAGGTCGGATACAGCGCCCTCCGAGCTCGCTTCGAATTATTCGCAGCACTCCGATGCGGGGTACGCGAATGAAACCATAGGGTCGATCCTGCGGGGACTGATATCGACTCCCACTCCATTGAGTCAACAACATCTTGACGGATGCAGCCATCCTCGTTCATCGGAAGCACCTCACCATGTCGATGCGAGACAGCCTCGAGGCAGCCGTTCTCTTCATCTGCATCATCAATAGCAATCATGCATGAGATGTGCTGCTGGACAAAACGATAAGCCGGGGCATCTTGATGAGGAGCAAATCCAGCACCACCAGCAGCTTTGTAATTGATCTTCTCTTTGTATAGCACCGCAGGCTCGCCGAGTAGAGCGCTTGCGGTCTCTAGAACTCTGCCTTCGGTGAGCAAGTGCCTCAATCCCTCGTGATAAGGCACGAAGTTCTCGGTACGACATAGGCGGGGGCCAGACTCGGTCATCTCGCGATAGTGGAGCCAGTTACCGTCCTCATCACGCCAGTCCATGACCTCGTTTACCCATCTCTGGAGCTCGAGTGTCTGGTCCTCGTCCAAGAGGTTTATAACTGCCCAGCCATTCTCCCTGAAGAACTCGATTGCCTCAGCATCTGCTCTATCGAAGGGGGTCGGGGACATACTCGTGATGTTAGGGGGATTTAGGTGCGGAGGCCGAGACAAGCGCTGCCTTGCCGGAGTAAGTTTTGGCAACCGAAACCTGGAGGCAACCATGACCGCAGTACACGAACGCCCGAACCGCTTCAGCGCTGAGACTCCATGGCATATGCGCGGCAACTACGCGCCGATCGATGATGAAGCAACCATCACATCCCTGCCGGTTAAAGGAAAGATTCCAACCGAACTAAATGGGAGTTATCTACGCAATGGGTTCAATCCGGCAGGGCGCGTACCCGCGCACTGGTTCTTCGGTGCCGGGATGGTGCATGGTTTCGACATTGCAGACGGCAAGGTCGCGTACCGCAATCGTTATGTGCACACTCCATATGTAGATCAAGACATGGACATGATGGAGGGGATCGCGGACCTAACCCTCTCCCCTGCTAACACGAGCATCATCAAACATGCTGGCCGCATACTCGCTCTCGAGGAGGCGCACTTCCCGTGGGAGATGGATATCGAGCTCAACACACTCGGATGTGTTGACTTCGATGGTCGCCTCAAGACTCCGATGACCGCACACCCGAAGGTTGCTCAAAAGACTGGCGAACTTCTCTTCTTTGGGTATCAATTCTTAAATGAGCCATATCTCACCTACCACCGCGCCGACGCAAATGGCGTTCTCGTCCAGAGTGAGGTAATTGAGATTCCCCGGCCGGTGATGATGCACGACTTTGCGATTACCGAGAACTACGCGCTCTTCTTTGACCTTCCGATTGTCTTCTCTATGGAGAAGGGCGGATTCAGATTCCAGCGCGATCTCGGCGGGCGCATTGGAGTAATGCCGCACACCGGGTCTAACGCAGATGTTCGGTGGTTTGATGTTGAGGCCTGCACTGTCTTTCACTCAATCAATGCCTACGAGCAGGGCGACGAGATAATCCTGCAGGTGTGCCGTGCTTCATCCATCATGGAGCATGGAATGAACGACATCGGAGACCAGTCCACTCCTTGGCAATGGAATCTCAATTTAAAGACAGGTAAAGCGACTGAGACTCAGCTCGATGATCGCACTGGTGATTTCCCGCGTGTAGACGATCGCCTAGTTGGGCTCCCAAGCCGCTACGGATACATCGCTGGACTCATGGAGGGTGCATCTCCAGGGTTCCTTGGTGAGATCTATAAGTACGACATGCAGACCGGAGGAGTCGAGACTCACTCCTTCGGGGGCGACGAAGCCAACGCCTTTGAGCCCATCTTTGTGCCAACGAGCCCAGATGCAGCCGAGGATGAGGGCTGGATTATTTGTTTGTCGCATGATGACTCAAGCGACGAGACCACCCTCAACATCATCGAGGCTCAAAACTTTGAGTCCGAGCCAGTTGCTCAAGTTGTGCTCCCTCGCCGCATTCCCTTTGGGGCGCACGGTTCTTGGATCGCCTCGGAATGATCCGCAAGTAATTTGAGTCACAGTTCGCGACCTTGAGGTTTCATACCTATTGAACCCGGAGTAGGGTCTGCTCTGTCTTCTTGGATCTAGGTCAAAGAAGACGTGAAGGGGAGTATCCCTCAAGTATCGGCGCCGTCAGTACGGTCGGTCCCACATCGACCCGGTACCGGTCACCACGAGCCAATCGTGGTGGGAGAGACCTTCGTTGTCGATGCATGCATCGCCACCGAGGAGTCCGCCCTATGCCCAAGAAAACCAAGACCACCACAGCAACGATTCCCTCCACGATGTGGCATTCGATTAATGCCGAGCGAACTCTCTCCGAACTCAATACCTCAAAGACTGGCCTCTCGTCTAATGAAGCCGCGGCACGCCTCCACCACTACGGCCCCAACGAACTGATTGATCGCGGCACGAAGCCCGCTGCTCGCATTCTCTGGGAGCAGGTCACCGCGTTCATGGTTCTGCTGTTGATCGGCGCAGCTGTTCTCTCGCTCTTTATCGGCAAGTACTTCGAGGCCGGAGCGATAGGCGCCATTGTTGTTCTCTTCTCAATACTTGGGTTTATTCAGGAGTACCGGGCCGAGCATGCGATAGCAGCACTGCGACGACTCGCCGTACCCGTGGTCCGTGTATTTAGAGACTCTGTAATAGCGGAGATCTCGGCGGCTGAATTAGTACCCGGCGACATTGTCCTTCTCGAATCAGGAAACGTCGTGCCCGCAGACCTCAGACTCATTGAGTCGATCAACTTGAGGATCGAAGAGGCCGCACTAACCGGCGAGTCACACCCGACCGAGAAACACTGCGAACTGATTGAGGATCAAGGCGCTCCACTCGGAGATCGTTTGAACCTTGCCTTCTCGGGTACTCAAGTCACCTTTGGGCGCGGTCTCGGGGTAGTTACGTCCACCGGAATGTCGACAGAGTTGGGCAAGATTGCAGATCTCATTCAGAGCGTTGAGGCTGGTCAGACACCGCTGCAACTTCGACTCGACCGAGTAGGAAAGCAATTAGCGGCTGCTGGGCTCGTCGTTGCAGTGATCCTCATCATCATTGGACGCCTAGGCGGAGAGTCTTGGGGCGACCTCATACTCACGGCAATAAGTGCCGCAGTAGCAGTGATACCAGAGGGCCTACCTGCAGTGGTGACTCTTACCCTTGCAATTGGTTCGCAGCGAATGCTCAAACGCAATGCTCTCGTTCGCAGACTCCCTGCGGTCGAGACTCTTGGTTCAGTCACGGTTATCTGCTCAGACAAGACCGGCACACTTACCCAGAATCGCATGACCGTCACAGTGCTCGAAGGCTCTGGGCATAGACAAGTTCTCGGGGAGCTTGAGGACATAACTGGGCAACACCCCACCGCTCTACTTGCACTAACGGCTGGCGCTCTCTGTAACGACGCCGACCTTCGTGTGACTGAGGATGGGGATGTCACAACAATCGGCGACCCGACCGAGACTGCCCTCCTGGTTGCAGCACACGAAGCCGGGATTGATGTTGCAACACTACGTATCAATGCACCCCGCGCAGGAGAGCTCCCCTTCGACTCTGAGCGCAAGCGCATGAGCACGGTTCACGGCCCACTGCCGTTAGAGAGACGTGCTGGCCTAGCCCTCATCGAAGAAGGTGCGACAGTTGCATTCGTAAAGGGTGCAATTGATGGGCTTCTCCCCCTCACTACCCATGTCTGGCTTCACGGCAAGGCAGAACCAATCACGCCTGAAGAGCGCGACAGGATCAACCTTGCCAATGACAACCTTGCAGCCGACGGCGTGCGAGTGCTCGGCGTTGCATACCGGGTGATTGATATCGATGGCATACATGACGAGATAGAAGATCGCCTTACGTTGATCGGGCTTCTAGGGATAATTGACCCGCCGCGCCCCGAGGCTAGAACCGCAATAGCAACCTGTAACGACGCTGGTATTCGTGTCGTCATGATCACAGGCGATCACCCGCTAACTGCGCGCGCAATCGCGCGTGAGCTAGGGATCGTAGGAACGGATGACCACACCCATCCAGTAACAGGGCGCGAGATAGAGGAAATGGACGACGATCAACTCGCGCTTGCGGTTAAGACCACGTCTGTATTCGCACGAGTATCTCCGGAGCACAAACTCCGCATCGTGCGGGCACTTCGAGCCCAGGGTGAAGTTGTAGCGATGACGGGCGACGGCGTGAATGATGCGCCGGCCCTTCGACAAGCCGATATCGGTGTTGCAATGGGCATCACAGGCACGGATGTATCAAAAGAGGCTGCGGACATCGTGCTTCGTGACGACAACTTTGCAACCATTGTTTCATCTGTCGAGGAAGGGCGTGTCATCTATGACAACCTTCGTCGCTTCGTAAACTACTCACTCGGTGGCAACATCGGAAAAGTATTGGTGCTACTTCTCTGGCCACTAGTGATGCTGATCATTACCGGCGCAACTAAAGACTCAATCGCTTTGATGCCACTTCAGTTGCTTTGGCTAAACCTCATGACCGACGGATTGCTTGGGCTCGCGATGGGCACAGAGCAAGCCGAGCCAGATGTAATGATGCGCAAGCCTGTAGACCCGGGTAGCAGTATCTGGTCAGATGGTTGGGGGGCTCGAACTATCTGGGTTGGAGTTGCTATCGGAGTCGGAGCGCTCCTGTTAGGAGCGGGCTACCACGGAATTGGATCGACTAGCGGTGGCGATGCTCCTTATTTCCAGAGCGTGATCTTTACCGCTATCGCATTCATGCAGGTATTCCAAGCAATCGGTAACCGCTCCACGAGGCTGCCCCTCCACCGCCTCGATTGGAAGGGAAATCCGACTCTGCTCCTAGTCGCCGGGTTCGTATGCATCGCGCAAGTCACAGCGCTCTACACGCCATTCCTGCGAGAAGTGTTCCATCTTCAGCCTCTCGGAGTGCTGACACTATTGCTATGCATCGGGCTAGGCGTTCTTCTACTCGTTGCCATCGAGACTGTTGAGTGGCGCCAACGGGTACACCGCGAAGCTGTCAAGCTCTAACGATCAATCGAGTGAGCGCTGGGGCCTAATACGTGATGCTGGCTGGTAATTCGGTCCGGCAGTTTCATCGACTCGAGCTAGGAGCAATTCACACGGCGGCTCGAATACCTCTGCAAACCAATTCGATCGTTCTTCACCTAGCAGCTGCCACACCTGCGTAGTTAGGCGATCGGTCTCATCCTCTAGGTGCTCACGCAATGCGAGGCCCTCGGGTGTAACCGCGCGGTTATGCGCAAGCCTTCTCGTCTCGAGGGAAGCCCAGCCAGCATCGATCACTGCAGGCGCTATCCCACGAGAGATCGCTAGCCAATCGCCTTCGTAATTCATATACGCGTTGTGGAGAATCGTGACCTCAGGTCCATTGAGACCAGCGGCGGCAACAAGTGCCCAATGAGTATCACCGCGCCACTCCCGAATGCAGTTCATCGCATGCCAACCTGAGAGCAACGGATCGGTCGGGCGATCAATTGCTAAGTGGGCGCCAAAAAAGGTGCGCCCAACCATTGGAAGCGCTTCAACAGCGCTCCACAAATGCGGTGCAAGCTCAATCAGCGGCTCGACGATTGCCGGGGCATACGTATGAAGCCCCTCTACAACCGCTTCATCGCGCGCATGCCAGAAATCATTAAACGATGCGCCGTTCTGCTTTATCATTTCAAATGCGATACGGATTCCGTCTGGGCTAACAGAGCCGAACGCACCAATAACAGCGTTCGGGCCGGCGGAAGCAAGCGGAGCGCAGCGAGACGCTATGTAGCCAAGGGGGCCCGGAAGGCCAAGCGCCTCATAACGAGCGACGGCTCCTGGATCCCAGAAAATCCATCCGATAGTGGTCTGCACCGAGCGCGCGTTACGCCGAGTGATTCCAAACCAATCAACTTG
>JBAWWI010000040.1:0-17483 GCA_037146835.1 Actinomycetes bacterium | reverse complement strand
GGCTCTGTAAGCGACACCACCTTCAAAAAACTCATGACGGATACAGACTCATCAAGATCGCTGCGCCTGGGGGTGACGGCGATACTCGGTGGGCATGGCGAGCACCACCGGACCTAAAGGAGACAGGGTGACCCGCGGGCCTGTTAGCAGGGCGAAAATCTGGCGAAATGAGGGGTTGCGCTTGCGCTGCGATGTTCTGGCAGTCAGAATGACAAAACTTGCCGGAGAGTCCGGCACTGGATTTAAGAAGAGGCTCAGCATGTCAACTTCAAACCCCAAGTACGGAACCATCAACTTCGAGCTCGTCGGTCGTTGGCTGCACCTCCCCGCTGAGGAGGATGGTCCCTTCTGGGCGCTCAACCTTATGAAGTACCACGAGGTTGCTCAGTACGCCGATGGCCGTGAGAGCAGCATCACAGGTGCTGAGGCAGACGACGCATACGCACCCATCGGGCCGCTAGCAGCAGTCGGCGCCTTGCCATCGCTACTCGCAAATGTCACTGCTCAGCCAAACGGCGAGCCGGACTGGGACCGCATCGCAATTGTTCGTTACCCAACTCGCGCTTCATTCTTTGAGATGCAGGAGCGCGACGACTTCAAGGATGCCCACGAGCACAAAGAAGCCGGCATGGAGTTCACAATCGTTATGGGCTGCCAGCCACTCTCAACATCAGAGGCCTCCAAAGAAGATGGTGAACTAGTGATGCGCGTAATGCGATTCACTGAAGGCACCACTCAGGCAGGAGCAGACCCCGAGGGAGTTACACCGGTCGCTCACTTTGAGGTTGAGGGAGTAATCGTGGGAGACAAGCGTCGCTGGGACCACGTTCGCTTCGACCGCGCTACCCCTGAGGCAATCGCAGCGCTCACAGACGTTGAGGGCATTGAGGAGCAGGTCATCACCGTGCTCGGCAGGCCATTTATTGAGCGCATTGTGGAGTCGGTAGTAAAGATCTAGCAACACGCACTAGGAACAAGCTTCAAAGCAGCAACGCCCTAAAGAATCCAAAAACAATCCAACAAATAAACAGGCTAGAAAAGGATGCCAAAAACGATGCAGGTACTCCGCACCCCAGATGAGCGCTTTGTAGGCCTCCCCGACTACGACTTCGAGCCCCACTACGCCGAGGTCACAGCCGAGGACGGAACCGCACTGCGCTTTCACTACATAGCCGAAGGCCCCCGTGACGCAGCGCCGATTCTGCTCATGCACGGAAACCCATCTTGGTCATACCTGCACCGCCACATGGTTCGAGGACTCGTTGCGCGTGGGCATCGCGTACTCGCACTCGATCTAATGGGCCTTGGCCGCTCCGATAAACCAACCGAGCGCACCGACTACACGCTCGCATCCCATGTCGATTGGGTTCGCCAGTGGATGGCAGCGGTTGATCTACAGAACGCAACCCTCTACGTCCAAGACTGGGGCGGCATCATTGGCCTCTGTGCTCTGCCTTATGTAGGCGATCGTTTTGCGCGTGTAATCGCATCCAACACGGGAGTGCCGGTCGGCGAGGGCGAGAACAAGTTCATGCGCGACTGGCTTGCGTATAGCCAGTCCGTTAGTGAACTCCCCATCTCATCTCTCATCACGAGCGGCGTAACACGCACCCTCTCAGAGGCTGAGGCCGCGGCCTACGACGCTCCATTCCCCGACGGCACCTACCAGGCGAGCGCACTGCGCTTCCCTGTGCTCATCCCGGTTCAGCCAGATAACCCCGGTGTGCCGATGTGCATCGAGACCTGGGAGTACCTAAAGACATGGACAAAACCATTCCTCACAGTCTTCGGCACTGCCGATATGGTCGCGTATAAGCCCAAATCGCACCTACGTTTCCAGGAACTCGTACCTGGAGCAAAGGGCCTCAACCACATTGAGATTGAGGGCGCTAACCACTTCATCCAAGAAGATGCACCCGATCAGCTCGTCGAAATAATCCACAACTTCATCACGTAAAGAACCGCATAGTTCAAACAGCACGCAACTTCTGAACGCATCGAACAGGCCAGCGACCAAATCCAGCGCACAGAGTTACTCACGATTATCTACCCATTAGAGGAGCACAAATGTTTGTAACCACACTTGGAACCGGTTCGCCGATGCCCGACCCAAATCGCGCTGGCCCTGCCACGCTGGTTCAGACTGCGGGGCAGAACCTCCTCTTCGATGCTGGCCGCGGAGTCTTGATGCGCTGCGCCGGCGCGATGGTTGCACCCGCGATGATCAACGCGATGCTCCTCACCCACCTGCATAGTGACCACACAACAGATGTAAACGATGTAATCACAACCAAGTGGATCAACTCATTCGTACCAACCCCAACAATCATCGTTGGCCCTCTCGGCACACAGCGATTCATTGACCGCACCCTCGCGACACTTGAGGACGACATCTCCTACCGAGTCCACCACCACGCCGACCTCACATGGGAGCCAATCTGCGAGGTAACCGAGGTAAGCGACGGCCTGGCCTATGAGGCCGAGGGCATCAAAATCTTTGCATTCCCAACCGACCACGCACCGGTGCACCCAACCGTTGGGTACCGCGTTGAGTCAGAGGGCAAGGTAGTTGCGATCGCCGGCGACACTGTCCCCTGCGAAGGGCTCGACCGTCTCTGTAAAGATGCCGACCTCTACGTGCAGACAGTTATCCGCGATGACATTGTTAAGAACATCCCGATTCCGCGCCTGCTCGACATCCTCGATTACCACTCCTCGGTATCTCAAGCTGCCCAGACCGCTGCGAAGAACAACGTCAAGACTCTGATCCTCACCCACCCAGTACCGGCACCGCAGCCCGGCACCGAGGGCGAGTGGATCGCAATGGCTCAGGAGCACTTCAGCGGAACAATCCTGCTCGCCGACGATCTAATGCGCGTAGAGGCCTAAACCCTCACGAACTGCATATGCGCCGCGAAAACGAGAGTGATTAAGCGCCCTCTATAAACGCTGCGAGATCGAAACTCAAGTGCTCGCTTACATCGCCCACATGATCAACCATCATGTGGCGCTGCGTAAATCGCCACACGCCATCAACTCGCGTGAAGCGATCGCGGTATCGGCCTGTCACAATGGGCTGAAGTGGTAATGCAGGCGTCTGCTGAAGCACCACAAAGCCAGATCGCGCAGTTGCGGTACCTGCATCCTCATCAATATCGGTAATTACATTGACGGCCATGTGGCGAGTGCGCAGTGTGCCATCAGCGTGCACAACATTCATTGAGCGGTAGTAATCGGCAACCGCCTCGGCCCCGCGAACCTCAATATCAGTGCCGTCAGCAGTAATTGCAGCATCAGCGAAGATGGCGCCTAGGCCCTCAAAGTCTCCAGCATCAATGCGCTCCGTGTAGCGGTACATCAACCCTGTAATTGCGTGATGACTCTCCCAAGTACCCGGGCGTGTGGGCAGCTGCTCATTGGTCGAGGCCTGCGTCGAGATTTCGGGCGAGTTGCTCATGTTGCCGCTCCTGTTTGGGGGAGCCCATGATGCCACCCATACCGAAGCCGCGCAGCTCTTATCTCAATAGATACCCATGAACCTCCAATATCTACATATATCCAGCCCGTATCAAGCGCGCGTCCAGAGAGAAAAAGAGCGAGTACCCCGTCTCTGACCTGACTCAATGCACATCTATCGGCGAGACTCCTCCCCATGGCTGAAGAACCAAAGATCACGATCCCAGACTCAGAGTCATTTGAGTCGACCCCCGAGAAGTCGAGTCGCAACCCGGAGGCGCTACGGACTCAGATGCAGTCATGGCTCGCCACTCGCCTAAGCGATGCCACCGATATAACCGTTGGCGAGATTACAAGCCCAGGCTCGAATGGGATGTCTAGCGAGACGCTCCTATTCGATGCTTCATGGAGCGACGCCGAGGGGGCACACAACGAACGCCTAGTGGCGCGCGTAGAACCTGACTCCCATGACACCCCCGTATTCCCTGTCTACGACCTTGAGATGCAGTTCCGAGTTATTACCCTCGCAGGGCAGCGCACGAAGGTTCGCGTTCCACGCACGCGTTGGCTTGAGACAGACCCTGCGCTTCTAGGCGGCACGTTCTTCATAATGGATCGCGTCGATGGCCGCGTACCCCCTGATATCCCCCCCTACACAATGGATGGTTGGGTTCTTGAGGCGACACCGGAGCAGCGAGCAACGATTGAGCGGACAACAGCGGAGAGCATCGCGGAGCTGCACACACTAAATCCAAGTAACGCTGATCTTGCTTTCCTTGAGTATGACGTACCCGGCGATACCCATCTACGTCGACACGTAGAGCACCAGCGCCAGTATTACAAGTGGGTTCAGAATGGCCGAACGCACCGATTGATCGACGACGGTTTTGCATGGCTTGAGGAGCACTGGCCCGAGGATGAAGGCGAGACAGTTGTCTCGTGGGGTGATGCGCGAATCGGAAACGTTATGTATGACGGTTTTGAGCCTGCTGCCGTCTTTGACTGGGAGATGGCTGGGCTTGCACCGCGTGCGCTCGACGTGGGCTGGATGATCTTCATCCATGTCTTCTTCCAAGAAATCACAACAAGCCTCGGGCTCCCCGGTCTCCCAGATTTCCTACACCGTGACAAAGTGCGCGGCTACTACGAGGCTGCGGCAGGAGTGCCGTTAGAGAATCTCGAGTTCTTTGAGGTCTACGCCGCACTTAGACATGCCATCGTGATGAGTCGCGTGCATGAACGCTCCGTCGGCTTCGGGCAGGCTGTCTGGCCCGAAGACCCTGATGAGGTCATCTACCATCGAGCAGCAATGCAGCGAATGCTCGACGGCACTTACTGGGGCTGAAAACCGTGAGCCCAGAGCGAGACGAGAACAGTCCACAAGATGACACTGGCGCGTCTCACATCACGCGCAGGCGACTACTCGGCGCTCTCGGTGCCGCTGGAGCAGTCGGCGCAGTCGGTGGCCTTGGGGCTTCAAGCGTTGCTGGCATCAATGCTGAAGCAGTTGGGGCCTCGCCACTCCCCTCACAGAGCATCATTAGTTTTCATGGCGAGCATCAAGCAGGCATTGCAAACCCCGCACCAAGCCACGCGGTAGTTGCAGCATTCGATGTAACAGCACCTGATCGTGCAGCACTACAAGCACTCCTCGAGTCATGGAGCCTCGCGGCTTCGCGCATGACCCGTGGGTTACCCGCTGGGCCGTCTCTCAACACGACGCGTCTCCCCAATGACCCTGGCGAGGCTATGGGCCTTGCTCCATCTGCTCTGACAATCACACTCGGGGTCGGCGCATCCCTCTTTGGAACTCCTGAGCAGGACAGGTTTGGCCTCGCATCTAAACGCCCCAGCAACCTAATCGATCTACCTGCTTTCAAGGGAGACGCCTTAGAAGCGCAGTGGAGTGGTGGCGACTTGGTGGTGCAGGCATGCGCAGATGACGAGCAAGTTGCCTTCCACGCAATACATGCACTTGCCGCACGATCCACTGCATTTGTAAAACTGCGCTGGATGCAGAGTGGGTTTCTAGGAACCTCAAACACAAGCAGCGCGCGTCCACCACGCAACCTTCTCGGATTCCACGACGGCATAGTCAATCCGAGCGGAGCAGATTTAGAGAGTGTCGTCTGGGTAAATAGCGGCGATCAAGCATGGATGCGTAACGGTACTTATTTGGTTGCAAGACGTATACGTACAGACCTCACCAAGTGGGATGCTGAGGTACTAGAGGAGCAGCAAGAAGTAATCGGTAGAGTGCGCTCGACTGGAGCAAGGCTTGATAATAAAAGCAGACCAGCAGCAGCGCATGTAGTTCAAGCCTCGCCAGAGAAGAATGACGGCGCGCGGATACTTCGCAGAGCCTTTAATTACAGCGCAGGAGTATTACCCGACGGATCACTCGATGCCGGCTTAGTTTTCCTAGGCTTCGGGAACAACCCACAGAGACAGTTTGTGGCTATCCAGCAACGCCTCTCAGAGCATGATGCTCTGAGCGACTACATCACGCATGTCGGCAGCTCAATTTTTGCGATACTCCCTGGAGCAAAGCGTGGCGAGTATTTAGGTCAGTCACTCTTTAGTTAGCCGAGTGCTCCGGACTCACGCATCTGTGCAATTGCTGCTGCATCCAAGCCAAGTACATCGCGAAGCACCTCATCAGAGTGCTCACCAACCTCGGGTGCCTTCGTAATCGGCCGATAATCATCGCCAGATATGAATACCGGGAACGGCAGCTGCTCTGCACCTAGTTGTTCGCTAGGTATCCA
Organism: Actinomycetes bacterium; assembly: GCA_037146835.1. Classification (GTDB taxonomy): domain Bacteria; phylum Actinomycetota; class Acidimicrobiia; order IMCC26256; family IMCC26256; genus IMCC26256. The sequence goes on along the minus strand of JBAWWI010000040.1, from coordinate 11,259 downwards.
CTCAATGCGCGAGCGAAACTGTGGGTCCTGCGGCAGGGTCTTCGGTGTATTTACCGGAGCGAGCGGCACATCGACCTCGACCCCAAAATCAACCCACTCTGCGGTTGTGCGGCCTGCAAATATTGCAGTGAGCTCCGCGCGCATCTCATTGTTGCCACGTGCATGATCGCCATACTCAGAGCCTGGCCACTTATCAAACATTTCGCTGCGACCCAGGGCCTCGCAGAACTTCTTCCAGAAATGCTGCTCCGAGGCCATGAAGAGTACGAACCCATCGGCCGAGGCGTAGACCTGATACCGAACGCCGCCGCGCATTCCAGCTATCGCAGGCGCACGACGCTCATAGTTATCTGACGCGTTTCCGGTTACCTCTGTCTCGGGGCGTTCGTATGCCCTAAAGGTTTCACTTCGGTACCAGTCAAAGGCGGCTGCCGCATCTGATTGCGCCATCTCCATCATGGTTCCGGTGCCCGTCTCACGCGCACGAATCACCGCAGCGAGAATCGCGATTCCTCCAAACAAAGGAGCGGCGTTGATGCCAATCGAGACATGGTTGGGGATACTCGGGAACCCATTCTCATCAATCTCGGGCTCGAAGATCCCAGCCCATGCGTCATAAGCGATCCCATGACTCGCAAGCGTTTCGTAAGGGCCAGTCATTCCATAACCAGAGATTGTGCACTGCACGAGGCGTGGGTTGATCTCGGTCATACGCTCGAAGGTAAGGCCACGCCGAGCCAGACCGCCGGGGCGCATTGCCTCAATAACTACATCTGCCTCACGAATTAGATCTAGAAATAGCGCTACGCCTTCTTCAGTACGCAGATCAATGGTGATGCTTCGCTTTCCGCGGTTTACGTGCAGGTGCATCAATGAAACACCCTCAACAATCGGCCATGTCATTCGGCGCACGTAGTCGCCCTGCGGCGGCTCAACCTTAACTACGTCTGCTCCGAGGTCGGCGAGGGCCGTAGTAATAGCTGCCGGGCCGAGCATCGATACCTCAATAATGCGAACCCCCGAGAGGAGTCCTTTACCGTCCTGCGTCATCTCTTACCCTCTCGTTAATCAAAATCTAAACTTGCCTAGGCACTGCTGCTAATGCTCGCGCCTCAATTCTCAGTGAGAATCTACGCGGTTAGGGAGCGCGCTCCACGAAGCAGGGTGCCTGGTAATTCTCCGGTGTGTTCGCCGTTCTCAAAAGTAATTGCACCGCTCTTAATGGTCGCTCGGTATCCAGCGGCATCCTGAACTAGGCGACGCCCGCCAGCGGGGAGATCGTGCACGATGCGTGGAGGGCGACACGCTAGGGCCTCAAGGTCAATCACATTTATGTCAGCAAGGTATCCAGGTGCAATAACGCCTCGATCCATCCACCCCATGTGTGCAGCGCCGCGCTGGGTATGTCCGTGTACCAACGACTCAATTGGGAGACGCTCGCCGTGGCGACGATCTCTCGCCCATACGACGAGCGACGAGGTAGTCGCTGATGCATCACAGATTGCACCGCAGTGCGCACCAGCATCGGAGAGACCGAACAACGCATTTGGCGATGAAATCATCTCTGCAATGTCATCAAAGTTGTGGTGAGCGAAATTAAAGAGCGGTATGTAGATAAGTCTCTTGCCGCCATCCTCAAGCAGAGTGTCGTATGCAAGATCAACAGCCTCGAGACCACGGCGGCTTGCCTCCGCAGCAAGCGAGTCCCCTGCATCGAGTTCATAATCGACGGGGTCGCTCAGCCTGAACATGACATCGAATCCGCCGGAGAGTTGACGAAGAAGTCCTTCGGGTACTGCGGCCATTAACTCTGCGTGCTCGATCATGAGGCGTGCACGTAGGGCCGGGTCTCGAAGCGCAGATACTTTCTCGTCAAGTGGAAACTGTGCAATGGCTCCAAAGGATGGGCAGAACAAGAACGGATTGGCCGTTGCCTCCAACCCCTCAAGCACTCCAATAGGGCGTGTCGCAACTTGGGGCTTTATATCGATCCCGCGCGAGCGCGCATCTGCAACGCGATCGAAGAGGTAACGCCACCGCTCAGGAGCGTGATAAGGCTGCTGAACAGTAAACGAGAGCGGGCGTGCTGAGACGCGTGCGAACTCCTCGATCAGGTCCATCTCGGTGCGAGCAAAATCTTCGTCGGTAGTGAGGTAACAATCGGATATGAGCTGTGTAACGCCCCACGGTCGACCACGCATCACCTCTGCAAACGCCATCAACTCCCTCTCAGAAGAGGTGAGCGTAGGAATAAATGCACCGGTATTCGTTCGGTGAATCTCTGTTCGCGATGTAGCAAAACCAATTGCACCTGCATCCAGGGCCTCTCCAAGAAGCATCGCCATCTGAGCGAGTTCATCATCACTCGGCGCCTCGGTATGAAGAGCTCCTCGCTCCCCCATCACAAATGTGCGTAACGCTGAGTGCGGAACATGGGATGCAACATCAACTGTGTGCGGCTTCGCCTCGATCGAGTCGAGGTACTCAGGGAAACTCTCCCAGTCCCAGGTGAGGCCCTCAGCAAGTGCAGTACCAGGGATGTCCTCAACACCCTCAAGTAGGCCGATCAACCATTCGTGGCTATCAGGCTTGGCAGGGGCGAACCCAACACCGCAATTCCCGACAGCGATCGTCGTTACACCGTGAACAGACGAGGGAGCAACCATCGGGTCCCATGTGATTTGGCCGTCGTAGTGAGTGTGAATATCAACGAACCCTGGAGTGACGATGAGCCCATCAGCGTCAATGACTCGCGCTCCCGTCGTGGAGAGGTCGCCAACCGATCCGACACCGACTATCCGGTCTCCCTCAATTGCGATGTCCCCTATATAAGAAGGAGCGCCTGTGCCGTCAATAATCGAGCCGTTACGAATAACAAGATCAGCCATGCTGCGCAGGTTACCCATGATTCTTCCCGAACTTCGGGTAGTTATTGTCGCTATAGCGACAATAACTACCCGAAGTTCGGGGGTTTGGGGATTAGACGGGGGCTGCTATCTGCATATGAGGCTCGCCCCACGTGGGCAGGTTCTCAAAGCAGTCGGCGACAAGGTCATCACGTAGTGCCCGAACCGATGGGTCGTCCCAACGATTCACGCGCTGTAGAGGGTCGTCGGCGTGGCAGTAGAGCTCGCCCTCGGTTCCGTCATGGACAGTCCCCGGCAGGGCCGAGGTGCAGGTCCAGCCGTCTCGGTAGATAGTGCGGAGGTGGATCCGGGTGCCGTTGGGGTGCACGCTGTCCCATACGGTAAGTACGCGTTCGCGCCCTTGCTCATCTGCGGCCGCATCCGATTGTGGAAGCGGCTTTCCCTCCATCCACTCTGGGACAGGCAGGCCGGCGATCTCGCAGAACGTCGGTGCAAGATCGATCAAACCAACTGGTGCCTTTACTACCGCAGGCACTGCCCCCGCGTTCTTTGCCGGACGCCAGATCATCGGGAGGCGCATAAGGGAATCGACGTGGTATGGACCTTTGAACAACAGGCCGTAATCACCTTGGAACTCGCCGTGATCGGTAGTGAAGATGACATCAGTCGAGTCGGTCCAGCCACGCGATTCAATGAGCGCCATGACACGCCCAAGGGCCTCGTCGATAAGCATGTTCTTGACATGGACACGGGCATTGATCTCAAGAATCTGGTCCGGGGTCAGAGTTGCAGGGACCCAATCGCGCGGCGCCTCGTAATTGGATACGAGAGTTCCGTCGTACCAGCGTCGCCAGTGAATCGGTTTCGCATCGAGAATCGCCTCGCGCTCTGCACGATCCTGTGGGTAGCCAGGAGGAAGATCAAGGTCACGCCAGTTGACGCGCCCAATCTCTGAAGCGGGCGGGTCCCAAGGGTGATGAGGATCAGGGAAAGACATCCAGCAGAAGAAATCGTCCTCTGCATCGAGCGAGTCGAGCCATGCAATCGTGCGATCAGCTACCCAATCGGTCTGGTATTGATCCTTCGGGACAGGGTTCGTTGAGACCTGCGGAGCACCTGTCTCTCCTCCTCCTGCCTCGTTTACTTCAAGGCTGAAGTTGAGGACCGGATAGAAACCATTTGCGACGTCAGGGTGATTCTTTGCAATCCACTGTGAGTAGTGCGAATAACCGCGCGGCGCATGTGTTGCAAACTCCGCATGTTCGAATCCACGAATTGGACCGAAACTGTCATTCAATGCAATTTGGTTCTCTTTGAACTGCAGGAACGGATCCAATAACGGCTCGAAGTGAGCCTTACCTAGGAGCGCCGTTCTATATCCACCCTCTTCTCTCAAGTAGCGCGCAACACTCGGTGCATCGATCGGGAGTGGAACACCATTCATCCAGACACCGTGAGTATGAACATGCTGCCCTGTAATAATTGTCGAGCGCGACGGCATACATACAACGTTCTGCGGGTGCGCGCGCTCAAACCTGACACCACTTGCAGCGATTCCATCGATCACTGGTGTAGCGGCGACCTGACCACCGTTGCAACCGAGCCCGTCGTAACGCTGCTGGTCGGTGGTGACAAAGAGAATTCTGCGGCCCATAGTTATTTTCCTTCGAAGATGTCGCGCAGGTGAAGAAGCGCTTGGCCGGTTACATACCCGAGCATGATTGCCATCGCATCGGGCTGAATCTCAAGTGAGTATGAGACTAAGGATTTACCGTCGCCCAGATCGAAGACATCGATCGTGCTCAGGTGATCTTTAATTACGAAGTTCTCAACGATGCGGTATTGAAAGCGGCGCAGCTCATCATCGACTGTCGTGATCTGCTCCACAATCGAGAGGCCCGACGGAAGCGTGATGGTCCGGAGATCGCCCTCCATGCTCGACTCCCCCATCTCAGGGAACCAAGGGTTCCAGCCGAGCGGGTCGCGAACGAGCCCCCAGACTTCATCGGGGGCTCCTTTAACAATGACGTGGGACCTTCGAGTTGGCATCGCCATGGAGCGTAGAGAACTTGGCATATGAGTGTCAATAGATATTGACACTCAGACTGCAATTATCTATTCTCACGGCCATGGAGACTCAGGCGGCAGCGAAGCAGATTATTGATATCTCCTCCTCGGAGATTGGGGATCCCTCAGTCGAGTCGGTTGACGGCCGACGGGCACGATCTCAGCGAAGCCACGATCTCGTAGTTGAGGCGCTCCTCGACCTATACCGAGAGAACGCGGGGAGGCCGAGCGCAGCCGCTGTGGCAGAGCGCGCAGGCGTATCCGTTCGAACAGTATTTCGCCTCTTCGAGGATATTGACTCCCTCATTGAGATTGCAGTCGCCCAGCAATGGGAGCGCATCGGCGATCTTCATGAGGCGCCAGATGCGTCGGGCACACGCGAAGAGCGCTGCTCCGCGCTGGTCTCTCAACGCATGCGAATCTATGTAGAGACCGCACCAATTGTTCGCGGCAGTCGGCACCTATTCGAACAATCCACCAAACTCAGAAGTGTTGTGCGGAGCCGCCGTGATCTCCATCGCATCCAGATGACTGAACAGTTTGAGAACGAACTAGTTAGTAGAGGCGAGGCTGACGCGAATGAACTTGTAAGCGCCCTGCAACTCGCCTGCTCATTCGAGTCGATTGAGTTCCTTACGATCGTAGAAGGACTCTCATCAGAACAAGTAGAGAGCGTCGTTAATCGCACCATGCTTGCTTTACTCGCATCATCCTGAAACAAGAGTTACGAATAATTACTATCTCTTAAGTAGCGCTCAGTGTCGCGACGCGCAGCGCACTGCCTCTGCACCGATCCGAAGCATCCTCATATCTGCAAACGGAGTGCCGGCGACTCGGTTACACGTAAAGGCAACCGAGAGCTCATGGAGCGGGTCTGCCCAAGCTCCAGATCCTCCGAAGCCGAAGTGCCCAAACCCTCCAGGCAAGATTCCCCGGCTAGTAGCGGCCATGTGATATCCGAGACGCCAGCGCATCGGGAAACCAACTACTGCATCAGGGCGCATTCGCAGTTCTTGAATTGTTGTGGCGCTCTTCAGCGTCCCAGCGCTTAAATACTCGCCATTCGGGCCTATCCCGCCATCCGCTAGTACCGAGTACATACCGGCCAACGCACGTGCCGTGAAGCAGCCATTCAGTGCGGGCAGCTCAGCATCGTAAATAGATTCGCTCCCAATCAACTCAGTGAAGCGGGGTACAACAAACGCCTCGACAGTTGGTCGCAGCACACTTATACGCCCGAGCATCCCAAGCCCCGGCTCAAAACGCTCAGTAGGGCTGCGTCGGATTATCAGGTCTGCGCGCTCTCCGCCGCGTTCCGCAGGCCACCCTATGCTCATCGAGTCGAGGCCAAGCGGCTCCACTACTTCGCGTTGCACGGCCTCGTCGACAGTAAGACCGGTAACACGCTTGATCAACTCGCCTACGAGAAATCCAAATGTGATGCCGTGGTACCCGTGCCTGCTCCCTGCCTTCCATGCAGGCGAGGCGGCAGCAAGAGCCTCAGTCGTTCTCTGCCAGTCAAGCAATTCGAACGCGTCATCAACGACACCGCGCAATGAATGCATCCCGGCAGAGTGATCGAGAAGGTGGCTGACCTTGATCTCAGATTTATCGGGCGTTCCGAACTCGGGCCAATAATCGGCCACAGCACTATGAACGTCTAGTAACCCTTGGTCAACCAGACGATGCGCGACGGTAGCAACTACGCCCTTGGTAGTTGAGAACGAGAGCGCAACGGTATCGCCCTCCCAATCCGCTCCATCCAGATTTCGCTTTCCGCCCCAGATGTCTGCGACTAACTCTCCGCGGTGATAGATCGCAACCGCACCACCGCCGGCCTCAGCTCCACCCTTGCCGTAGCCCAGCGATCGACGCAGCTCCTCAGCGACTGGGGCAAACTTGGGGTGGACATAACCTGAGAGCATTCCCGTAGAGTTTCACACCCGCAGCAAGAATGGGAAATGCTGAGAGAGAAATTTTAGAAATGACCAGAGAAATGATCTGGGAAATGACCTGAGAAATGCGTGACCTGAGAAATGCGTGACCTGAGAAATGATGGTACTGATTTGAGTTCATATCCGTTTCTCATGGCCCCGGGACAGATTGCTGCCCTATCTCTGCGTAATCGCATCCTCATGGCACCGATGGGCGATGCGCTCGCTAACTCCGACGGCACAGTCTCGAAGCGCCAACTCGACTATTACGAGGCGCGCGCCAGGGGTGGCGCTGCACTCATAATTGTTGGTTCCGTGGCCGTTGCTTACCCAGGCGGAGCCTTCTCAGCCGATCAGACTGCGCTGCATACTGATGAGCACATCGCAGGAATCTCCAAGCTTGCGCGGCGCGTTCAAACACACGGAGCTCGCATCGCATTACAACTCACCCATGGCGGACCGCAGTCGCTCTACGCAATAGAGACCGGAAATCCTCTTTTGATGCCGGCTCCCCCTACATATAAAGGCCCGGATCGCATCTCGCGCACACTCTCTCCTCAAGAGCAGTATGCGATGTCAGCACCGTTCCAGCAGTCAACTTCACGTGTCGACATTCATATCGCTACAGAGGATGACCTACTCGCAGCGATCGAGGCTTTCTCTGCCGCCGCAGAACGCGCCAAACGTGCAGGGGTTGACGCAGTGGAGATACACGGCGGGCACGGCTACCTCCTTGATTCGTTTCGCTCGCCATCAACCAATACGCGTGACGACGAGTGGGGTGGAACCCACGATAAACGTGATCGCCTTCTTCTAGAGACAATCCGCAGTGTCCGAAGGCGCGTTGGGGCCGAGTACCCAATGTGGTGCCGATTCAACTCAGTCGAGCACCACCGCGAGCCACACGAGACCATTGAAGATGCCCTATACCTCGCGACCAACCTCGTCGAGGCCGGCGTCGATGCGCTACATGTGAGCGCATACTCTGACCCATCAATCGCTACTGGAATAACGGACGCGCATACGCCTCATATGCCCGGGGCACTTCTCGCAGCAGCAGCGGCCGTTCGAGCTCACATTAAAGAAGCGGTCCCAGTCATCACTGTTGGAAATCTTGATGACGAGTTAGCCGAGCATGCTCTCGCTACCGGGGCCGCTGATTTTGTAGCCATGGGGAGGCGACTCCTTGCCGACCCCGAACTCCCAAACAAGTTGCGTGACGGGATCCCCGATCAGGTACGCCCCTGCATCTATCAGTACCGCTGTATAGGCAATATTTTTCTCAATACCCATGTTGCATGTATCGCAAATCCATTAACAGCGCGCGAGGGTGAAGCGTCACCCGATGTGTCGAGATCGCTCACGACGCAGAACTCGGAACGCATCTTGATCATCGGTGCTGGCCCTGCAGGATTGGACGCCGCCTGGCGCTTGGCCTCGCGCGGCCACTTTGTGACGGTTCAAGACGCCGCTACACAACTCGGTGGCCGGCTCTCACTAGCCGCACTCGCAGACGAGCACCTATCCAAGATGCTTAATTACTTAATTGGTCAAGTAAGGCGCAGCAATGTTGAGTTACGCCTCGGTCGACCGGCAGCAGCGCCAGACCTAGAGGGCTTTGATCGAGTTGTTCTTGCAACAGGAGCAGACTGGTCTCGCCCGGATATCCCTGGAGCGGAGAATGGGAATGTCTTCACACTCGACGACTTAACTCCCTGGGCATCGGGCGAACTGCGCCTCCCCGATGGGCCTGTTGTGATTCTTGGTGGCGGCAAGGCCGGGTTAACTCTCGCTCGCTTGGCCCGCTCGCGTGGACACGAAGTAACCGTGATCGAGGAGACGCAGGTATTTGCGATTGAACTTGGGCTTCCAGGGCGCTTCCGTTGGATTGCCGACCTTGAGGCCTCTGGCGTCACGCTCCTCTCTGAGCATCGAGCTACCTCAATCAATCAAGGTTCGGTCACCGCCGTTGGAGCAGAGGGGACAATCGTGGAGATTGAGAGCATCACCACTATCTGCGCAGTCCCAGTTACCCCACGTAATGACCTGCTCGAGTTGCTTTTTGAGAGTGGGGCAACGGTTGAAGTGATCGGTGATGCTCATTCGCTAGAGCGTCTCGAGGGGGCTTTCAGGGATGCCGAGGCGCTCAGCAATCGACTCTGAATGACACCTCTCGCTAGCACCAATTTTTGGCCTCTTCGGCGAGCATCTTGCGGGGCGCTACGGTTACGACATGGGCGAAGACACCAGATCTCAATTCGACCGGCTAACGACATTGATCGCGAATCTGCGAGTTCATTTAGCCCCGGATCAAGTACTCACAGGCAATGCGATCTCCGAGGATTACACACACGACGAGTCGCTAACTGTCTCGCCCGTGATGCCCGGAGTAGTGGCACTCCCAGAGAACACTTCAGATACCGCAGAGATTCTTCGTCTCTCAGATGCACACTCAATAGCAGTAACAGCTAGGGGAAGCGGGACAGGCCTATCGGGAGCGTGCGTGCCGCGCCCAGATGGAGTGCTCATCTCCTTTGAGCGGATGAACGCGATCCTTGAGATTGATACAGAGAACCACACCGCCACCGTGCAACCGGGAGTAACGCTCGAGCAACTAGATGCTGCACTAAAAGAGTACGGGCTTGTATACCCAGTATTCCCCGGCGAGTTGAGCGCAAGCCTTGGCGGGAATGTCGCGACCAATGCCGGCGGGATGCGCGCAGTTAAGTACGGCGTTACACGCCACCAAGTACTTGGCCTTGAGGCAGTGCTAGCAAACGGCGAGATAATCCGAACCGGTGGGAAGTTTGTAAAAGCAACAACCGGCTATGACCTAACGCAACTAATTACTGGCTCGGAGGGAACGCTCGCGATAGTTACAGAGGCAACGCTTCGCCTCTACCCGCGCCTTGAGCACAGCGCAACGATGCTGGTTCCTTTCCACACCCTTACGCAAGTAACCGCTGCGGTACCTCGTATTCTCGACCGAGGCGTTGGGCCACTCATCCTTGAGTACATAGACCTGCTCACAATGTCGGTGGTTACAGAGTTTGTTGGGCTCGACCTCGGCATACCTGAGGAGATCCGCAGCACTGCACTTGCTTATCTGGTCGTTGTCCTAGAACAGCGCACCGCAGATCGCTTGAATGAAGACGTCGAGGAACTCGCAGAACTGCTCAGCGCACTTGGCGCTATCGATGTCTATGTACTCCCCTCGACAGCAGGTGAGCGCCTAATCGAGGCTCGAGAGAAGGCCTTCTGGGCGGCGAAGGCCAACGGAGCAAACGACATTGTCGACATTGTTGTGCCGCGCGCGAGCGTTCCAATTTTCATGGAACGAGTAGCAAAGATTGCAGACGAGAACATCAGCTGGATCGCCGGCTGCGGGCATGCAGGCGATGGAAACGTGCACCTCTCGGTTTTCCAGCCTGATGACGAACTGCGCTACAAGGTTCTCTCGGAGTTGTTCGCCCTAGGCATGGAGCTAGGGGGCGCCATCTCAGGCGAGCACGGCATCGGCACCGCTAAGCGCCGCTGGTACCTAGAGTTAGAGGACCCGAAAAAACTCGCACTAATGCGTCGGATCAAATTTGCGTTCGATCCAAATGGAGTACTTAACCCAGGAACGCTTCTCAGCTAATCGCTACAAACAACCAGACTTATTTAGGAGATCAAATGAATGGCGCTCAAGCATTAATTCGCACACTCGTGGACGCGGGCGTTGACGTCGTATTCAGCAACCCGGGCACCTCTGAGATGCACTTTGTTGCAGCCTTGGATGATGTCCCAGAGATGCGTGGAGTCCTTACGCTCTTCGAGGGCGTAGCAACAGGTGCGGCAGATGGCTACGCGCGCATGACAGGCAACCCGGCCGCAGTGCTGCTGCATTTAGGGCCAGGCCTTGGAAACGGCATCGCCAATCTTCACAATGCGCGCAGAGCCCACTCCCCTGTTGTGAACATCGTTGGCGATCACGCCACCTATCACCACCAGCACGATGCACCTCTGCAGTCGGATATCGGAGCACTAGCTAGCAACGTCTCCGCTTGGGTACACACCTCTAGTGACCCAAAAACAGTCGCGGCTGATGGAGCCTCGGCAGTCGCAGCATCGCTTGCCTCTCCGGGAGGCGTCGCTACTTTGATTCTCCCTGCAGATGTCTGCTGGGGTGACGGAGGCGTTGTCGCAAAACCTGTGACCGCTCCAATTCCGCTATCAACGAATGCAGACCTAATTACGCGCTCCATAGAGGCGCTGCAGAGCGGAGAGCCCACCGCCCTCCTCGTCGGAGATGAAATTGCTGGCGACCCAGCGTTGTTGGCTGAGGTTGCTGGCCTCGCGGTAGCAACTGGTGCTCGCGTATTCGGGGAGACCTTTCCTTCGCGCATGCG
>JBAWWI010000039.1:0-18055 GCA_037146835.1 Actinomycetes bacterium | reverse complement strand
TAGTGGTCTGCACCGAGCGCGCGTTACGCCGAGTGATTCCAAACCAATCAACTTGTTTCTCCGCTGCCATCTTGATCAGGTTAGTGAAATCGCAGCAGCGTTGAAGGCCTCTGCGAGAGCCTCGGGGTTAATGCTGCCAGGGAGGCCTATGAGAACGACTCGGCTAGTCGCGCGATCGCTCCCCCATGCAGCCCCTTGGGAAATTGTTAGCCGTGATCCAACCCGCTGAATGATGGAGCGGTGAATCGGGCTGGCATCGAAATTCACTACCCCCTTAACTCGCAGCACTCGATCTGGGAGCGACTCGAGTACCGCTTCGAAGCGAGCGCGGTTGATCGCAGAGTCGCACTCCCATGACCATGTTTCGTGGCTGGCGTGTGGCTCGGCACCCCTACCAAATGTGTTTCTAACTTCGAATAAGTCCAGATCGCTCTCAAGAGACTCTCCAACGAGGAAGACGATTGGGACCTCTGCATTTATCGCCTCAACGACTAAAGCGCCTGGAGCTAGTGCGCCGATTAGTTCACTCGCTCGCTCAAGAACTCCGCCAACCGCTAGATCAGTCTTGTTTATTACCAAAACATCAGCAGACTCAATTTGGCGCTGGACCGTACTTCCAACGTAATCATCACTCAGTCGTTCGCCAATTGTCTCAGCATCAACAACCGTGACAATTCCCTCAAGCCTGAACCCTGGGATCATCGCATGACTAGCTAACAATGCTGTGTTTGCCACCCCGCTCGCCTCAATAATTAAGAGTTGCGGGCGACTCTCCTGCTCACGTAGTGAGACTAGAAACTCAATCAGCGGAGTGGAGAGAGCGCAGCAGGAGCAGCCATTTACAAGAGTCACGACTCCATCAGAGTCCGCTTCAATTAGATCGACGTCAATCGCTATCTCACCAAAATCATTTACAAGAACAAGGGTCTCGCGACCCGTTCCGCTGCGCAGGATGTGGTTTACAAGAGTGGTCTTTCCTGAACCCAGGTATCCACCGATAATCAATACTCCAATATCGCGAGGATCTTCACTCACCGATTCTCCTCACTTGACAATCTGGGGAACCTTGAAGTGCTCGCCACCAACGACGATCCCAAAGACCTTTATGTCACGTATCGCTAGCGGGTCAACATCCAATGGCGATGAATCGACGACCGCGAAATCTGCTCGCTTGCCCGTCTCTATGCTCCCAATTTCATGGTCTAAGTGAAGTTGGTAAGCGGCACCGAGTGTTGCCGCATAAAGCGCCTCGTACGCTGTGATTCGCTCAGCCTCGCCTAGCACTCGACCCGAGGGAGTAATTCGATTCACTGCACACCACATCGTCATCAGATGACCGATTGGTGTAACGCCAGAGTCTGTATGTAACGAAATGGGCACACCAGCGTCGAGAGCGGTTCGACACGCCCACATACTTCGCACTCGATCTGGCCCCATCGTTATCGATGCGTGCTGGTCGCCCCAGTACCAAATGTGGTTCGTAAAAATATTGGCACAGACCCCTAGTTTCGCCATACGCCGATACTGTGCTGATGTAGCGGTCTGGGAGTGCTGCACAACATGGCGATGATCAAGCCAAGCAAAGTCGATGAGCGCATCCTCAACTGCGTCAAGGAATATCTCGGTAGCGGCATTCCCGTTGCAGTGAGCATTGATATTGATACGACGTCGGTGGAATGCTTTGACTGTTTCTTTTAACTCCTCTGGCGTTGTCAATAAATGCGCGTTGTCTTCGCCGCTGAAATACCCCGGCCACTGCATCTTGGCGGTCCATCCCTGTATCGAACCGTCGATAATCAGTTTGACCCCGCCATTGCGCATCTTCGCAGTGTCGGACTTTTTAAGGGCTAGGAACGCCTCAGCCATGGCGTCATAATCGGCAGAGGTACCCGGCATAGAGGGCAGGTTGTATAGAACCATGCGGCCCGGGAAATCTGGCGCATCGACAATCTCGTGCCATGCCTCTAATTGCTGAGGCAATAGGAGCATCAGGCCGATCAACTCTGTAGAAGTTGTGACTCCAGCGTTGCGTGCCATCTCGGCATGTGTTCGTACTAAGTCAGGATTAATACTCCGGATCTGCATCTCTCGAAATGCTCTGCTCGCCAGAGACATTGCCGGCGGTTCGCGAAGCTCTCCATTCGGATCGCCACTCTCGTCCTTGCCAACTCCAGGTGTCAATGAATCGCGAGTAATTCCTTCAGCCTCCATAAGTGCAGAGTTCACCGTTGCGAGGTGGCCACTCGCATGGCGAATAAATATCTGCCGTGTCGTTGAGACCGCATCTAGATCTCGGCATGTAAGCCTGGGCTCTCCCTGGAAGAAGATCGGATCGAGTCCATTGGCTAAGAGAATCTCATCAGGGCCAAGATCTGCCTCGATCTCGGTCAGCCGAGCAATCAGTGCAGCTGTCGAGGTAACCCCGCGCACGATTGAACCATCAGCGAGGGGGTAATCAAAGTATCCAACGTATGTTTTCTCTGTGTTTAGCGCGTCCATTGTGTGGCCATGCGCTTCAATGAACCCGGGGAGAAGTACTGAATCGGAGTAGCGCTCATCAAGTACGTGGGGGCCCCAAGCTTGGCATTCCTCCAACGAGCCGACAGCAAGAACGCGACCATCTCTCACGGCCACGGCATGCGCAACAGGATTTGAGGAATGCATCGTGACGATCTTCGACGCTGTGTAGATCGTCGTATCGCTCACTCTGCACTCCGTCTTGTTGTGTAACTCAAATGTTGACGAGCCTCACACTAAGGCAACGCGCCTATTTGAGTTGTTGTTTGTAAGTAATTGTGACCCCAGGGAACGACTTAGCAGAAGCTGGAGTAAGCCCGATGGGGGCTTTATTGATGCCTAAGTCTTTGCGAAGTTCGGCAACTGTGAACTGCTGAATTATCTGCCAGCCCTTCTTGGTGCCGAGCGAATCAACGCCACAACCATTACGACCCAATTCTAGGAGTCGATCTGGGATACCGATACCTAGACCCTTAGCGATCCCGATCAAGTCGGTTCCAGAACGAATAGCAAGACACGCATCGCTAAACGCATTGTGCCCAAGCTTGCCAATCTCAACGAAACGCTTCGGCGCGTTCAAGGATGCATAAGTAGCAGCCGCCGATGCCGGAGTAATTGCAATGTCCTCTGCCCCAGTGATCAGCATCGTTGGGGTATGAGAGGTAACAGGGGTCTGCGGCCCTACTGGAGCCCAGCCAACTATCGACGAAATACGCTTGTTATCTAGGAGACTGAACATTGTCCCGCCACCCGCCGAGTGGCCAACTGCTCCAACTTTTCCTGGCAACAAGTGCCCTTTGAATCTGCTTCCCTTGGCCGTGTTCTCCGCTACAACCAAGTCAAGCGCTGCAATCGCGGTAGCCGAGATCTTCGTTCTACGGTTCGGATCAGCTGCGCCGCCGGTTCCGAGGAACTGCGAGAGAAGTCCATACTCAGTGAAGTCAACCGATGCGACCACGAAACCCCAAGACGCGAGGCCTGATAGTGGATAGCCGTAGACACCTCTCCACCCGCCAGCACCGTGAGAAAAAAGAACGATCGGGAACTTCGATGCTGCAACGGGAACATTGAGGTACGCAGGAATAGTCACAGAGAGATCAGTTCCAGCCGGTACGGCAGGGAGACCAGCAAGGATGTCGGCGGGAATCGCGTCAGTCTGTAGATAGGTAGCGCGCTTCTTGCCCTTAGTGCTCCCCGTCTTGGCTGGGTAATAAACCTCGATCTTGCGATCTGGCAGCGAGAGTGTTGTGACACCTACGGCATACGGTCCAGGCTTTGCGTATGCGGGTTCTGGAGTGCCTTTTTTCGTTGCAGACACAGCCACCGCAGGAACTATCGAAATCGAGGTCAACGCAAACAGAGAAGTCGCCGCTCCTACTACCACCCTAAATGGATAATTCCTTCTGCCGTTAGACCTACCCTGAGACGCACCCTTAGACCTACCCTTAAAGCCTGTCATGACTCCCCCAAATCTGATTGCTTCAAATGCTCTGACCCGCCCGAGGCCCTGAAACTAGCAAGAACTAGCCCCCTGAATGCTGCAACTCCTAAGCAAGTCTTATCAAATTATTAGATAGTTCTCTTGAAAAATTGAAGCAGCTCCCCGATACTTAGGGGATGACAGAGCAATTGGCTTCAATGCCAAGCGTTGAGTCTCCAGCGGAGAACACTGACGGGGTTTCACGCAGGGGCATTCTTAGTAGTCCGCTAAAGGCTGCCTTTATCGCACTTGGAGGCGCAGCGCTTGCAGCTTGTGACTTCACGTCTTCTCCGTACGATCGCAATGTTCATCTGCTTCGGCGGCTTACTTTCGGCCCTTCATCCCCAGAACTCGCGCGCATTCGTTCGATGGGCGAGAGCGCCTGGCTCGCAGAGCAGTTGAATCCAGGGACAATCAACACATCTGCCACCGACGCAAAGATCGCCGGTCTGACTTCCCTTGCAATGACCTACTCAGAGATGACTCTCGCGTATCCCACTACCGTTCCGAATCCCGGGTGGCAACTTCAGTTTGCAAGTGTAATTAGGTCCGTTGAAAGCCCTGCTCAACTATTTGAGCGCATGGTGGAGTTTTGGAATGACCACTTCAACATCTACTTTGAGGATCGCCGACACCAGCTTTACAAGATCGTTGAGGACCGCGAAGTAATCCGCAGACATGCTCTCGGCAAGTTCTCAGACTTACTCGTAGCTAGCGCTCAGAGCCCAGCGATGCTCCTCTACTTGGATAATTACATCTCTAATGTTGGTGCAATAAACGAAAACTATGCCCGCGAGGTTCTCGAGCTTCACACCGTTGGCGTCGAGGGCGGATACACGGAGCAGGATGTAGTTAGCCTTGCTCGACTTCTCACAGGCTGGGGCATCGCTGGAACTACCGGACAGTTCACATTCCGTATCGCTCGCCACGACACAGCACCGCTGACAATCATGGGTTGGACCCGCCCAAACGACACCAATTACTTGTCTCATGGAGTCCAGTTCTTCCAGTGGTTAGCAATGCGGACCGAGACGGCTCGCAATGTCTGTACGAAGATCGCTAGGAGATTCGTCGCTGATAAGCCCGAGCCAGCTCTCATCGATGCCATGGCAGAAGCCTGGGCACTCAACGGGAGCGCAATTGTCCCTGTAATCCAAGCAATGATTGGGCACCCAAGTTTCGCGGCCTCCGCTGGTAAAAAATATCGGAGACCATCTGACTTTTTAGCTTTCGTAATGCGGGCAGCCAGATCGGGTATCGCGGTGCCCGCCGCGAGTAGCGATCTCAACTCGTTCAATATTCTTTACGGATCGTTAAACCAGATCCCATTCCGATGGGACGCGCCCAACGGTTACCCAGATGACGAGATCTCTTGGCTCAGTGCTGGCGGAGATTTGGCTCGATGGAATCTCGCGGGGGGAATTCTTCTCAATTCAATTCCGCAGTTCACCATTCCCTCCGGAGTCACCGACACGATGAGAGCCGCCTGCGCGGGCCGGAGCGCTTCTGAGATTTATGACGTAATCAGCATGGCAGTAATGCAAGAAAATACAACGGAGGTCGGCAAGAAACTCCTCAACAAACAACTTGGCTGGAGCAACACCTCAAGGCCGACGAGTAGTCAGATCGCCATGGCAATCTCCACAATCATGCTCGGGGTTATCTGCTCAGTAGATGGGAACTACAGGTGAGTTTCACTCCAACGCGTAGAAGCGTCCTCAAGGCAGGCGCCGCCACAGCAGGCGTTACCGCGTTATCCAGCAGTGCCTTAGTTGCTCAATCACTTAGAGCACCAAGTGCATTTGCTGCTCCGCGCGGAAGACTTGTCTTTATATTTCTGCGCGGCGGGCAGGATCACCTCAGCACAGTCGTTCCTTATACGGAGGCTGCCTATTTTGATGCCCGTCCAACTATTTCGATTCCTGCTGAGAGCGTCCTAGACCTAGACGGCCAGTTCGGACTGCACCCAGCCATGACACGACTTCATGCACTATTCGGCGCAGGGCGTTTGGCCGTAATCCCGGGAGTAGGGAATCTGGCAGGTAATCGAAGCCATTTCTCAGCACAGGACCTGTGCGAGGCTGGTGCAACTTCAACGCCACCGGATGCAAAGGGCTGGCTCGGCAGATATCTATCGTTGTACCCGGGTTCGAATACCTCGATTTTTCGAGCGACTGCAGTCTCAGGTACAACCCCGCTAAGTCTCCGCGGTTATAAATCCCTTGGAGTTCCGTCGATCCGCCGCTTTGGACTGAATCCCAATGTGGAGGGGATCTCCACACTTCTGCGAGACTCGCACTTCGGAGATCTTGCAGCAGAGAAGACGGGGATACAGGCCTTAGATGCCGCAGTACGAATTGCTCCCCTAGCGGGCTCTAATGCCGCAGACAAAACAACCCGATCACTGACAGACCTCGCGACTCTTCTCGCCGCTAACCTTGGCATTGAAGTCGCTACAGTGGATATAACTGGTTGGGACACGCATCACGACATGGGAACCGCTACCACCGGTTTGATGCGGGACCTACTCGCCGGACTCGACACGTATCTCGGGGAATTCCAAGCCGATCTTGATGCGCGCGGGCTCAACGATGTAACGACCGTGGTAATGACGGAGTTCGGGCGCAGAGTTGCAGAGAACGGGTCCGGTGGAACCGACCACGGATATGGCTCGGCGATGTTGGTGATGGGGGCGCGTGCGATCGGCGGCGTTCATGGCGAATGGGCAGGCCTCAATGCTTCGACCATCGGCCAGCGCGGCGACGTTGTACCAACCGTTGATTTCAGGAATGTGCTGGGCGACTGTGCTCGCGGTGTGCTCGGGGTTGCCTCACCGTCTTCGTTGTTCCCTGGGCACACATACGCGCCCCTCGGCGTGGTTACCCCATAAAAAATTTGCTTCAATGCCAGCTTTCGCTGGTCAGCCGACCAACTTCTCGAAGATGAACTCGTGTTTCAGGTAGCTCAGATCACGTTCGTGTCCAGGTGTCGGAGGGTTGAGTGCCGAGGCTTGGATGAGGCGCCACCCATCTCTCAAAGCATCTACTCCGGTCGCATACGGAGCCGAGGGGTGGG
Source organism: Actinomycetes bacterium (assembly GCA_037146835.1). Classification (GTDB taxonomy): domain Bacteria; phylum Actinomycetota; class Acidimicrobiia; order IMCC26256; family IMCC26256; genus IMCC26256. Next base: position 10,983 of record JBAWWI010000039.1, on the reverse strand, counting down.
CCACCACAGGAGGAGTCGGGCCCTCTCCGGCGCCGTCGTACTCCGACCAAGCCACTACCGGTGCATCAAGTGCACTTGATGCAAGGTATAAAAACAAAACCTGTTGACGAATACTCATCGCGCTCCTCCATCAAGGGCCTCGCGAGACGCGGTTCGCGTTAGATACCAGTCCGAGTCATAGGTCTCATCGCCGGTTACATACCTCCAGAGCCGTGCACGATTGACAGTCTCTAAGCGACTAGCTGCAAACTCGAACCAAGGTTCAGGAGTACGAAACTTTGCGGAGACCGCTCGCGGATCGTAGGTACCAAAGATGTGGTCGCTCTGCTCTCCCTTGACTGCGTCGTAGTCCTCAAGATTCCAGCGGCGAACCTGTGGTGACTGCGGGTTGAGCCGAATCTTGTACATCCAGCGGCGAGTATCGCTGTGATTTGCTCGACCTCGGTGCCACATTCCTTGATGAAACACAACAATCGATCCGGCTGGCCCTGAGAAGTCGGCCTGCCCAGAGAAGTTTTGATACCGCGCTATATCTGCTTGATTCACACTTCGCAGATGAGAGCCGGGGACAAAACCAGTGCCCCCGCCGCCAGGTACAACATCGTGTGGAAACCAGAAGAGTTGAATATCGAAGGAACGAGTTACATCAATAATCGCATCCTGATGAAGGTACTGATCAACAATGTCGCCCGCCTCGCGCACGTGTACCCAGTCATGGTCATAGACGGCGTCGAGTCCTACAAGGCTATGAATGATTCCTTGTACTCGGTCAAGCCTGAGCATCTGCCCAATAGGCGACGGGTCTGGATAGATATCAGAGAGAGGCGCGCCGCTCTTTGGCTTTGGCCGCACCATGTCAGCAATCCCCGTGAGTTCAAACTCTGCGATCGCTGCGCGGTTGATCTCCTCTGGCACTACAGCCTCAAACTCAACAAAGCCGCGCGCCACAAACTGGGCCATCTCCTCCGTGGTTAAGAGGTTCGATTTATCAAGTGCCCAACTAGCGTTACTGGAAGCCATCCGGAGAACGTTAGCGAACCTAGAGGAGCTACGGAGCGAGAACCCAAACCCTAGGAGGGCTCAGTTAACTTGGCGTTCTCGGCCCGCCCAGTAAGGCTCTCGGAGTTTGAACTTCTGCAGTTTCCCTGTGGCGGTACGTGCGAGCTCATCGCGAAACTCAATCCCAGTTGGGCACTCAAAGCCAGCCAAGAGGGTTTTACAGTGCGCTATCAGCTCCGCCTCGGTCGCCGCTTCCCCGCTTGAGAGCACAACGAGCGCATGGACAGTCTCTCCCCATTTCTCATGAGGGATACCGATCACTGCGACCTCTGCGACGGCCGGGTGCGAATGCAGAGCATCCTCTACTGATATTGACGACACATTCTCGCCACCAGAGATGATGACGTCCTTCTTGCGGTCAAGAATAGCGACGTAACTCTCGTCGTCAATTACTCCACCATCTCCGGTACGAAACCACCCAGAGTCGATCGCCTCGGCAGTGGCCTCAGTCTGGTTCCAGTATCCGGCCATCACCATGTTGGCGCGTGCCTGAATCTCTCCATCAGCGCTCACTCGCATATCTACCCCTAATGCGGGGGCCCCAGCGCGACCCAAGCGTGAAGCGCGTTCTGAAGAGGATAAATCGTCGTATTCAGACCGAGATCGATTCATTGTCAGCAAGGGAGATGTCTCGGTGAGTCCATATATCTGAATGAACTCCCACCCGAGTTCAGTCTCAACACGCTCAATAGTGCGCGTTGGAGGGGCCGCTCCGGCAACAACGATGCGCGTAGTTCCATTTCCAGGAATCGGTCCATCCCATGATGCTGCTGCTTCTAATACCGCTGATACAACGGCAGGGGCACCACAAAGAAGTGTCACACCGTGCTCTGCAACTCGGCGGAGAATCTCTGCTCCGTCGACCTTGCGCAGAACAATGTGTTCTCCGCCCATACCTGTAACGGCATATGGCATCCCCCATCCATTGCAGTGAAACATCGGCAGGGTATGCAGCAACACATCTCGGTCGCTTACACCTGTCTGCCAACCGAACGTTGATGCGTTGATCCAAATATTGCGGTGCGTTAGCTGCACTCCCTTTGGTCGCGCAGTTGTACCACTCGTGTAATTGATTGTTGCGGTTGCATCTTCATCTGGGGCGCTCCACCCACGGGGAGCATTATCAAAGTCGTAGAGCAACGCATCAGACTCCGCACCGATCACATATCGGTGCGCTGCGGTGACGTGAGAGAGCGACTCCTCTAACTCGGGATCAACAAGAAGCACCGAAGCCCCGGAGTGCTCAACGATGTATGCAACCTCCGCAGCCGAGAGACGAAAGTTAATAGGGACGAGCACCCTCCCTGATCCACTGACGCCGAAGAAAGACGTAAGCAGGCGAGCTGAGTTGTGAGAAACAACCGCCACTCGCTCGCCCTCCCCTATTCCGAGAGCATCAAGCCCCGCTGCTTGGGCTCGCGCCCGGCGAGCAACCTCTCTCCATGTGAGCGAGCCCCAAGACTCAGCGGGCTGCAGAGGCTCATCTATTACAGCAATCCGATCCGGATACACGCGCTCGGCACGATCTAGGAACTGGTTGACCACCAAAGGCATCTTCATGGGGCTTGACCGTACCGCACGCCCCTATTAACCGCCATAAGCGCACCCAGCGCCATGGGAGTGGGCCCTAATTCTCGCCCTAATTCTCGGCCCTAATTCTCGGCCCTTCGAGCGGAGATCAGGGAGGATGCGCACGATCGAAATTTGGTCACGATAGGCAATTTGAGGCGGTAGGTTTACCCCCTGAAGTTGCCAGACCGTCAGGCAGGGCGAGAAGCACGAACCCAGAAGAGGAGCAACCCGATGGCTGAGTTAGCGACCGAATTAACTGCTTTGCCCAGTGATTCCATTATTGGGGACCCAACATCGCTCTCTGCATCAGTGCCGTTATTTAAGGTCGCGATGTCAGAAGGTGCACCCGAGGCTGCAGCTGAAGTACTGCGCAGTGGCTACATCGGGCAGGGCCCCAAGGTAGAGGAATTTGAGGCTCGACTCGCAACGGTCCTCGGCAATGACAGCATCGCTACCGTAAATAGCGCAACCTCTGGCCTGCATCTCGCGCTACACCTGATGCGCGGTGTCACAGCAGGCGACGGCAAGCCTGCAGTTCAGGACGGCGATGAAATACTTGCAACGCCACTTACCTGCACAGCTACAAACTGGCCGATCCTCGCAAACCGTCTACGCCTTAAATGGGTAGATGTAGACCCCAATACGTGCAACCTAGACCTCGATGATTTGGAGGCCAAGATCACTCCGACCACTAGAGGCATCATGGTGGTCCATTGGGGAGGGTATCCAGTTGACCTAACTCGTTTAGGGGAGATACTTGACCGTGCCGAGGAGAAATATGGTTTTCGCCCATTCGTAGTCGAGGACTGTGCGCATGCATGGGGATCCACCTACCAGGGGCAGCGCCTTGGCAACCATGGCAATATCGCTGTCTACAGTTTTCAAGCAATTAAACACCTGACGTGCGGCGACGGCGGCCTCATGGTGCTCCCCAATGCCGAACTAAAGCGACGTACGAAGTTGCAGCGCTGGTACGGCATTGATCGCGAGGGCGAGCGCGCTGACTTCCGTTGTGAAGCAGATATCCCAGAGTACGGCTTCAAATTTCACATGAACGACATCAGCGCATCGATAGGTATCTCGAACTTAGCCACGATTGACACTGTGATTGATCGCCACAAAGGCAATGCTGCATTTTATGACAAGGAATTAGCAAACGTCTCTGGTATTCGCACGATGGAGAGAGCAGACGATCGAGAATCGTCCTTTTGGATTTACACGACCGCTGTAGAGCGCAGAGATGATTTCATGAGAATGATGGGCGAGAATGGAGTCGCTACGAGCAGAGTCCACGAACGTAACGACCAACATTCATGTGTCTCTGAGTTTGGTGTTGAGATGCCGAACCTCATAAGTCTCGTCGCTGAAATGGTCTGCATTCCATGTGGCTGGTGGGTAACTGATGAAGACCGCGAGCGCATTGCTGATTTGATCAAAGCAGGGTGGTAACCAGTTGTTGCATGTAGCTACGGTCCACTGGCAAGAAGAACTATGGATAGCCCCTCAACTTAAATATTTAAAGGCAAACCTCCCCGAGCACCAGATCTGGGCCTCGATAAACGGCATAGACATCGAGCCGTGGAGATCGCAGTTCAGATTTGCCGAGGACATGCAGGGCGATCACCATGTCAAACTCAATGCATTAGCCGACAAGATTCTGGAGGTCGCTAGCGACGACGACCTCCTGATGTTTATCGACAGCGATGCCTTCCCGATCGTACCTATCGACGAGAAACTCCTCGAAGGTTTTCCGCTCGTTGCAATTAGGCGAGACGAGAACGCAGCAGAGCCGATGCCTCATCCTTGTTTCTGCTTAACAACGGTTGGATTTTGGCGAGAGCTACAAGGCGACTGGGGTATTGGAAAATTTCACTGGACGGCCCCAGGTGGAGATCGCCTAACAGACGGAGGAGCCAACCTGCTTGGGCAACTGCTCGAGCGTGGCATCGAGTGGAAGCCACTTCTGCGCTCCAATAAGTTCGACTTAGATCCGCTGTGGTTTGGTATTTACGGAGACGTCGTCTACCACCATGGGGCTGGGTCACGACCTGCTATCTCTTATCGACAGACGATCATCCAGCGCGATGCGATCCGAAAAGCGCGCGATGCGGCAGTTATTCCCGCATCGATTCCGCTACTCGGCAAGTTCGAGCGAGGGATGCGTTACCGTCGAGCAGAGAAGCAGCAAGCAATTATCCAGGGGCAGATTCTTGAGAGTGCGAAAATACTCTCCGAGGAAGTAATCGCCTCGATGCTTACCGACGACGAATTTTTCCGGCGCTTTACCGAATCCCCTGCCGAGTAATACTGGCCAAGCGCAGTATCACGGCTCGATAATTGCGAAGAACACGTCAAATTGTTCGAGGAGACCTAGGAAGGTTTCAAATTCGACAGATTCGCCTGTGGCGCGCAGTGCTCCAGAGGTCTTCGCATCAGCAAGCGTCATTGTCTCGCTGGTGAGGTTTACGAAGGTCTCGAGTGTGAGCGCGAACTTATTTGCAGCCCCAGCGGAGAACGGCCTATGCCTCAGAGTTCCGTTAGAGAGGAACACCGTGCGGACCTCTCCCCTGTCTATGAACTCAATCTCGAAGCTGAGATCGTGCGAGGCTGCTAGTGGTCCATTTAGTTTCACTGCACAGTTATCTAGAACCATCTCGGGTGTCATGGCGCGCATGACATCAAGGCTCACTGCACCTCGTACTCCGGGCAATGAGGGAGTTCCGTTACGCAATTCCTGCGCAGCGGTCAAGTAGAACGATCGCCAAGGCCCCGACTCAGACTGGTATCCAAGTTGCTCTAGTGCATCAGCTTGAAGCTGGCGCGCCTGAGTATTACCTGGATCTGCGAATACAACATGGTTTACAACTTGTGCAACCCAGCGATAGTCGCCACGATCAAAATCTGCACGAGCTCGCACGAGAACAGCATCCGCTCCCCCCATGTACTCAACAAACTTCACTGCTGACTCAACAGGAGGGAGTTCAAATAGGTGCGCAGGATTCGCGTCAAACCAACCCAAGTAGCGCTGGTAGACGGCCTTCACGTTGTGATTCACTGTTCCGTAATAATCACGGTTGAACCACTCGTCTCCAATGGCCGATGGCAGCTTCACCATCTCCGCTATCTCGACAGCGGTATAACCTTGGTTAGCGAGTCGCATAGTTTCATCATGGATATAGCGATAGATGTCGCGCTGGCCACCGAGGTATGCAGATATGTCATCTGTTCCCCATCTTGGCCAGTGGTGAGATGCAAACGCGACGTCACTGCGGGATAGGTACAGATCCATTGCGTCATCTATGTACTTGCTCCATCCGAGCGAGTCGCGAATCTCTGCACCGCGTGGGGTGTAGACATTGTGGAGTGTGGCTACGCAGTTCTCGGCCATGCATACGGCTCGATATGACGGAAAGTAAAAATTCATCTCAGATGGAGCTTCGGTACCTGGAGTGAGCTGGAACTCAATCGGCACGCCGTCTATCTCTAACTCGGTTCCAGATTCAATAATCAACTCGGTAGGCGCAATTAGCCCTCGATTCCCCAGCGGAATTGTCTTTCCAAGACCTGCATCAATGTGGCCCTGTGCCCCAACCGGCAGGAGTACGCCATACATATACATGGCGCGACGCGTCATTGCTGGGCCCGCAGTTACATTCTCACTAATCGCTGCCTCTAGAAACCCGTCAGGGGCGATTACGCGAACTTTGCCAGATGCGATTTCTTCATCGTTGACAATCCCACGAATTCCACCGTAGTGATCAGCGTGACTATGCGTGTAGATGACTGCATGGATCGGTAGCACACCGAAGGCCTCATCAACAAGAGCTCGCGCTGCGGCCGCAGTCTCAGCGACTGTGAGCGGATCAACAACAATCCAGCCCGTCTCTCCTCGAATGAACGAGATGTTAGAGATGTCGTATCCGCGCACTTGATAGATGCCAGGTACTACCTCAAACAAACCATGAATGTTGTTGAGTTGCCCCTGTCGCCAGAGACTGGGATTGACTGATGCCGGCGCATCGCCCTCCATGAAGTCGTAGCGCGCAAGGTCCCAGATGATGTTTCCAGCAGCGCCAGTGATGCTTGGAGGGTCAATCTGCGAAATCATCCCACGACGCGCTCGCTCGAAGTCTGCGTCGTCGGTGAAATCCAGCGAATCTGCTACATCCTGATTTGCCTTTGCAGTAGCAATAGTTGCGGGCTTTGGTAGGGCGGAATTCTCAGTCATATAGCAATCGATCCTACCTGCACCTCAACACTGCCGCGTGAGTCGTTGCCGCGCTCCCGGGTCTACCAAATCTAAAAATGAGAGTTCTAAATCAACCGATGTCGCGACGACTCAAAAACTCGAGGCCGAGTGCAACTAGTGAGGCCCCAGTTACCACCAAGATCACCACTGCCTCAATGCTCACGGCTGAACCTGGCAGTTTGGGCGTGTGGGAGAACGGCGAGAGATCGATTACGCCGTGGGGCAGCTTTAGCAATGCTCCAACCTCTGTAATAAGCAAGAACAGAACTAACGCTGACCACCCAAGGTTCGCCAAGCGAGCGCTAAGTCCGTACCCGACTACACATAACCCGATTACGACCCAAGCGGCAGGGAGTTGAATCAAGGCTCCGCCGAGAATCGCAATGAAATCCGCTGACTCGCGAGTCTGGTAGGAGCGAGCGATGCCAGCTGAGACTCCTGCGGATGCAGCTAGGACAACTGTGCCGACTAGCGCTACGGCGATCTGACTAGCCGCCCATCGCATACGAGTTACTCCATAAGAGAACAACAACTCCGCTCGCAGTAGCGACTCCTCACTCTTTAGTCGCAGCACAACATGCACTCCGTAGGCAGCAATAAATATCCCGACGAAGCTGAGCTCAGCGGCTAAGTATGCGTTGACTAAACCTTTCTCGCCCCCCAGAAGCTCCATCATCTGTCGCCCGGTCTCAGTGTTTAGAAACTCCCCAACATTTCCGGCAACACCACCGACAACTGATCCTAAGATGACGAACGCTGCAGTCCATGCAATGAAGCTCGTACGCTCGAGTCGCCAGGCAAGAGCGAGCGGTGTAGATAACGCCGTGCCAGCTTTTTCTGGGCCGGGCATATCGGCGAGTAGTCCAGCCCCAAGGTCACGCCTCGAAGCTAGGGCAAATGCAACGCCAGCAGTGATGAGCGAGAATCCAAAAAGTAGAGCGAGTACCCACCATTTTTCGCTTGCAAACGGCTGAATATGGTGGACCCACCCAAGTGGGGTGACCCAAGTGAGCCAGCCAATTCGCTGCGTACTATCCCCCAAAGCGCGCAGAAGATACGCAACCCCAATAGATCCCGCCAACAGTCCGGTCGCACTCCTAGAAGAGCGCGAAATTTGAGCAGCAACCGCAGCGATGCCGGCGAACGCCATTCCCGCTCCAGCCCATGCAGCGCCAAAGGCAAGCGAACCGCTTACCGGCAGTTCTGCGGCCATCAACGCTAGCGACGCCATGAACCCAAGCGCTAGTGATGTCACAACTGAGGTGAGCAGCGCTGCGGTAAGTGCAGACTTACGCCCCACTACCGCTGCACCAATTAAGTCAAGGCGCCCGGACTCCTCTTCAGCACGACTATGGCGAATCGTTATGAGCCCAGATAGAACTGCCACCCCTGCAGCACCGAACGCAATGAGTTTTACTAATCCAATTGCCCCGATCGAAGTTGGGTCGTAAATCCTTCCAAACATTGCTAACAATGCGGAGGAGTCATTAATTGCGTTAGCAGCGGCAAGGCGTGAAGCCTGAGTTGGGTAGATATCCGCTACAGCGCGAGAGGAGACGTAGACAATTGTGACTAGTAGCGAAATCCAGATTGGGATTCGTATGCGGTCTCTACGTAACGAGAGTCTCAGGAGCGTCCCAGTGCCTTCGAAACCTCGGAGATCTCTGCTCATAGGGTTTCTTGGCTCTCCACCAGATCATTAGGCAGAGTTGCATAGTGGCGCAGAAATAGGTCTTCGAGCGTTGGGGGCTGACTAGTAAGGCTAAGAACACCAACCGAGGTAATCAGACTCAAAGTCTCTCCCAGACTCGAGGCATCAACCTGACACTGAATCCGCTCTCCACCAGCGCCAACTGGTTCAACAACGAGGTCATGGACCCCTGACAGATTTTCTAAGCCAAGCGGAAACGATTTGACCTCGGCCGTTATAAGCGTGCGCGTGAAGTGCCGCAATTCGTGGAGCGAGCCCGTCTCTACAGTTTTTCCCTCACGAATAATCGTTACACGATCACAGAGCGCCTCGACCTCGGAGAGAATGTGGCTAGATAGAAGGACTGTTCTTCCATTCTCACTCTCAGCCCTTACAAGGTCGCGGAAAACTTGCTCTTTTAGAGGGTCAAGCCCTGCGGTTGGTTCGTCAAGCAGCAGGAGCTCTGCCTCCGAGGCAAACGCAGCAACGAGCGCAACCTTTTGACGAGTACCACGCGAGTACGCGCGTCCCTTCTTTGTTGGGTCCAACTCAAAGCGTTCGATTAAATCATTACGGCGGACTCGACTGATCCCGCCACGCAGGCGCCCAAGCAGATCAATAACCTCTCCCCCAGTTAGCTCTGGCCAGAGCGAAACGTCATCGGGTACATATGCAATACGGGTATGAATGGAGACAGCATCTCTCCACGGGTCGCCACCTAGCAGGAGCGCTGTTCCAGAGTCTGCGCGCAGCAGCCCGAGCAGAACACGAATCGCTGTTGATTTACCCGAGCCGTTAGGCCCTAGGAATCCATGGACCTCTCCACGGCTCACCTCAAGGTCAAGACCATCTAAAGCCGCGGTAGTGCCAAACGTCTTTCGAAGGCCACTAATCAAGACCGGAGCGGGTTGGCCGTTGCTGCCCATGGTCCATGACCTTACCGGCAGTACCATTGCTGAAAGCAGCAACTTAAAGCCGAGTTCGAACTCGCCGAACCCGATCCGAATTCATTTGATTACAATTCAGACAATTCGCTACTGACCGATCAGGATCCAGTAACAAACCAGTCACAATGGCGGCCCTGACAATGGGTAAGCGCCGAACAGACGCCACTCAGTCCACATCACACACTTCTAAACGAGGACACCATGACTTCAACAGACCAAGCAACCGGATCAACCGGCGAACGCGCTGCTAAGCGACGTCGCAACATCATTCTCGGAGCAGTCGCAGTTGGAGTATTGGCGCTCGCGCTTCTGGCCGTCGGTGTGCTTCCTAGAAATAGTGGAACGAGCGGTTGTAGCCTGAGCAAGCCGTGCGTTTCAACTACGACTACCGCTCCCTCGACGGGCGGCGGGTCACCCGTAGTTACTACAACTACAACTACAGCTCCGTCGATCGGCGGGGGCGGAGCAGTAGTCACTACAACTACAGCTCCGTCGACTGGCGGCGGGTCACCTGTAGTTACTACAACTACAACTACGACTACTCCGTAGCGGCTGAAGCGAGGGCGCTGCTCTCCGACTTAGGAGTCCAATCTGGGGGCATGAAGACCGCACCGAGTTTTGCGCGCAGCCCCCTCCAACCCCGTACGTCGCGCGCAATTGCCTGAAACTCTCCGCCGATCGCAACCTTTAGATCATAGGTATTGAGGTTCTTTGTAAGGCCGTAGACAACTCTCTCCTCCTCGGGTTCAAAGGTTCCAAAGAGCCTGTCCCAATAGATCAAGATGCCTGCGTAGTTCTTATCTATGTACTGCGGGTTTACGCCGTGGTGAGCACGGTGATGTGAGGGGGTATTAAAGACCCTCTCAAACCACTTAGGCATGCGATCAATCGCCTCCGTGTGTATCCAATATTGATAAATCAGATTAAGACCACCGCTTACCCCGTTAGCCCAGGGCGAGACGCCTATAAAACCTAGGAGCGGGAAGAAGAGAAGCCCGGAGTGCTCTGGGCTGCCCTGTCGAAGCGCTGTTGTGAGGTTGTAATACTCCGAAGAATGATGCTGTGAGTGAACAGCCCAAGCGATCCGAGAGCGGTGGTTCGCTCTGTGCCACCAGTAGTAGATGAGATCCCAACCAACCATTGCAATTGCGACCTCTACAACTCTCGAGCGGTGCGAGACAACACGCCTATCAAAAGCAGCGCGCATAACACGAGCCTGCAAGGGGGCCATCGCGAATTTCGCTACAACACTCGCGGTCCCCATAGCGAGGCTGGTCTTGGCATCTGCTGCGTTGTAACCAAGCAGCCCACGCTCCTCAGCGTGCTTCTTCATCCACCGGCGCTCGAGCTCGATAGTGGCGAAATACATAGGTATAGCGATCAGTTCTACAGGGAACTTCTTTAGCTTCACCTAAGCCCTCCTAACAATCGCTATCCGCTGACAGAGAAAGAAATCTCCACATCAA
>JBAWWI010000038.1:0-18212 GCA_037146835.1 Actinomycetes bacterium | reverse complement strand
AGTAAGGCCGCTCTTGCATTCGGTACAAGGGGACAGCCGGAGACCTATGTAATCTCGCCGAGCGGCGTAGTAGTTGCTTCTCAATATGGACCTGTAACAGTTGCAAATATCAACGAGATGGTCGGCGCTGCGCGCCGGGTTAGCTGATTCTTATGGAAGCGAAACCAAGCACGCCTGCTGATCGCAAGCAGAGTAAGTCTCGAGTGCGAATCTCTTGGATAGTTCTCGCTGTTGTGCTTCTTGGTGCATTTGTATTTGCGCTCTGGCCGCGTTCTGGGCCTGAATCCGTTGCTTCGCATACTGCGCGTCTCTCGCGCGAGTTTCGATGCGTCGACTGCGAAGGGCTATCCGTAGCCGAGAGCGCAACTGCATCGGCGCGCGCAGCCAGGGAAGACATTCGCGCTCGAATTAAGAACGGCGAGTCTGATGCAGAGATTCGGGCTGTATTTATAGACCGTTATGGAGAATCAGTATTACTGAAGCCGCGCGGTGACGGCATCGGAATAGTCGTCTGGGCCCTCCCGATACTCCTAATCATTCTCGGTGGCGCTGGTCTCGGCTTCGCTTTCGCTAGATGGCAACGCCAACCTCGTTTGGATGCAAGTGAAGCAGATGAATCACTAGTAGCCAAAGAACGTGATGGCAGCAATGGATAACGAGCAGTTTGCCTTAGTCAACGAACGAGATTTTCTGCTTCGTTCACTTAGCGACTTAGATGATGAGCGCGACGCAGGAAACATTGATGCAGAGCAATATGCGATCCTCCATGCGGATTACACGGCTCGATGTGCAGTCGTGCTGCGTGCCATCGCCGGTACTAGTTCTGGCGCTGGATCAAACAAGAGCAGCCAACTCAAGGCCCAAGGCGACTCAGCTCAAGAAGCTTCAGCTCGTCGCCGTCGTTTCGCCGTATGGGTAGGGGTGGTGGCGTTCGCTGTAGTCACGGCTGTATCTCTCTCCTTTGCAATGGGGGCGCGCCTCCCCGGGCAATTTGTCACCGGCCCAGCGCCGAGCGGATCGGCCGGAGGGGCATCCCTAGCGGCTCTTGAGGCTGCCGTGAAGAAGAACCCTGCAGATATTGAGGCGCATCGCTCCCTCGCTCGAGCATATTTATCTCAGCAGCGCTATGCGGATGGCCTCAAGGAGTTCGATGAGGTGGTCAAGCTCGCCCCCAACGACACCGAGGCCCATGCATATGGCGGCTGGATTCTGCGCCTAGCAGGGCTGCCAGATGACGGCTTGGTGCGAATTGAGAGGGCCTTGGAGATCGACTCCTCCTACCCAGATGCCCACTTCTTTAAGGGAATCATCTACCTACGCGACAAATCGAATCCCTCTGCAGCAATCCCAGAGTTCCAGCTATATCTAGCGGCCGTCCCCGATGGAGGGCAGTCCGCAGCGGTGCGCCAACTCCTTGCCCAAGCAGTCGCTGCCACGAGCGGTGGCGTATCCTCAACAACAAGCCCATAAACCGGCACGCATTACCTGACCACCATGATTACGGGCACCACAATTACGAGCACCACAATTACGAGCACCACGAACCAGACCCCAGAGAACCACCATTAACCAACAGGAGCATTAAATGCCACAGCGCCCAGAGCACACCATCGATGAGTCCAAGATCTACCGCACCACGATCACCACCAATAAGGGAACCATCGTGATGGATCTCGACCCGGCATTGGCCCCCAAGACAGTCAACAACTTCGTTGGGCTTGCTCGCCTTGGTTACTACGACGGCCTAACGTGGCACCGTGTTGTTCCCGGCTTTGTGATCCAGGGTGGCTGCCCAGATGGGCGCGGCACTGGTGGCCCTGGCTACAAGTTCGAGGACGAGCCTGTAATTGCTGAGTACACACTCGGTGCAGTCGCAATGGCGAACTCCGGTCCCAATACCAACGGCTCTCAGTTCTTCATCACCATTGCTGATCAGACCAAGGGCCTCGCCAAGTCGTACAACCTCTTCGGTTACGTAATTGATGGGATGCCTGTTGCCTTATCAATTACTCAGGGCGACACAATGGAGACCGTCGTAATCGAAGAATTAGAGCGCTAAGCCCTAGATAGCTAAGCGCCTGAGTATTGATGGAAGTACCTTTTACAGAAGTATTTACTGGCTAACCCGAGCCACTGATAAGGAATCCGATGACTGCAGAACCCGCTGGCCCTACAACTCCAATCGAACTCGTTGAGGAGGTATACGGCCGCTTTTCTACCCGTCTCCCTGTTGCTCGCGAACGTTTGGGGAGGCCACTTACATTCGGCGAGAAAGTCCTACTCGCCCATGCGGATGATGTAACAACCTTGGGTCTAAAGCGCGGCGTCGATTACGGAGACTTCCGACCGGACCGCGTCGCCATGCAAGATGCAACTGCCCAGATGGCGTTGCTTCAATTCATGCTCGCAGAGTTGCCGCTTACTGCAGTCCCGAGCACTGTTCACTGTGACCACCTGATCCAGGCTCGTGTCGGAGCGGATGCAGACCTTGCGCTCGCTAACGACCAAAACGCAGAGGTCTATACCTTCCTGCGTACAGTCTGCGAGAAGTACGGGATCGGGTTCTGGAAGCCAGGCTCGGGAATCATTCACCAAGTCGTCTTAGAGAACTACGCGTTCCCCGGCGGGATGATGGTAGGTACTGATAGCCACACCCCGAACGCCGGTGGCCTAGGGATGGTTGCCATTGGTGTCGGCGGAGCCGACGCGGTTGATGTAATGGCGGGATGGCCATTCAATACACGCCTACCTCAGCACATTGGGGTACGTCTCACTGGATCAATCTCAGGTTGGGCATCGGCGAAGGATGTAATTCTCAAGGTCGCTGGAATCCTTACGGTTAAGGGCGGAACCGGCGCAATCGTTGAGTACTTCGGGCCAGGAGCGAGCAGTATCTCTGCTACCGGCAAGGCCACGATCTGCAACATGGGTGCTGAGATTGGCGCAACCTGTTCGCTGTTTGAGTATGACGACCGGATCGGTGCATACCTTCGCGCCACAGGGCGAGATGCAATTGCAGCACTTGCAGATGCCAACGCTGAGATGCTTCGCAATGACCCCGAAGTAAACGCACGCCCTGAAGATTTCTACGACCAAGTTATCGATATCAACCTTGACGAGCTTGTCCCCCATCTAGTTGGTCCGCATACTCCTGATCTTGATCGCCCAATTAGCAAGGTCGCTGCAGCTGCGCGTGCCGAGGGCTACCCGCTAGAGATCTCAGCTGCTCTCGTTGGGTCCTGCACCAATTCGTCATATGAAGACATCGGGCGTGCAGCACATGTAGCGCGCCAAGCATCAGCAAAGGGACTTCGTGTTAAGTCTCCACTCCTAATTACTCCAGGCTCAGAGCAAGTTCGCGCCACCATCGAGCGCGATGGGCTACTCGCAGACCTCGAGGCGATTGGCGCAACCGTGCTTGCGAATGCATGCGGTCCTTGCATTGGGCAGTGGCACCGAGACGATATTGCTCCGGGAGAGGCCAACTCAATCGTCTCGTCCTTCAACCGAAACTTCCCGAAGCGCAACGACGGCAACCCAGGGACGCTCTCGTTTATCGGCTCTCCAGAGACAGTTGTCGCAATGGCGCTGACAGGGCGACTCGATGTTGATTTCACACGTGAGCCAATTGTTGGTGACGATGGGGTAGAGGTATTCCTTGAGGCTCCGAGCGCTGACGAGCTCCCGAGTCGCGGTTTCGACCCAGGAGAATCTGGTTTCGTAATGCCCGCGGCCGATGGCTCAAAAGTCTCCGTGGTAATTACACCGGGATCAGAACGCCTTGAGGCGCTTGTGCCCTTTAGCGCTTGGGACGGCGAAGACTTCTCTGGCCTCCGAGTGCTTATGAAGGCAACGGGCAAGTGCACGACGGACCACATCTCTCCTGCAGGGCAGTGGTTGAAGTACCGAGGCCACCTAACAAACATCTCGCAGAATCTCTACATAGGTGCCAACAATGCCTTCTCGCTCAACGAGTCTGGCCAAGGCATAGATGTACGCGACGGCTCTGTAGTCGCGCTGCCGGATCTAGCGAAGAAATACAAAGACGCAGGCATCGCATGGATCGCTATCGGCGACGAGAACTTCGGCGAAGGTTCATCTCGTGAGCATGCAGCTATGGAGCCGCGCTACATGGGTGGCCGAGCCATTCTCGTGCGTTCATTTGCTCGAATCCACGAGGCAAATCTCAAGAAGCAAGGCATGCTGCCGCTGACATTCGAGCACGCACGAGACTACGAGCGCATTCGTTTCGATGACTCAGTTGATGTGGTCGGGCTTGCGGAGCTTGCTCCAGATCGCAACCTAACTGTGGTGCTCCACCACACTGATGGCACCGAGGAGTCCTTCGAGGTTCGCCACACAATGTCAGAGGAGCACATCGGTTGGTTCAGAGCAGGCTCTGCTCTCAACCTCCTCGCAGCACAACGCGGTTAGGTATTGATGGCCTTTAAATAGGCCCAATCTCGCAGAACCTGGTGCGTCTTAAATCGGCAGAGAAGCCAGATTCATTAGCCGCCTGCGCGCACTCTCAAGAGAGTCTCTTCTTTGCTGAACGCGAGTTGTGCTGTGTCTCGATTGATTGCCGGCCAGAACGGTGCGCGGTAGATCCCAATGCGCGCGCTCGGTATGCAGTCTCCCGATGGAATGCAGGTAATTTTTCCCGAGAGCCCTGAGTAGCCATTCACCTTGAGCATTGAATCTCGCGCGGCGATCCTATTAATTACGGTTGATCCGCGTGCACCTGTATGAGAGCCGGCTCGAATTGCACCGAATAATAAGTTTGCTGCATCAAATGCGTTTGCTTCGTAGCCAGTAGTGGGAGGAAGGCCGGTGCTGCTAATGAATGCGGGGAGAAAATAGGTCTTGTAGAAAGCATTCGAGTTGGTGACGCTCGTGTCTAATCCGGTTGCAAACAGATCCTTGGTGCTCGGCCCTACACCCTCGAGCGTTGAGACCTCTTGGCATCCATCTCCAACGATTATCGGTATTGACAGAGTTCGTGGATCGGCGCGCAGAGCCGCAGTCGCACTCGCGCATCCCGGGTTAATGGTTGGAATGAAAATGACCTGCGGGGATATTTGAGAAATCTGCTGAACAATCGGTGCTTGGTCTGCGCCTGGAGTATTGGTGATCTGTGTAACGCGCGTACCGCCCCGTCGGAGTTCTCTGGCGAAAGAACTAGCGAGGCCACTTGAGTATGGATCGTTAGCGTCTTCAATGGTGACTGCGGATTTCCAGCCTTGCTTGTCAGTCACGAACGAAGCAGTGACTGCTCTACTTATGAGGTCATTTGCTGCGATCCGGAAGTAATAGTGAGAGCCACTCGTACCTGCTGTCAGCTCCGGTGCGGTGTTAGAGGGCGAGAGCAGAAGCACGTGGCTCTCCGAATACGCATCGACTGCACCGCTTAGTGCGCTTCCAGAGCAGGTTGTACCGACTACTCCGATAATTCTGGGCTCGGCTAAGAGGCGTCGTGCGTTAGAGGCTCCGGTCACCGATCCGCTGCAGCTATCTTCGCCTGTAAGGAGCACAACTTGGTGCCCGTCAATCGTTCCGGGAGCACCATCGAAGTTCCCGTCTAGATAATCAACAGCAAGTTCAACGCCGACACGCGAGTCTCTCCCGATCGCAAGCTCCGTCGAGAGTTGGGTTCCGATGAATATCGGTTCACCAATTCCTATGGAGACACAATCTGTTTTCGAAGCACAACCAGAGGTCCCGGTCTTGTCCCCAGGAGTGCTTGAGGACTTTGAGGAGCATGACGTTGTGGCGAGAAGAGCGAGAGCTGCGAAAAGAGACGCGGCCACTTTGGTTGCTCTAAGCATTTAGGAATCCTTTATCGTGAGATCCAAGGCAAGAAGGCACCGCTCGATAACTCGTGAAGGATCTGTTCAATCGGAGTTGTACTAGCAACAAAAGGTCCCCTGAATGGTGCGCTGATTGCGATTACCGCTGCGATGTCGAGTGCAACGAGTGCAATTATGCCCAGTGCGACGAAGCCATATTTTGGCCCAGCCCTTAGTGCAATTACTAGAGCGTTGATAATGAGCGCCAACCCCGCGATGACACTCAAAGCGAGTAGCGGCATCGGAAGCGTCTGAGAGGCTACAGCTACACGCTGTCTGCGGGCTTCCGTCATCGTTTCTAACGCACTAGCCATTGAACTCATGGGCGCTGCAGGGGCATATGGCCGTGAAGCTAGGTCTGCTACCTCTAACTGGAGGTCTCCGAGGGCGTTAAAGGCTGTTGATTGGTCTTCAGCGTCGATTGCGAGCGCTCGCCACTCGCTAGTAATCAGGGCGTTGTCATATGCGCTGAGGAGGTTTTGGATGCGAGCTGTATCGGTTGGTGGAAGGCTTGCGCTGGCGTAGGCGAGCACGCTCTCGGCGGCAACCTCGGTGCTGATAGTCCTCTGAGTCTCGCGAAGAGTCGCGTATTCGCTGTTGATTAGGAAGCCAGTCAAGATTGCGAAGAGGCTTCCTAGCGCAGTCATATACGCAGCGGCAGTCATACCGGCTATCTCCGAGCCGCCGTGCTCCAATTTGATCAGCACTAGCAACGAAATAACTGAGACGACGCTGAAGCTGCAGATCGAGAGAGCGAGAATCGAGCTTGTTGAGAGCGAGGTGAGCCAGGTCACTTGTTGGACCCTCCTTTCACCAAGTTTGCTAGCCAAGTATTACGAGCCTCTGCGGCCTCAGCTTTTGTCGGGAGGATATCGCCCGAGCGCTTGATCGCAGACTCTGTATCAGCGTCGAGGATTAAGTCCACAAATTCTTTCACGGATCGGTTACTGAGAGCGGCCTGTTTGGAGACGAATAGGTAGGACGGGCGAGTCAATGGATAACGCGAGGATTGGATGTTGCGCTCAGACGGCTCAATGCAATCATCCCCGGTATTGATCGAGATTGGGCTGAGAGAGCGTCCTTTTATCTTGAGCCCTGCAAGCGTGAGGATCCCGAGAGAACCAGGAGTGCGAATTGAGGCATCGCGTACGAGTGCCTCGCTAGCAAACTGTGTGTAGTCCCCGCGTGGTCGTGGCTCTACGTTTCGTGCCGAAGCTTCCTGGCCAAGCCCTTGTTCTGCGATTACCTCCATGACGCCAGAGGACTCAGGCGGGCCGATTACCGAAAGCGGACCGGGAGGAATCAACTGCTTCTCAGCCTCAGGGAGCAATGGAGACCCCTCCCAAGTGTTGAGACCAAATGACTCCACACCCAGCAACGCGTACAACGCTTCGAGACTAAGGCATCTCGGCGGGCCATCGGCTGGGCGGGTGACAAGTACGACAGCGTTTCTACCGATCAGCAACTTAATTGGAGTTATGCCACCGTCTGAACAAGATGCTCGCTCTGTCTGGGTGAGGTCCCTTGCTGCGCTAGCGAGTGGTGCAAGACCATCGCATAGGAGTCCTATCCCGTCGGAACTACCGGTCAAGGAGACTTTGAATCTCACCAGCGGGTGAGTCTCCGCGAATCGTCCAGCTGAGTCTGAGATAACCCCTAATAGTGCTGGCGAGCCTTGAATCTCTATGGAGCCCAGCAACGGAGTTGGTTTTGCGCAGGCAGTCGCCGCAGCTCCAAAGAGAACTAAAGCAAGGGCTAAATGGAGAAAACTCATGGGACCGCGCCTGCTGCAGTCACAGCCTTTTTGCGGCATCTGGTGGCGATTGCACCTATTGAATTTGGGAATCATTGACCACATCATGAGGGGCTGAGGATAGTGGCCAAGGTGCCGATTTGACCCGGTAAATCATTGAGTACCGATGCTCATTAGGTAAACATTTGGGGGTAAGTGCTTCGCGGTGTTAGGCGGCTCTGATTGCGGGAGCGACCCAACATCGTCGCCGGATCATCTAGATACCTAACCTCGATGGGTAGCGAAATGCCTCAGGGCCTAGGATGCCCGTTATGACCGATACTTACATCCTCACCGTTACGCCAAATGCCAGGGAGAAGATTCTCGAGGTACGTGCAAGCGAGCCGTCGCCGGAGACACAGGCGATGTGGGTCGAGGTATCTGGGATCTCTGGTACTGCCTTTACCTACGACATGTACTTCCGCACCACAGACGATGCAGGTTCCGAGGACATTGTCGAGCACCACGGCGACCTAGCGATAGTGATCCCCGTCGAGCATCTAGAGAATCTCACTGGCGCATCACTCGACTTTGGGCCTGCAGGCATGGTTATGCAGAACCCGAACAGTCCAGCACTTCGCCCGGCCGGCGCAGACCTTCCTGGGCTCGATCTCGACAACCCTGTAGTTGTGAAGATCCTTGATGTGCTCGAGACGAGTGTTAACCCTGCAATCGCATCCCATGGTGGGCGCGCAGATCTAGTTGCTATCGAGTCCGATGTTGCGTACCTACGCCTCTCGGGTGGATGCCAGGGCTGCGGTATGGCGGCAGCGACACTGCGCGAGGGTATCGAGGTAGCGATTCTTGAGGCAGTTCCTGAGATCACTCGAGTCGCAGATGTAACCGACCATGCATCAGGTTCAAACCCATACTTCGCAGACGCCGGTCACTGATCCTCCGATAGTCCGCTCTATTACGAACGTAGTTGGCGAAGGTCTCTCAAAACTGCTTCTAATGCAGGCCCAAATGCCTCGGCGTCCGCGAGTGTTGTGCTCCAACCTACCGATACTCTGAGCGAGCGATCCGCCTCTGCCCCCATTGCTAAGAGCACTGGTGACGGCTCTAGTACTTCGCTCGAGCATGCCGATCCAGAGTGCACTGCAAATCCGCGTGCGTCGAGTGCGAGTAACACTGGCTCGGCCTCAACATCGTTGATCGTTACGCAGAGCACGTGCGGGAGACGCTTAGCTGAATCAAGTGGCCCAACTCGCGTCACCCCCTCAATCTCGCTGCAGTACTTCGCTATCAACTCGGTCTGTGCAGAATTTGCTGCTGATTCATCTGCGAGATTGGTTGCAACCTCTTGTGCTGCTACGCCAAATCCAACCATCGCTGCAACATCTTCTAATCCCGCGCGCCGCGCTCTCTCCTGTGCACCGCCAAGCATGAGAGGAGGTATGCGGAGTCCGCGTCTTACAAACATCGCGCCTGCACCCTTAGGGCCACCAAATTTGTGTGCACTAATGATCGCGAGGTCTACATCGAGCGCTGCAAGGTCTACCGGTATGTGCCCAACGGCAGATGCTGCATCGCAGAGGATGAGTGGAGTGGCGCCACACTCCTTGGCGGCGGCTCGAATAGCGCGCACGGCTTCATCAACCGACTGGACAGAGCCGACCTCGTGGTTCGCCATTTGGATGGCAACTAGGGAAGTCTCAGGTCGGATTGCAGATGCGATCTCCTGTGGGTCGATCAGCCCCTCAGCGTCGCACCCCACGATTGAAGAGGACCCTGATCTCTGGGCGGCCTCACGCGCAATGGAGTCTCCGACGCAGGAGTGCTCGATGGCGCTAGCGACAATATGTGGTGCACGCCCTGGGGATTGATCTACGGCCCGTGAAACAGCCCCAAAAACCGCTGTATTTGCAGCCTCGGTGCCGCCGGAGGTGAAGACGATCTCCCTCGGGCGAGCGCCTAGAAGGCCCGCAACCTGCTCGCGCGCTACCTCGAGAGCAACTCGAGTAGTGAGCCCCTCTGCGTGAAGCCGCCCGGGGTCCGCGTAGTGATCACGAACAAATGGGAGCATCGCCTCGAATGCAGCTGGCCGAATCGGAGATGCACTCGCATGATCTAGATAGTGGCGCATCATCGAATTGGAGTGCCGCTCACCCGAGAAGAGTGACGCAGGTGTCGTCCCCAGAAGTACGGCGCGCTTCTGCAGTTGATGAGGTCTCACCGTATAGACCAGCCATCAGACCACGGATCATGCCATGGTCAACAGCGCAGATCACATGTGGGTACTGCTGGGCTGCGATTCCGAACGGGCAAGAGTCTGCGACGATTGTCATCTCGGAACCGCGCGCCTCCGCATGTGCGGCAAAGCCATGCGCGGTTAGCGCCTCGGCAACTGTGGCGACTGCTTCCTTGATTGAGCGCTGATGCTCGGCAGGTGCCATTCGTGACGCCAACTCGCGTCCGTATTCATATCCAACCTCGCCTGCCATGACCTCGGCTTGTTCGGGGGGGAGAAGATCGAGAGCACGTGCCAAGAGGGTTCCGATTAGGTCATCACGCCTAGGAGGATTAGGGATATTGGTCTCAACCTCGGAGACTCGGTATCTCTTTGAAGGCCTACCCGCGCTGCGCGTGTCTTGGTCATTTGCTCGAGCGGTGTCGACAGTCACGTAGCCAGCGGCAGCGAGTTTCTCGAGATGGTGGC
The DNA here is from genome assembly GCA_037146835.1 of Actinomycetes bacterium. Taxonomy (GTDB): domain Bacteria; phylum Actinomycetota; class Acidimicrobiia; order IMCC26256; family IMCC26256; genus IMCC26256. Next base: position 7,915 of record JBAWWI010000038.1, on the reverse strand, counting down.
GCGCAACGTTGGAGTGGAGGTTGAACCGCTCGGCGATCTCTCCGGCGGTCATACCGGATCGAGCATCTCGAATAAGGAGGTAGATCTCACGTCGAGTTGGGTCCCCGAAGGCATTTGTGACCGCACTTACCGCCGCATTGAACTCAACGGGGTCGAAGTGGGGCAGATCAGGTATGGCTGTGGCAGTGACGCTGAGATGGGCCCTGCCTGAATCGGGGAGTCTTGATGACATCTGCGTATTCTACCTATGTCGGTAGTGGAAATACTCGGGAGTGAGAATGGCGAGTCAACTAGAGGCAAATACAGCGCTAGGGGAGGTCCAAGACCCCGAACTGCGCCGAAGTCTCGTCGACCTCGGGATTATTCGATCAGTCGCCGTTGATGGCGATCTGGCTGTTATAGGGATTGTTCCACCGCTTGAGGACCTTGGGTATCGAGGCTCCCTTCACGGAGTTATCACGGAGGCGCTAGTAGCCCTCGAAGGGATATCGCGCGTCGAATTCACAGTGACGGAGCCAACTCCTGCTGAGTTAAAGGCAGTTGCGTCGCGCCTGCGACGTGAGCCTCCCCCCAATCCGCTCGCTGTAACCGATTCTGCAAACCCAGCGCCACCGCGTCAGCGCGCTAACCCGTTTGGGAGTTCGAATACACGCATACTCGCTATCGCATCAGGTAAAGGTGGGGTCGGTAAATCCTCCATCACAACCAACCTTGCAATCGCGCTTGCGCAGCGCGGGCACAGCGTTGCCGCTGTAGATGCAGATGTGTGGGGATTCTCGATGCCGCGCATGCTCGGCATACATCGCCCCCCCGAGACAATCGATGACCTAATCATTCCGCCGTCCTCTAATGGCGTGCGCCTCATCTCCATGGGTTACTTCGCGCGCGAAGACCAAGCAGTTGTATGGCGTGGACCGATGCTGCATAAAGCGCTCGAGCAATTTCTTACTGACGTGTATTGGGACGAGCCCGATTACCTGCTTGTAGACATGCCCCCAGGTACCGGGGATGTCTCCCTATCAATCGCACAGTTCTTGCCTCGCGCTGAGGTAATCGTGGTCACGACTCCCCAGCCTGCTGCCCAGAAAGTTGCCCAGCGAGCAGCGGCCATGGCCGACAAAGTTGATCTCAAAGTCATCGGCGTTATCGAGAATATGTCCTGGTTCCGTGGTGACGATGGGAAGTCATACGAGATCTTCGGGCAAGGCGGTGGCGATGAATTAGCCACCTCCCTCGGAGTGCCTCTACTAACAAAGATTCCGCTCGTTCCAGTGCTCAGGGAGGGTGGAGACGACGGGAACCCGATCATCATTTCTCACCCAGAGGATGAGGCCTCAGCCTGCTTTAGGGCTGCAGCGGAGCGTATCGATACCGATCTAGCTCCTCGTCAGATCAGGCGACCCGAGCTACGCATTAACTAGCTGGGCCTTTCGCGAACCCGAGTCTGAGCCCGCTACGATAGGCAGGCACCAAGAATTGGATACGTCAACATTTAAGAACGTCAATATTCAAGAACGTCACTCTGAGGGGTAAATCAATGGAAGTAAGAATCGGCGTCGTCTACTCGGCAAAGGAACTCAACTTAGACATTGAAGGCACCCCAGACGAAGTAGTTGCTCAGGTCGATGCAGGCCTCGCCGCCTCCGGAACAATCCTCTGGATGACCGACAGCAAGGGCCGACGTGTTGGTGTACCGGCAGACAAGATTGCCTACATCGAGATCGTCGGCGAGGACGCCGCTAAGAGGGTCGGCTTCGGCCGCTAAGTAAATGCTGGGCGAGCCTGATGGTTCGGCGCACGACCTGCACCGCGAAGAGTTGTCGCGTGGCGCCCACGAAATGCTTGTCCCTGAGCTTCTGAAGAAGCGCCTGCTTGTAATAACAGGCAAGGGCGGAGTCGGTAAGAGCACTGTTACCGCAGGCCTCGCTCTCCTTGCATCTGATCTCGGCAAGCGCGTCCTTGTAGTTGAGGTAGACGCCAAGGGCGATATCGCCTCAAAGTTTGAGCACCCGCCTGTTGGATTCACGCCCGTTGAGGTGCACCCCAATGTGAGTGTGCTCGCAATGGATACCGAGGCATCTCTGCGTGAGTATCTGCGCCTCAATCTGCGCATCCCAGTCGTTGGGCGCATTGGTCCGATTGCTCGTGTCTTTGACTTTGTCGCGACGGCAGCCCCTGGAGTCAAAGAGGTATTGACGATCGGGAAGATTGCTTGGGAGGTCCGCGAGTCGATAGCCGGGCGAGCACCGTGGGACCTTGTAATCGTTGATGCAGCTGCTACAGGGCACGTAGTAGCGCAGTTGGGGGCACCCGATGCCATAAAGGACTTAGTAAGTGTTGGGCCGATCCGTTCACAGACTGAGTGGATGACAGATCTTCTCGCTGATCCAGCGATAACCGCACTGAATGTTGTGACGACCCCAGAGGAGATGCCGGTTAGCGAGACGATTGATTTAGTTGGACGCGCTCGCAGCGAACTCGATGTTCCGCTCGGAGCTGTCTTTGTCAATCGTGTGCTGCCTGAACTCTTCACACGCGCCGAGGAATCAGCATTTGAGGCGTTATCTGGCGAAATGGTTCGCACCCAACTTGAGAGCGAGCTCGGGCTCCACCTTCACGATGGAGTCGAGTCAGTTCTATCTGGCGCGCGTTTAGCGGTGACGATGCGCAGAAGCCGAGCGGAGCACCTTTCAGATCTACGTGCAGCGGTAGACCTGCCGATGCTCTACCTCCCTTATCTATTCACTCGCAGCCATGGAGTGCGCGAGACGCGCGTTGTCGCCGATGCACTGAGCGCGGAGTTCGGGCTATGACCGCGGGATCGCTCGATGGGGTAGTGGCATCGAAGGAGATTCTGATTGTCTGCGGCTCCGGCGGGGTTGGTAAGACAAGTATCGCGGCGGCGATTGCTCTTGGTGCTGCTAGCCGAGTCGGTGGAAAGGTATTGGTTGTAACTATCGACCCTGCAAAACGACTCGCAAGCGCTCTCGGACTTGAGGAGATCGGTAACTCGGAGTCACGTGTGCCTGACTCTGCGTTCACAGAGGCCGGCCTAACTCCGCGTGGTGAATTGTGGGTTGCGATGCTTGATATGAAGGAGTCTTGGGACTCGTTGGTGCTTCGCCACGCACCTGATGCTGAGACAGCGCAGAAAATCCTCGATAACAGCCTCTACGACAACATCACATCGCGCTTCGTTCAGAGCCACGACTACATAGCGATGGAGAGGCTCTTCGAGATTCATGCGACTGGAACGTATGACCTCATTGTGATCGATACGCCGCCGACGAGGAATGCGCTTGATTTTCTAGAGGCACCACATCGCATGGCGGAGTTCTTCGGGGGGCGTCTGCTTCGGTGGTTGACTGCCCCATATCGTGCTGGAGGCGGCAGGGGAGCACGTCTTGTGAATTTTGCAAGCAAACCGTTCTACCAAGTTGCAGACCGAATCCTAGGTACTCAATTCTTGCAGGACATTGCAGAGTTTTTCCTAAACTTCCAATCCATGTACGACGGCTTTGTGTCGCGTGCACAGGTTGTTGAGCGTCTGCTGCATGATCGGCGCACAACTTTTCTTGTCGTCACCACTCTGGAGTCGGCACCGCTTCGCGAGGCTGAGATCTTCTGCGGAGAGCTCACCAAACGCGAGTTCCCATGCGGTGCGTTGATTACGAACAAGACGCTCCCAGCGTCGTTTACTACCAGCGCGGGGGCAGAGGCTGGAGCCGCTCTAATTGCTAACTCTCACCGATTGGCTCAGGTACTTGCAGAGACGGGAGTAGAGGCGCTCGCTGACTCTGCGATTGATGAGCGGGTGCTGCGAACAGTCGGCGAGTCGTTCCGTAATTTCAGTGTGGTGGCTGCTCGTGAGGCTGAGCTTCGAGTTGAGTTACAGACATGGGTTGAGGGCGAACTGGTAAATGTCCCGAGCCTCGATGCCGATGTTCATGACCTAGGTGGCCTCGCTGAGATAGCAGACCACTTATTCACCTGACCCCCCCGAACTTCGGGTAGTTATTGTCGCTATAGCGACAATAACTACCCGAAGTTCGTCGATTTTGCTCGCACGGTACGCTTCTCTCCGTGTCCACACTTGAAGAGCTCACCAGACTGCACAGCAATGTCGAGGGAGAGGCGCTTGAGCACCTTCAGCGATTGCTTGCGGCCTGGCGCCTGATCTCTGATCTCTCGTTCTCTGACCTGATCCTCATGGTGCCTATTGAGGGGGAGGAGGGCGCTCGCTTCGTGGTTGTTGGGCAGGTGCGCCCCACGACCGGTCAGACTCTCTATGCCGCTGACCTTGTTGGCCAGGTTGTCAGCGAGTCCGAACGACCTGCCGCTACCCGTGCACTGCGACGGGGTGAGGTTATTGAGGCCGAGGCAGCGCACTTAGGTGATGGATCGCCGCTAACTATTGAGGCAATCCCTGTCGTGTTTCGCCATCGCACAATCGCTGTTCTGTGTCGCGAGTTCGACACGCTCATGGGGCGTCGTGTTGGAGAGCTTGAGCGGTGTTATACCGAGGTATACGACGATCTTGTCCAGATGATTGTCGATGGAACATTTCCGTTTGCGCGCGAGGACCTAGAGATTGAGGGTGCGCCGCGAGTCGGCGACGGTGTCATCGTGCTCGACGCCGACGCGAGAATTAGATACGCGAGCCCCAACGCAGTGAGCTCGCTACATCGCATCGGTATTCATGCCTATATTTCAGGCACGGAGATCAAACAACTCGGCTTCGATGAAGGCTCAGTAGACAATGCAATGCGCGGTCGTCTGCCGGTTCTGCACGAGATTGAGCGCTCCGATTCGTCGGTGCTAATGCGAATTATTCCGTTGTTGGAGGAGCTTGAGCCTGTCGGCGCTCTGCTCTTGATGCGCGATGTTACGGACCTTCGCCGTAGAGACCGCATGCTTATGTCTAAGGATGCGACTATCCGAGAGGTCCATCATCGAGTTAAGAACAACCTCCAGACCATCGCAGCGCTGCTGCGTTTACAGGGTCGGCGCCTCAAGTCTGAGGAGGCTCGCGAGGCAATCCAAGAGTCTGAACGGCGTATCAGATCAATCGCGATTGTGCATGAGACCCTCTCGCGCGAGGCGAGCGAGGAGGTCGACTTCACAAGCATCGTCAAGCCGTTAGTGCGCGTTGTGGAGGAGACAGTCTCTGATCCAGACGGCGGCCTGCGATTCGATGTGACAGGTGAATCGGGTTATGTCCCGGGTGAGACCGCTACCCCGCTCGCAGTTGTCCTCAACGAACTGCTTCAGAATGCTGTAGATCATGCATATCCGCGCGTTGGGGATGAGCCAATTGAGGGGACTGTGCATGTTCACCTCGAGCGAGAGGACAGCCTTCTTGAGGTGATCGTCACCGATGATGGAGTTGGGCTGCCGGTTGGCTTTGACCTAACAAAATCCCCAGGGCTTGGAACATCAATTGTGCATGCGCTCGTAACCGGAGAGTTGGCAGGAACAATTGAGATGGCCAACGCACGCGATGGTGATCGCCCTGGAACTCGAGTGCGTGTTCGGATTCCTGTGCCGGTTGCAGGCTGGAATGTCGAACCCCCTGGCTAGAGCCAACGCTTACGGCGGAAGTACCAGACCTGAAACACCGTCACTGCGACAATAAGAAACCCGGCGAAGGAATAGCCAAAGGGCCAATCCAGCTCAGGCATGTGCGTGAAGTTCATCCCGTATAGGCCAACAATGAACGTAGGAAGCAGCATGATCGAGGCGATAGCTCCGATGAAGCGCCCTGATATGACCTCATCAGCATCGGTTAACTGCTTGATCGCCTCGAAGACGAACTGCAGTTTCTCGAGTTGCTCGTCATGCACGACAGAGAGCCGACGCGATCGGAAGTATGTGTCTCGTAAGTAAATCTCTGTCGAGTTGCTAAAGATCTCTTCATGAGTCCCGTCGTCATTCGTGCGATAGAGATCTAAATCGTCATTCACGATTGCTTCGAGGATCACTGCAAGCTCGTCGATGACGGTGCCGAGGCTCGCGACCTCTCGCCTTACATCTTGTGCGCGCTTACGAATCTTGGGTATCTGGTCTGAGAGTGCGCGACTGAGATCGTGCGTATCGAATCCGCTTAATTCCTCCGCGCATTCGTTGATCGTGTTGTTAGTAATCACGATCACTTGCTCAAGTTCATTAACGACAATTGAGAAGAGCCGGCGTAGGAGGTCGCCGGCAGTGGAGTCGGGCCCAATGCGTGCCTGTGCTTTGCGAATTAATCCCCTGAAATCATGTGCAATATCGCTCTCGATGGGGATGATTGAGGTGTTCTTCGTCGGGACTCTTAAGACCGTCCAGCAAGCATCAAAGGTGGCGATGATGGTGAGCTCTGCAAACTCCGGCACTCCGTCATCGATCTCGGTAGGTATATGGAGGTGCCCAAAAAGGTATTGATCGAAGTGCACCTCGAATCGAGGGAAAGCATGCGATGGGTCTGTTCGTCGCTCTCAAAGGTGCTTGCGTACAACCTCGTGTACAGGTGCGCCTATCTCTTTCTCAATAGAGACAATTAGCTCTTCGCAGGCAGGCGCGTCTGGCTCGTCGAGATGTATCCAAGGAATTGTCATGATCGCCCCGATTCCCCAGGTGCCTGCTCTAGGCGAATGCGATGCTTACCGCAGAATCGCGTCGCAGCATGCGTCGCTCTTCCTCAGTACGTCCACCCCAGACACCGTTCTCCTGGTTTGTAGCCATGGCGAACTCTAGGCACGGAGTTGCAGCGGGGCAGATTCCGCAGATTTCTTTAGCGGCCTCGATCTGGTCCGCAGCGGATCCTGTTGCACCTATTGGGAAGAACAACTCAGGGTTTGAGTTGCGGCAGATGGCCTCAGTACGCCAATCGGCAGCGTCCCAGTCGTGTGTGCGGATCCAAGTCAAAGTCACAGATGTTCCAGTCTTTTTAAGTGTTGTTCCCCATATGGCCTGTGTTGCCAGTGTTAGGCAAGTGGCCAATGGAGCGGTGGTCCCCTGAGTTGCCTCTCGGGGCTGGTGAGAAGAATAGAGGTCACTGCTTCCATTAGCAAGAGATTTCTTGGGAGCATATTTCCGTCGATATTCACGCCAACTTCGGGCGCTCAGCGTTGCTATAGCGACAACAACTACCCGAAGTTCGAGAGATTTAGAGCCCAGGTATGGAGTCTTTGCCTACGCTCATTGGGATGAACCCTGATTCGAGCGATGCCCCCCGAACTCCGTTGATCCTTGGCCATCGAGGAGCACCAAAGGCAGCGCCTGAGAATACGCTCGCCGCGTTTGGCGCAGCACTCGGCGAAGGTGCTGATGGTGTCGAGCTTGATGTGCACTCGACGCAAGACGGGGTGCTCGTAGTTGTCCATGATCCCGAGATCGAGAACGTCGGCGTAATTCGCGATACCGATTGGGCCACTATCAATGCGTCCGTTCCTAGCATCCCAACTCTTGAGCAGGTGCTCGATGTTTGTAACGGCACTCTCGTAAACATTGAGATAAAGAACTCTGAGGGCGACGCTGGCTATGACTCAACACAGCGCACTGCGGATCTTGTGGTTGCGTTACTTCTGGAGCGTCGAAGGAGAGACGATGTAGTTATCTCTTCGTTCTCGTTAGATGCGATTGCACGAGTCCGCGAAATTGATACAGCAATACCAACGGGGTTTCTCTATGCCCCCAACATGCCTAATATTGAGGCGCTCGACTCTGCAACTTCTGGTGGTCACTCTGCAATTCATCCGCACTGGGTCTCGCTTGGGGGAGATGAGGGTGCTGCGTTTGTAGACGACTGTCATGAGCGCGGGCTCAAGGTAAACGTATGGACTGTTAACGACGAGCCGGTCCTTGAGGCGTTACTCGCTGCAGGTGTCGACTGCGTAATAACCGATACGCCAGCGATCCTGCGCGCCTGGCTCTA
>JBAWWI010000037.1:0-18481 GCA_037146835.1 Actinomycetes bacterium | reverse complement strand
TCTGCGGCAGCTTTCGCAGCCTCAGCGGCGGCCTTAGCCTCGGCAGCCTTTGCGGCAGACTCTGCTGCAGCATTAGCAGCGGCCTCTGCCTTAGCAGCCTCGTCCTTAATGGCGCGTGCCTTGGTGGTTCCAAGCTTGCGTGCCTTTGCGGTACGCGTTGCAAGAGTTGGGTTAGGCGATGCTGCCTCGAACTCTGCCCATAGGCCAGTTCCGATTAGCAACTTGTGAACCTGCTCCGTTGGTTGAGCGCCTTTGCGCAACCAACCAAGAGCCTTGTCGTTATCAATGGCAAAGACTGATGGGTCCTTGCGCGGCTCATACTGGCCGATGATCTCGATATAACGACCGTCTCGTGGGGAGCGGGAGTCGGCTACAACGACGCGGTATGTGGGTTGTTTCTTCTTGCCCACTCGCATCAGACGAATTTTGACGGCCACGTGCTGGTTTCCTCTTCGTTGGGAGATCATGTGTATTACAGATCAGGTTTATTACGGGTAGATCACTTCTGGCTAACTACTGGCTCACTACTGGCTCACTTCTAGTTCACTATCTCGAATTGCGTCTTCCCCGATTTCTAAGGGAGCAACTCTGTCAGCCTTAGCCGACGAAGGCGTCAGGCTAGCGGGTCCAGCCCCTCCAAGGCACGCCGGAGCGCTTAGAAGCCCAAATCCCTTGGCTTCTACCTACCTGGCTTACCTACCCGGGCTTACCTACTGGGCATCCCTGGAATTGGGAGCCTGGGCTTCTTCCCCCCAGACATCGACTTCATCATCTGCTGCACAGTCTTGAACTGCTTCAAGAGCGCATTTACCTCTTGAGTGCTTGTTCCCGAGCCCTTAGCGATGCGTGAGCGCCGAGATCCATTGATTACTGATGGGTCGCGTCGTTCCTCAGTTGTCATCGACCTAATGATGGCCTCAACTCTCCCCAGTTGACTCTCATCGACCTCAGCGCCCTTGAGTTCTTTGGGGACCCCGGGGAGCATCTTCATGATGTTCCCAATTGGCCCCATCTTGCGCACCTGCTGCATCTGATCGAGAAAGTCGTCGAGGGTGAACTGCCCCGAGCGCATTTTCTCCTCGGTTGCTTGCGCATCCTCTGCACTAAACGCGGCCTCTGCCTTCTCGATGAGGGAGAGGACATCCCCCATCCCAAGGATTCGACTTGCCATTCGATCTGGGTGGAAGGGCTCAAAGTCTTCGAGGGTCTCGCCGGTACCGACATAAATAATTGGTTTCCCAACAACGGCTTTTACGGAGAGCGCCGCACCGCCTCGAGCATCACCATCGATCTTGGTGAGGATCACTCCATCAAGCCCAATTGCTTTATCGAATGCCACCGCTATATTCACGGCCTCTTGCCCTGTCATCGCATCGACGACCAGCAGAGAGTTAGTTGGCTTCACGATGTCGCGAACCGCGATGAGCTCGTCCATGAGTGCCTCGTCGATCTGCAGGCGACCCGCAGTATCAACGATCATCACATTGCGGCCTAATCGCGCGGCCTCATCAAATGCCGAGCGAGCGACATCTACAGCGTTCTGAGGCGATCCTTCTTTGGCATAGAAAACAGGAACATCAATTCTTTTTCCAAGCACACGGAGCTGCTCGACCGCGGCGGGGCGCTGAAGGTCAGCCGCCACTAGAAGGGGCTGAAGACCTTGACTTTTGAGGAGTCGCGCCAACTTTGCGGCTGCCGTTGTTTTTCCGGAGCCTTGAAGACCGCTCAGCATTACAACTGTCGGCGGCTTTGGGTTCATCGTCAACTTCACGGTGGTCGAACCGAGTGTTGCGACCAACTCCTCGTGAACGATCTTGATCACTTGTTGAGCAGGGGTGAGGCTCTTAGCTACCTCAGCGCCAGTGGCGCGCTCCTTGATGCGAGAGATGAAGTCTTTTACTACGCGAACAGTTACGTCCGCCTCAAGGAGAGCAAGGCGAATCTCGCGCGCAATTTCATCGATATCTGCATCACTGAGACGGCCGCGACCGCGCATTCGAGTGAAGATCGCATCAAATCGGCCGGAGAGTGAATCAAACATTGCCCTGAGGTTACCCGAGCACCCTGCCTACGCAGTTAGCAGCACTAGGGGGCGGGTCGAGACGCAGAGAAGTCACTCGCCGAATAGCGCTGCCGCGAATTCCTCCGGGTCGAAAGGAATCAAGTCCTCGGGGCCTTCACCGACCCCAACAATCTTCACCGGTATGCCGAGCTCCGACTGGATAGCGAGGACGATCCCTCCCTTAGCGGTTCCGTCGAGCTTGGTCAGCGCCACGCCGGTCACCTCAACCGCTGCAGCGAACTCGCGAGCCTGGGTCAATCCGTTCTGCCCTGTAGTGGCATCGAGCACAAGGATTACCTCGGTAAGCGCGTCGGGGGTCTTATCTACGATCCTGCGAAGCTTCTTAAGCTCCTCCATCAAATTGACCTTCGTATGGAGCCTCCCGGCCGTATCGACAAGCACAAGATCGGCGCCGCGAGAATTCGCAGAGGCCATGGCATTGAAAACAACCGAACCTGGATCCGCTCCCTCATCGCCGCGTACGAGAGTCGCCCCACTTCGCTCTGCCCAGATTCCAAGCTGCTCGGCTGCTGCTGCCCTAAACGTATCGGCGGCAGCAAGAACAACATGGCGCCCGGCCGCACCCTCGCGTGTTGCGAGCTTGGCGATTGTCGTCGTTTTACCCACGCCGTTTACCCCAACAAACATCCAAACAGTTGGCCCAGATACAGCCATCTGAAGCGTTCGATCTGCAGGCGAGAGGAGGAGCGCTATCTCTTGGCGCAGGAGGCCTTCAACCTCTGAACCATCTTTGATCTTCTCCGCCTTCGCTCTTGCCTTAACCGCCTCCACAAGTTGCGTTGCGGTGCTCACCCCTACATCCGCGAGGATTAAAGCCTCCTCGAGCGACTCCCACGCCTCGTCGTCCATTGAACTTCGCCCGGAGACGCCGGCAAGCGCCCCAGCGAATGCAGCGCGGGTGCGCCCAAGACGATCGCGCAGGCGCAGGGGGTCTGTTCTGGTCGCCTCAGCCTTAGTCGCCTCTTCAAGAACATCCTCAATAACGCTCTTGCTATCTAGACCGCTATCAGTATCCGCTACCTGTTGCTCTCCGACGTTGGGATGGAGCGCCGTATCAGTCTCAGGTGCAAGAACCTCGAGCCCATCACGTTCCTCTGTGGTCTCTTGCGAAACGCGGAGCGTGCTCTGTGACCTGCGAGCAACAGCTACGCGGTAACCAATGACAGCGGCCGCAGCAACCAACGCGACGATAAGGACTAGCAATGGATTCGACATCGGGGCCGATGCTAACTGCCTAGCCCCGAGACTCCTCCACGCGCAGGTGGTTGGGGGCTTCTGGGAACCCCCGCCCCCGGAGGTATCGGTGTGCCGAGTTGCCCTAGGCCGGGATTGATCCCCGCATCATCGAGGGCCTTCTTAACATGGCCGCGCAGGGCTCGAGCGACGACCCATTGCTTGGTCGCCACAGTGCGAATACTGATGCGCACCAAGATCCGGTCAGCACTAATCGACTCAATTCCCAATACCTCTGGGGCAAGGAGGATCGCATCTGCAATCCCAGCGTCAGACGAAAGGGCGGCACCCGCGGAGTTCAAGGCGCCAATTACTAGGTCGATATCAGTCTCGTATGCGACCGGAACATCAAGATTCACAACAGCCCACTGCTGAGTCTTATTACCAACCCTGCGTATCTCGCCGTTCGGTACATACCAAACCACCCCATCGACATCACGTACACGAGTCAAGCGGAGAGTGACGTGCTCAACAGTGCCAGTTGCTGAACCCAGATCGACAACATCGCCGACTCCGTATTGGTCCTCAACGAGCATGAATGCTCCGGTGACTAAATCTCTTACCAATGCCTGCGAACCGAATGCAAGAGCGGCGCCGAGTATGCCGACACTTATACCTAGCGCAGCAAGGCTTATGCCGAGCAGCTGCATGCACATAATGGCAGCAGTCGACCAGACCAACAGACTGACCAAGCTACGCAGAACAGTCCCAATCGTATTTGCGCGCTGCTCGCGCCTCAAGCTTGCCTCGGCTGGAGTTAAGAGGCTGATTCCAGTGCGCTTCCCTAACGCAGTGAATCGGTCCGCCGCATTCGTGGAGATGTGCTTAACAAAGCGTCGAACAAGAACCCTGAGTATCCGCGTAACAATCCAAGCTACGGCAAGAATCAGCGCTATTCGAAATGGCTTCGCAAGAATCTCTGAGGCACGCGCCGCCCCCGAAGAATCTGTTGCCCCATACACAACCCTGCAGAGGACACCCTGCTCGCCGAGTGGTCCGCATACAGAGACTGGCGCAGGCGCAGCGAATTCAGCGGCGCGTGCAACGGCGAGAGCGATCACTGCGAGGCCCTAGAAATCACTGAAGGACTATCTCCCCGCGCATTCTCTGGCTCACAACCTTGGTTGAACCTCCCGGAGGCATAGAGACGCCGAACATGCAGTCACCGGCCTCCATCGTGCGCCGCTGGTGAGTAACAATCAATAGCTGCGCTTCATCGCGGAACTCGCGCACAAGATCTAGGAAACGATGCAGGTTCACATCATCTAACGCTGCCTCTACCTCGTCAAGCAGATAGAAGGGCGAAGGTCGTGAGCGGAATACCGCAAAGAGGAATGCAAGAGCGGTGAGGGATCGCTCTCCACCGGATAGAAGCGAGAGGCGCTTTGTGTTCTTGCCTGAGGGGCGCGCCTCAATCTCGATACCGGTCTCCAACAGGTTGCTCGGATCGGTCAAGAAGATCCGCCCGCTTCCCCCTGGGAATAGCGTGGTGAACAAGTCAGTGAAGTTGCCCTGAACGTCATCAAAAGCCTTCTCGAATACAGAGATGATCTCTTGATCAACGGCCTTGATGACGCGCTGAAGTTCGCGACGAGACGACTTCACGTCCTCAAGTTGCTGCTGCAGGAAGTCGTGGCGCTCTTGCAGTGCGTCGTACTCCTCGAGCGCTAGTGGGTTGATCGGGCCCATGATCCGCAGCTCGCGATCAAGGTCTCTACCTCTACCCGCAAGTGTCGAACCCTCTGGGGCAACTGGTGCCTCTACATCGAGTGTTGCAGATGGCTCGCAGTCGAAGTCTGCGCGGATTCGTTCAACGAGAGTCTCGAGACGCATGCGCGTCTCCGCATCCTCTACCTCTAAGCGCCCGACCTGCTCGCGCACAACAGTTAGAGAGCGTTCGGCCTCAACGCGCTCACGTCGTAGATCACCAAGGCGGCTCCCCGCCTCATTCGCCCTCTCGCTACGGCGATGGTGCTCGCCGCGGAGACGCTCGAGAGCCACATCAATCAGGGACGTGCGCTCTGCGAGGCGAATACCAACCTGCGCGAAATCGCTTGCACGCAGCGCTAGGGCAGCACGGCGACTCTCAGCTAAGGCCTTTGCCTCTGGGTCCTTTGCGAGTCTCTCCTCTACTGCGACAAGGCGTCGCTCTAGGCCGATGCGCCTCTCCTCAATAGCGGCTGATGCAACCTCTGAGTCTCTGCGCAGCGCAGCCACCGCTGCCTCACCGGCCTCCAACTCGGAGCGTTGAGCAGTTCGGAGCGCTAATAGTTCGGCAGCATCGCGCTCCGCCGTCTCAAGCTCTGGGAGAGCCGCTTCGATCAGCGCAATTCGCGCACGCTCTTCAGTTAGGGCGCCACGTTGAGTAACCGCACCCTCCTCAAGCACGCGCCTCTCCTCGGCCCTCTCAATAATCTCGCCATCGATGCGAAAGAGCGATGCAGTCGCGTTCTCTAGCGATATCGCATTTGACCTATTCGCTTCGCGAGCGAGTTCTTCACGCTCTCGAGCACTTCGCTCAGCAGCGCGCGCTCCGTCTAGCGCTGTTCGCGCGGTAGCGGCAGTTTCTTTCGCCTGCTCAGCCTTATCGCGAGCCTCGTCTAGAGCGCTCTGCGTTACGCCGGCTGATTCGTCTGCACCGATTCGCCATGCTGATCGCCCACCAAAGCGGTCACCAGCTCGCGTAACTGCAACGACATCAGGGCGAAGCAGAGCGGCGTCGAGGGCCCTCGACCAGTCGCCCTCTACCAAAATATGCCCGGCTAACAGGCGAGCCAATACAGCGTCTAGGCCTGGAAGCGAGGTACGCACACAGTCAACTAGCGCTCTCGTGCCAGGTGGAACCATCTCGCCTTGAACGGACTGCACCGATGAATCAACGACTAACAACAATGCTCGAGCATCACCGGCCACAAGACTGTCGAGGGCAAGGCGCGCTGAGTCGCCTCCCTTGACAACAATCGCGCGCATCGCATCGCCTAGTGCACTAGCGACTGCTGCCTCGGTCCCTGCCTCGATTGAGAGATGATCGACTAGAGGTCCAACAACACCTGAGAGACCATCGATTCGAGCCGCACCTGCTGCGTCACGTGCGCTATCCAACGCAAGTGCCAGTGCCTCAGAGCGAGCTGCCCATCTGCTCGCCTCGGCCTCGGCCTTCCTGAGCGCCCCTTCTGTTGCCTGTGTCGACAAGACCGCTGCCTCGAATGCTGATCGCTGCGCAGTCGCGTCTGCAACCAGACTCTCTGTTCTCTGAGCAGCCTCGGCGGTGCTTGTCTGCAGCGCTGATTGCTCAGCGCTTAAGCGGACGAGCCTCTCGGCAATCTCACGTGCACGAGCGTCAAGACGCTCGGGCTCCTGCTCGCTACGCCCAAGTGCATCGCGACGCGCGGCTAACTCTCTACGCGCAGCCTCTGCTGCTCCGGCGTCTGGAACTGCTGCTTCTTGCGCCTGAAACTCTGAACGGCGAAGAGCCGCCTGAGCCTCAGCAGCCGCGATGCTTGCTGCGGTTTGCGATAGAGCGGAGGCCTCTTCATCAACAGCGGCGAGCTGCTCCCTAAGAGCGCCGACCTCTGCAACAAAGTTATCTACAACGCCTTCATCGGCAGCGGCGCTTAGCTCGCGCTCGACATTGCGCTGCTTCTCAGCAAGAAGAGCTCCAATCCCGCGAGCCCTCTCACGGAGTGCCTCAATACGAGCGAGCATGCTCGCAAGATCGCCGTGGCCAGCGATGGTTAGCAATCTCTCTGCATCAATTACCGAGAGGTCTAAGTCGCGCAGGCGAGCCTGCAGCTGAGCATCCTCGTTTGCAAAGGAAGCGCGCTTCTCAACTATGCGCTCACCTTTTGCGGTCAAACTTCCGAGCTCTACACCGGCTAAGTAAGTTCGAATAGCACGGAGTTCGTCCACAAGACCATCGTGGCGACGCGCGGCATCTGCCTGCCTCTGCAGCGGTGCGAGCCCTCTTCGAACTTCACGCAGTAAATCATTGAGACGAAGAAGGTTGCCCTCTGTTGCCTCGAGTCGTCGCTCTGCTTTCTCGCGGCGCTTGCGATACTTGAGTACGCCGGCTGCCTCTTCAATGATGAGTCGTCGATCCTCAGGGCGTGCATTCAACACCGAGTCGAGTTGCCCCTGGCCAACAATCACATGCTGCTGTCGGCCGATACCTGAGTCAGATAACAACTCTTGAATATCGAGCAGTCGGCAAGGCACTCCATTGATCGCGTACTCAGAGTCGCCACTCCTAAAGAGCGTGCGCGTGATGGTTACCTCTGAGAACTCAATCGGGAGAGTCGCTGATCCATTGTCGATCGTTAGCGAAACCTCTGCGCGACCTAGCGACGGGCGCGTCGATGTACCTGCGAAAATGACATCGTCCATTTTCCCACCGCGCAGCGAGCGCGGCCCCTGAGCACCGAGTACCCATGCGACAGCGTCAACAAGGTTTGACTTACCGGATCCATTTGGACCGACGACGACCATGACGCCTGGTTCAAACTCGAGAGTTGTCTTCTCGGCAAACGACTTGAAACCCCTTAGGGTCAACGACTTAAGAAACACGCGCGAATACCCCTTCTCCGTCCGAAACCGGAGCGTAGCGATGAGCGCCGCAGCGCGCGCGCATAGGCAAAATCAATGCAACCTCAATCATCATTTGCTCAATCATCATTTTATGGAGAAGGCACTTAGGCCCTCATGCTCCTCGATCTCTACCTCAACACTCTCGACCACTGCATGGGTTGGGCCCATCCTGGACCACTCAATTAGCCGGTCAACATCATCGGGAGCACCCTCGAATACTGCCTCCACGGCACCATTAGGGGTATTTCTAACCCATCCGAAGACGCCGTTCGCCCGAGCCTGTTCGCTACATGAATCCCTAAACCAGACCCCCTGAACGCGCCCGGAGATAAGGAGGCGACGTCGAATCAGCCCAGTTTCTTGCGAATTTTGGGCCATCCTCAGATCTGACACGCTGGGCAGAAATAGGTAGTTCTACCGGTAAATTTTTCTTTTGTAATGGTCTGGCGGCAGCGGCGGCAGGGCAGGCCATCACGTGCGTAGACCTGATGCTCGGCTTGGTAGCCGCCTGGTTTCCCGAACAGGTCAACATACTGGGCATCTGCGAGAGATGACCCCCTCAGACGAAGTGCCTCCTGGAGTACCTCAACCGTGGAGCGATAGAGGCGACGCACATCCTCTGGCTTTAGGGAGTCAGTTGAGCGGTCGAAGCGCAGCCCAGCGTGGAAGAGAATCTCGTCGCTGTATATGTTCCCGATCCCAGCAAGCACACGCTGGTCCATAAGTGCCGTCTTGAGTTTTGCGCTGCGCAGCGTCAACAGTCCACCGAACGCTTTCCAAGTCACCGTCGAGGCGAGTGGATCGATCCCGAGATGCGCAAGCTCTGGGACTTGCTCCTCAATTACATCAAGGGTAGTAACGAACATCTCGCCGAAGGTACGCGGATCGATGAAGCGCAGCTGTCCGCCCTGAGTGAAATTAATTACAACGTGTGTGTGCTTCGGCATCTCGGTACGCACTGAAGGAGCGCGGAGCAACTGTCCGGACATTCCGAGGTGGATGATCAAGACGTCTGGCCCATCAAGTTTGACGATCATATATTTGCCGCGGCGGTCAACACCTTTGACAGTGCGCCCCACCAATGGATCGATGAATGTCTTTAGGTCCTCATGGCGACGCGTTGAACGCGCGCCTGTCACCTCGACCGACTTAATCTTCTTTCCGGCAATCTCCTTATCGAGATCTCTTCGAACAGTCTCTACTTCTGGCAGTTCAGGCATTAATACTTCCCCGATCCGTACGCCCCTCGGCGTCGTCTGCGCTCGGGTCGGTTGACCCAATCGCTTGTTCGCGGAGCCAATCAGCGGCAATGCTCGCCGCAGCCTGCTCGGCCTGCTTCTTGCTAACTCCCTCTCCCGATCCACGCTCGACACCGTCGAGCAGAACCGTTGCATAAAACCGTTTCTCGTGATCTGGTCCGTCGCCATGTACTCGATATTTGGGGAGACCTATCTCTCGCACCAACGCGAGCTCTTGCAGCATCGTCTTTGGGTCATCAGAGCCGGGCAATTTTGCGGCCGTTGCAACGTCGCTCTCGAGAAGGGTTAAGACAACCTCTCGTGCAGCCTCTTCACCGCCGTCAAGATAAACCGCTGCGATCACAGCCTCCATTGCGTCTCCGAGGATGGAGACCTTCTCGCGCCCGCCGCCAGCAGCCTCACCTTTGCCTAGGAATAGGCACTCCCCTAGGCCAATGCCACGGGCAACCTCGGCGAGGCTCTCAGTATTCACAACAGAGGCCCGCACCTTGGACCACTGGCCCTCGGTCAGATCTGGGTACTTATTGAATACGTGATCGCTAATTACATAACCAAGGATTGAGTCTCCAAGGAACTCAAACTGCTCGTTCGAGCGGGCATCCGAGTGCTCGGCACACCAAGACCTGTGGACTAAGGCGCGCAGGAGCAGAGACTCATCTTGAAATGCGTATCCAATTCTGGACTCAAGTGCTCGGCGCGCGGATTCGGTCATATTGAGAACGGCTTTACGCCGACTTGCCACCAAGGCGCGCTATTACATAATCAACTGCATCTCCAACCGTCTTCATGTCAGAGATGTCTTCATCATCGACCGAGAAGCCAACCGTTCTCTCGCCGAGATCTTCTTCTAGCGCCTCGACGAGCTCAATCAGAGCGAGCGAGTCAGCATCTAAGTCTTCGACGAAACGGGATTCTCTCAAGATCGTGTCCTCAGATACTTCGAGAATCTCGCAGAGATTTGCCTTAACAATTGCAAATACCTCATCGGGCGAGATCGGTTCGCGAGTCGTGTGTGTCTCAGCTGGCATTTTGAATCGTCTCCTTCATTAGGGTAACTAGGTCTCCATTTACGCAGTCGATAGCAAGCGAGCACGCATTTACAATTGCGCGAGCCGATGATGATCCGTGCGAAATGATGCAGACACCGTCGACGCCGAGCAAGGCAGCGCCACCAAATGTGTCGGGATCTAAGTAATCCGTAACTGCTTGAAGCAGCGGTCCTGTAACAACCTCTGCAGCTTTCTTTGTCTCATCGGTGGATCCAAGAACTGTAAAGACGAGCCCGGCAGCAGCCTTGAGCGCTGCCTCCATCGCCTTAAGAGCAACATTGCCGGTAAAGCCATCTGTGACAAGTACCTCTGGGTGGCCAGTCATGAAGTCGCGGCCCTCGGCGTTGCCCGTGAACCAAGGCTGCCCATTTAGAAGCTCGAAAGTTTTCTTGCGGAGGTCGTCTCCCTTGCCTGGCTCTTCGCCGTTGGAGAGAAGCCCCACCATTGGGCTCTCGACGCCGAATCGCAGCCTCGAGAATGCTCGCCCCATCAGCGCAAACTGCACAAGCCACTCTGGGGAAGCATCCACGGTGGCGCCGGCATCGACGAGGAGATGCGGATGGGAGAAAGGAACAGGGATTGGTACTGCAACGGCAGGGCGAGCGACGCCTTTAATGCGACCCATACGCAGAAGAGCGCTGCCCATCGTGGCCCCGGTATTACCCGCGCCGACCATTGCGTCTGCGGCACCGTCTCTCACCGCTTCAGCGCAGCGGACTACTGATGAGTCTTTCTTGGAACGAATAGATCGCGCAGGATCGTCGGTCATCTCTATTACCTCTGAGCACCCGATGACAGTTACACCATCCGGTGCAGCACCGTTCGGGAACAACGCGGTAATGGCATCCTCGCGCCCGAAGAGGAGAACCTCAACGCCGAGTGTCTCGACAGCCTGAATCGCCCCGGCAACGATCTCGCCGGGCGCTCGGTCTCCGCCCATAGCATCGATCGCGATGCGCAGTGGTGCACTCAATGGAGTCAGCTGACGTCGATTACCTGGCGGCCTCGGTATGTACCGCAGTTACCACAGACGATGTGAGGCAACTTGGTTGCACCGCAGGTCGGGCAGGTGCTGCGAGGCGCGCGATCGAGGGTCCAGTTAGAGGCTCGTCGCTGCCTTGTCTTTGCTCTTGGGGTCTTGCGCTTAGGTACAGCCATTTTGTTCTCCTATTTATTTGTTCACATTTTGGTGTTCGGAATAAGTTAAGTAAATATCGAAATATCAGCAGTATTGCTGCGTTTTTACTCGATCTTTATATCTTTCAGTGCATCCCATCGTGGGTCCGTGACCGTTAGGTCGCAGCTACACGTATCCGTGTTTCGGTTTATCCCACAGACCAAGCAGAGCCCGACACAATCGTCTTTGCAGAGCGCCGCAGATGGAAGTTGGAGAAGGATGTTGTCGCGAATGGGGCCGCCGAGGTCGATCTCGTCGCCCTCGAGCTTGTAGGTCTGCCCCTCGATCGGGTCTTGTTCAAATAACTCGCGCACCGGTGCAGCGACAGGATGGCGAATCGGATCAAGACATCTAGAGCACGTGAGCTCGTATACGGCTGCGGCCTGGCCGTTGACCACGATGCTGTCGGATACATGCTCGAACGCGATCTTCACTGATACGGGCTCATCACTAACGAGTCTGGTCTGTCCAACACCGCCGAGTTCTTCGGGGTCAATGGACAGCACTACTAACCGGCGGGCGGCCGGTCGGTGCAGAAGATCCGCGACGTTGCAGCGCAGAGAGTCCATGGGATTCGCCAGATTCGTTCTTAGTAAGGCCGCGCACGGCTGAGTGTGGCTTTGGTCAAGTGCATATTTAGATACTTGCTGAAGTGCTCGTCGCTAGAGAGCTCGCACCTGAGTTTGTCGTTAAGCCAGACGTAGGTACTGAGCACTCAAGCTCCAAGGGCGAGATGTTAGCAGGCCGAGATAATTTCCATTATATGTAAACCTGCTAGAGCCTCTAGTCAGAGTCTTGGTTGAAGAACTCTGTCGCAGCCTCATCGATATCGGCATCGGGGTCACTACCGGCCTCAACAACTACTTGAAGCCTCTCTCGACCCTTCTGAACCGCCGCCATTGTGCGGTCAAGTACCACCTCGAACCCGGCAAGCTTCTGATCGATGTAATCCTCGGTCTCTAGGCGCATGGCGCGAGCTCGATCCTCAGCGTCCTGGACAATTTTCTCAGCGGTCCTGCGTGCAGACCTCACAACCTCGGTCCGCTCGACCATGCGCTCAGCCTGCTGACGCCCGGCCTCGATGATCTCCTCGGCCTCTTTGCGCGCCTTGGCTAGAAACTCCTCGCGCTCCTTAAGCAACCACCGCGACTGGCGAATCTCTTCAGGTAGAGAGGCCTCGGCATCCTCAAGAAGGATGAGCAGCTCCTCACGATTGACCATCACCGATGCAGACATCGGCATAGAGCGCGCCTGCTCGACGTGCTCTCTAATCATGTTTAGGCATACCTCTGTATCAGGGATCGTCCCGTCAAGCGCGTCGTAATCGCTCATGCTCTATCAGCCAATCTCTTCATGTTGTTATTTCCCCTGCTCGGCAAAACGATCTACGAGCCGCGCCGCTACGGACGCCGGCACCATCGTTGATACATCCCCACCGAATCGCCCGACCTCTCGCACCAAACTCGAAGAAAGGAACGAATACTGCGGGCTAGTCGAGATAAAGAAGGTGTCTATCCCCGAGAGGCTTTGATTCATCTGCGCCATCTGGAGCTCGTAGTCGAAGTCCGTCACGGCACGTAAACCCTTAACAATCGCATCTGCTCCAAGGTCGCGAGCAAAATCAACGAGGAGGCCTTTGAAGAACTCAATCCGAATATTCGGCAAGTGAGCCGTTACCTCGCGCAGCATCTCCTGGCGCTCCTCTAACGAGAAAAGCGACTGAGTCTTCTGCGGATTACGGATGACAGCAACAACAACCTCAGAGAAATGCCTAGAGGTTCGTTCGATGATGTCGAGGTGGCCGCGGGTTACCGGGTCGAACGAACCCGGGCAGAGGGCTATTGACACCGGCACATCCTTATCTTGGGCGATCCCGCACTCGGGCTTGTTGTGGAGATTAGAAACTAGATCAAGAAGAACATTTAGAACGGTACTAATTGAGAACGGTACTTATTTAGAACGGTACTTATTTAGAGCGCTAGAGAGACCATCCAATGGCTACCCGAATGGGGCAACTACTCAGTTGGCTCCTGTAGCGGCTCAAGCACCATAAGGAGCGTATCCCCGTAAGTGCGGCTCCACGTGACAACCCAACCAGGCTCCACTAAAGCCTCAGAACCGCTAGAGCGCTCAATCACTACCGCTCCTCCTGAGGCTAGGGCTCCGCGGGAGCGGATAGAGCGAAGATGTTCGCCGATGACCCCATTCGAGGTTTCATACGGCGGGTCAGCGAATACGAGATCAAACGGCCCATCTGCTCCTGCACCGCCTGTGGAGTCTCCGAGGTATGCCTCAACTGTGCGGCCCCTCACAGCAAGCCGATCGCCTATGCGGGCACTCTCAATATTGATAGCTATCGACTTAAGCGCGTTCGAGTCGCGCTCTACGCAGACCGCACTATGGGCTCCACGCGATATCGCCTCAATCGCGAGAGAGCCGCTACCGGCGTAGATATCTAAGATCCTCGCGTCAATCACACGCGGCCCAAGCGCACCGAAGAGCGACTCCTTAACGCGATCAGAGGTCGGGCGGGTTCGGTCGCCGCGCGGAGCGCTTAGCCGCATGCCACCAAACTCTCCAGCTATAACTCGCGGACCACGACCAGCCATCAGGATTTGAAGAGGTACTCGACGTCATCGCCGAGTAGGTCCTCAACCTCTTCGGCTAGCGGCCGGTGGTGCGCCAGATCTGGATCAGAGTCCAGGATTAACTCCGCAGTAGTTCGCGCGAACTCAACATACTTAATGTCGCGCGGAAGGCGCGCTAAGCGAAGGTGCTTATCAATACTCTGTCCAGATTGTCGTTCACCGAATATTTGGCCAGTTCCGCGAATCTCTAAATCCCTATCAGCGAGCACGAAGCCATCTGTCGTCTCGACCATCGCCTCCATACGCGCAGCTGCATCCTTTGTTGTTACGTCAGCAATTAGGTAGCACCAAGATGCCCCGCCGCCACGGCCTACTCGCCCGCGCAGCTGGTGCAACTGCGCCAACCCAAAACGCTGAGCATCCTCAATAATCATCACTGTCGCGTTGGGTACGTCAACGCCAACCTCAATCACTGTCGTAGCGACCAATACATCTATTTCTTTACTCCGAAACGAGTTCATGGTCTTCTCTTTATCCGCAGAAGGCATCTGGCCGTGCAGCAAACCAACAGTTAGGCCCTTGAACTCTGTACTTCCGAGTTCCTCCGCTCGCTTTGTTGCAGCGGCTGCCTCGATCTTGCCGGAGTCCTCCACGAGCGGGCAGACCACATACACCTGGCTCCCATTCTTAACCTCATCTCGAGCCCGCTGATAAGCAGCACCGACTGCAACCGTTTCGCGCTTTAGTAACTCAGTCGTTATGGGCTCCCTCCCCGAAGGCATGACCTTGAGAGTTGAGATATCAAGATCGCCGTAGATAAGGAGCGCTGCAGTTCGAGGGATTGGCGTTGCTGTCATAACCAAAACATCAGGGACTCTCCCTGCTACGGCACGCTGCTTCAAAACGTCGCGCTGCTCAACACCGAATCGGTGGTGCTCGTCAATAACGATTACTCCAAGATTCGTAAACGGAGACTCTCCGTATAGAAGAGCGTGCGTACCGATCACAATATGGATAGTTCCATCGCGAAGGCCGTCCGCTATTGCTGCTCTCTCTCTCGCCTTGGTCCGATTCGTGAGCAGTCGAACCCCAACCTCTTGCTCTGAGAGCAGAACGCCATCTGGAGATGGAACCTTAAGCACTCCGATCGTGCGGCTTGCCACTGCATACAACTGCTCGGCTAGAACCTCTGTAGGCGCCATCATCGCGCTTTGATACCCACCCTCCACGGCGGTGAGCATCGCCGCCAAAGCAACCACCGTCT
Organism: Actinomycetes bacterium; assembly: GCA_037146835.1. Taxonomy (GTDB): domain Bacteria; phylum Actinomycetota; class Acidimicrobiia; order IMCC26256; family IMCC26256; genus IMCC26256. The sequence goes on along the minus strand of JBAWWI010000037.1, from coordinate 3,244 downwards.
TTCCAGAGCCAACATCTCCCTGCAGGAGTCGATGCATCGGGGCCGCAGTCGCAAGGTCTTGATTTATCTCAGCGATCGCAGTGCTCTGGTCGTCTGTCATCTCAAAAGGCAGGTTCGTTAAGAACTCCTTGACAAGGGGGCCGCCTATTTGGTGCTTGATCCCTGCGTCTGAGGCTTGCAGCGCGCGCTTGCGAGCCACCAAGCCAATCTGGGCTACAAGAAACTCGTCAAACCTGAGTCGTCGCTCGGCCTGGCGATGATCCTCAATGCTAGGAACGCCATGAATGTCGTTGAACGCCTTTGTTCGATCAATCTTGCCCAACTTCAGCGGAGAGCGAAGCTCCTCATCGAGAGGTTCGTAGAACTCCCCTACCCATTCGAGAGCCTTAGAAACAGCTGGAGCGATGTCCCACGAACTAAGCCCAGCCTTCGCCGACTGCGGATAAACAGCAATTATGCGGCCGGTCTTCCCCTCGCCAGCCTTGCCAAGAACATCCACAATCGGGTTAACCATCTGAAGGCTGCCGCCGAACGAATCAACCTTTCCGAACATCGCGACCTCAGTATCTGGGGCCAACTCTTTCTGGCGCCAAACCTGATTGAAGAACGTGACGCGAAGGCGGGCATCGCCGTTGCGCAGGATTACCTCGACGCGCTTCTTATTATTTCGTCCGGTCTTCAATTCACATTTCTCAACGGAGCCGAAAACCGTGGCCTCGACACCTACCTCTATATCGGTCAGCGGCGTTATGTTCGATCGATCATGGAGGCGGCGGGGATAGAGGCGCAGCAGATCAAGAACTGAGCGAATCCCCATGATCTCGAAACGTTCAATATGCCGCGCAGCTATGCCTATATCTCCGAGAGTCGTCCTCTCAAGCTCACGAAAAGTTCGCGGGTGCTCATCCACAGATTTGTTGGCGTTGCGCTCCACTCTCTGAGAGGGAGCGGCTACTCCACCCCAATGAGATATGGATAGAGAGGCTGTCCGCCTTCATGCACCTCGACCTCAACATGCGGGTGTCGGGCTCTGAGGTGCTCGCGCAGTCGCTCTACCTCCGCTGGCCTCGCGTCTGTACCGACTAGCACTGTCACAATTTCGCTGTCTTCATCCACGAGAGAGTCGACGAGTGCAAACGCCGCTCCGGCTGCAGAGTTCGCCGTCGCACCAATGCCGTTGGGGCCGATAGCTAGCCAATCGCCCTCTTTGATTGGGCCGCACTCTGCGGAGCTATCACGCACCGCCTGCGTTACCTCCCCCGCTCTCACTCCGTTTGCTGCAGCACCCATTGCGGCAAGGTTGACCTCGCAGTCAGAGCCTGGATCATATGTAAACAGTGCAGACAAAGCCTCCAATACCGAGACCGTTGAGAGCACCTCTACTCGTTTTGTCGAGAGAGCATTAACCTGCTGAGCTACCGGGATGATGTTCTTGTTATTCGGTAGCACAATCACGGAGTCTGCCGGGCAACGCTCTACGGCCTCGAGAATCTGCGCGGTGGAGGGGTTCATTGACTGACCACCAGCGACGATCTCATGCACTCCAAGACTCCGCAGAAGGCGATTAACGCCTATGCCTACCCCTACCGATACAACCGCAGTTGCTACCTGCTCCTCATCGGAGTGACCGTGATCATCAGAGTCGTGGTCGCGTACCCACTGCTCCTCCTCAACCTGCTCGATTAGGTCGGTAACTCGGATACTGCGAGGGCGACCAGCATCGATACCGGCCTCGATCGATCCGCCGATGTCGTCGGTGTGAACGTGGCAGTTCCAGAGACCGTCGCTTCCCACAACAACGATTGAGTCGCCGAGGGCCATCCACGCTGCTTTAAAAGCGTCAATCGTCGATGAGGGCGCCTCGAGTAAAAACATAACCTCGTAGCGCAGTGAGGCAATGTCTTCGCCAGCTAGGTGGGCTCGAACAATATTGAGGGGATCACCAAGCACAGACTCCGGGATCGGACGACCCGACACAACCTCTAAGAATGCATCTATCAAAAGCGTGAAACCGCGTCCTCCGGCATCCACAACACCCGCATCACGCAATGCAGGTAGAAGCTCTGGCGTGCGTAGAACTGATTCCTCTGCACCAGCCGATGCAGCCAGCAGAACAGCGTCAAGACTCGAGGGCGTTACATTCTCGGCGGCCTCCGCTGTCTCTCTTGCAACGGTAAGGATTGTCCCCTCGACCGGCCGCATCACGGCTTGATATGCAGCATCTGCAGCACGGCGAAGGGCCGCTACTAACTCAATTGGACCAATGGAGTCAGTAGGGCGAAAAGTCTCTGCTAGGCCACGTAGAATCTGAGAGGTAATTACTCCAGAGTTGCCTCTCGCCCCCATAAGCGATCCGTGTGCAATAGCTTCACAGACCTCATCCATTGTCTCCGCACTTCGGAGTTCGCTCGCTACCGTCTCAAGGGTGAGGGTCATATTCGTACCCGTGTCGCCATCGGGGACCGGGTAGACGTTGAGGCGGTTTAGTTCTTCCTGATGGCTCCTCAGGGCGTCCCTAAATCGAATCAGGACTTGGCGTAGGTCTGCAGCGGAGAGAGTTTCAAGAGAGGGCACTCGCCGATAGTACCGCCGTAGTGGTTCCCCAAGAGAGCCAAACGAGGGCAAAGAGGAGCCGATTACCCACCTCCAAGCCTTGAGAGCGACCTAGACCCCATCGCCCTGCTGTCAATATTCGCAGTGCGATTACCCACCTCCAAGCCTTGAGAGCGACCTAGACCCCATCGCCCTGCTACTCTCACCCCCGTCCTAAGAACGATCTTGAGGTTTATAAATGTCATCCGTATGCGACATCTGCGCAAAGAAGCCAATCTTCGGTATGCGCCTCAGCCACTCGCACCGCCGCACACCGCGTCGCTGGAACCCAAACATCCAGAAGGTTCGCGCGATTGTGAACGGCACGCCCAAGCGCGTCAACGTCTGCACAGCCTGCCTAAAGGCCGGCAAGGTCCAGAAGCGCTAACCCAATGCAGGGTGTAGTTCGCTCCTTCGATCCGGATAGCGGCGAGGGTGTAGTTGTGCGCGATACAGATCGCTTGGACATCGTCCTCGCTCCCGACGCCTTAAAGGGATCCCTCTTCACCTCACTTCGTCAGGGACAGAGGGTCAATTTTGATCTCGACCCTGAGGGCCGCGCATCTCGTGTCCGCAGTGGCGCTGAGAAAGACCTCGGCCTCCCAGATCAGGTACAGATCTAAGCACCTGCTGCTCACCGAGCCTTCGCTTG
>JBAWWI010000036.1:0-18752 GCA_037146835.1 Actinomycetes bacterium | reverse complement strand
GGTAGGTGGAGCATCTTGATCGCGTTGCCGCGCACGATCTTGTAGACAGTCTCGTCATCAAGATCTTTCATGATGTCCATCGCAATCTTTAATGAGTGCGGCCAAGTGGAGTCTGAGTGCGGGTAATCGGTCTCGAAAGTGACGTTGTCGATACCGATTGCCTCGATGTTCTTCACACCGTGTGGGTCATCGAAGAAGCAGCCGTATACGTGCTCGAAGTAGTACTCCGATGGCGGTCGCAGAACCTTGTCCTCGACTCCACCCCATCCACGGTTGTCCTCCCACACCTTGTCGGCGCGCTCAAGAATGTATGGGATCCACCCGATCTGGCCTTCGGAGTACGCAATTTTGAGGCGAGGGAACTTCTCAAAGAGACCAGACATGAGGAAATCAGTCATGGACATCGCGGCGTTCATGTAGGTGAGCGTTGAGCCGACTGCTGCAGGGGCATCAAGGCTCGTGGATGGCATCTTTGAGGAAGATCCAATATGCATGCAGACGACAGTGTCGGTCTCAGCGCAAGCATCAAAGAATGGATCCCAATGGTTACTCGGGTCATGGAGAGATGGAAGGCCCAAGAATGCTGGAATCTCACTAAAGGCAACTGCGTGGCCTCCGCGAGCAGCGTTCCTTCTGACCTCTGCTGCAGCTAGTACTGGATCCCAAAGTTGAATTATCGGGAGAGGAATTAGGCGACCATTCGTGCCTGCGCACCACTCCTCAAACATCCAGTCGTTATATGCCTTCACACAGAGGTCTGCGAGAACCTTGTCCTCGCGCTCTTTGAAGGTCTGGCCACAGAAGCGAGGAAAGGTTGGGAAGCAGAGAGAAGCCTCGACGTGGTTTAGGTCCATGTCCTCAAGGCGAGCCGTCTGGTCCCAGCAGCCAGGGCGCATGTCGTCCATAGTGATCGGCCCGATGGTCACTTCGTCACGCGGGTAACCAGAGGCAGCCATAACGCGCGTTAGTGGATAGCGAAGATCCTCGACACGCCACCAATCACACCAGTCGCCCTCTTCGTGGGCAGCGACGTTGCGATAGGAGAAGACTCCTCCAACGAACTGCATGTCGGCGACCTTCTCGCGGACAATTCGAGGACCTACATCCTGATACTTGGCGGGCAGACGGTCTGACCAGACTGTCGCGGGCTCAATAATGTGGTCATCTACCGAGATGATCTTGGGAAAAGTTTTCTCGTCATACATATTGAGCTCCTATCACGCACCCCTCGTCGGAGGTGCTCTGGCTATCGCCTTACCGGATGTCACGCATTGTTGAGCCTTACCCTACAACTGACACACCGTCAGATTCAGCAAGGCGAGGCCTCAAATTGAGTTGAGCTGGAGCCAACCGAGGGGTCCGAGGCTCAGGTCCATGCGTTGAGCAGGTCCTCTGTGGTGGTCAAGGTCGCCACAAAGGCGAGCGAGTTCTCGATCACTGACTCCCCGTACTCTCTCGGCACCCCTGCAACTGCATCTCTCGGCATCACAAACTGGTAGCCACGATTGACAGCGGAGAAGGCAAAATCAGTCATTCCAATATTGAGGCTCACCCCAACCCCGACAATTGTTGTAACACCAAGATTGCGAAGAATGCTGTCGAGTTGGGTTCCAGTCATCGGCCCGAGCCCGTGATAGCGCGGCAGCACGATGTCACTTGGATCGACCCCAATCTCATCTGGCACCTCTACCGCAGAGGACCCGGGGAGTAAACGCACCGGCGCTTTCAAGACCCCCATGAAGAGCCGGGCATTACGGTTCGCTCCTCGTAGGTCTTCACGGGTCTCAGCGGTGCAGTGGATCACAGGTATACCCGAGATGCGGGCCTGCTTTGCGAGTAACGCGCAGTTTGAAACAAGGCCTACAGACCGACACGAGTCCGCAAGTGCCGGCAGCGCCGAAGGGGTTCCCACGACACCGTTCTGCACCTCCTGTAATACGAGTGCAGTATGCGTTGGTGCTACGAGAGTCGCTAGATCAAGAGCCACTTGTACTCCTTTAGGATTCTTAGTCTTCTTCGATGAAGTGCAGATCAGTCTGTTCAGTGAGGACTGCTTTTACAACTTTGCCAGTGGCATTTCGCGGAAGAGGCTCTCGCCGAATTTCCCACTGCGCCGGAACCTTAAAGTATGCGAGCGCCTCAGAACACCAGAGCGTGAGCTCTGCTTCATCAGCATCGGCTTCATCTTTGAGGACGCATACGGCTTTAACTATCTGACCAAGTTCGTTATCCGCTACCCCCACCACGCAGACCTCCATGATCGCTGGGTGAGCCTCAAGTCTCTGCTCAATCTCAGCCGGGTAAATATTCTCGCCACCGCGCAGAATGAGGTCATGTCGGCGTGAAGCCAAGTAGAGGCGACCCCCCTCGAATCGCCCTACGTCACCTGTTCGCAACCAGCGCCCCTCAAGTATCGCCGCTGCGGTCTCATCGGGTTTATTCCAATAACCAAGCATGATGTTTGGTCCGCGCAGGTGGATATCCCCCTCTACCCCGTCGGCTACCACCACACCACTCTCATCGCGAATCTCGATCTCTACCGTCGGGAGCGGTCTGCCCACCGCGGTTGGGAAGAGATCGAGTTCTGCTCCGCTGTTAAGAGTCGCTAGAGCGGTGCACTCCGTTAGGCCGTAACCAACTCCAAAAGTTGTGCGCAGTTGAGGAAGAGATTCTTTAGCGCTGCTGATTAGGGCAGGCGAGAATGTTGATCCGCCACCCCCACCACTGCGCAGAGTCGAGAGATTGTATGAACCAAATTCGGGGTGCAAGAGGAGACGATGGAGCATGGTCGGGGTAAACGACCAGTGGGTGACCTGCTCCTTCTCTATAAGGCGCATGACTACTGCTGGATCAAAGCGCCCAACAGTCCATACGCTCTTTACGCCGCCAACCAAATATGCGACCGCTCCAGTGTGCAGCCCTGATACATGGAAGAGCGGGCTCGATACCAACTGACATGTTGGCGGAAGCCCCGCTGCAGGTGGATCGTTGAGAATATTGCGAAGGCCGTGGAAAAAAGTGAGCCCAATTAAGGCACCAACATTGCGATGCGAATGTACTGCACCCTTTGGTCGACCTGTTGTGCCACTCGTGTAGAGGATGATCGCCGGGTCGTCCTCGGCTATCGGAGGATCAGGCAACTCTGCATCAGGGGCGTATGCCTCAAGCCTTGGAAAATCATCCTCCATGACTATGACAGGAACGCCTGGGTCTTGGCCCTCCAAACGATCAAGGCGCTTGCGATCAACAATTAGAACTCTGGGCGAGCAGTCCTCAATCCCATAGAGAATCTCAGGCGCAACCCACCAACCGTTTAGGCCTACGGCTACGGCCCCGAGACTCACCGTGGCCCAGAATGCAATGATCCACTCGGGAGAATTTGCACCAAGAATCGCTACACGATCTCCCGGCTGAACTCCATACTCATCGCGCAGCGCAGAGGCGACTGAGGCAACCAACCGCTCGTGCTCTCTGAATGTAATTCTTCGCTCTGTAACGCCGTCGCTGAATACCAAATAGTCGCCGTCGCCATGCCCAACGGAGTTCGCAACTACATCTCGAAGCGAGGTGAGGCGATTAGCCATTGCCAGCATCGACTCACCTAGAACCTCAACACTCTCGAGTGCAAAAATGCCGCCCGGTTTGAGCAGGTCCGCCTCAATCGTTGCGAGACTCTCTGGCACCCCTACCTGAGCCACTTAGCTTTCCCTTCGGATGATCGACATGAACTTCGGTAACACCACGAGCTCAATGAACATCTTCGTGGTTGCAGAACAAGAGGCAATATACAAACTAGGTAATGAGTTTGTCAGCGAGTGCTGACGGTCTCGGTATCGCGACCTGAGCGCAGAATCGCACCCGGGATAGCGCCGGTTGCAGTGTTGTCGCGAACCGTCTCGATGCCGTTCACATAGACACGAACCATCCCCTCAGCATCCGCAGTGAGGCGAGCGGCGTCTCCGGGCAAGTCCTTAACCAACGTTGCCGCAGCTGAGCCAATGCGCTCTGGGTCGAATACCACTACATCAGCAATCCATCCGAGGGCAATCTGCCCACGCCCTTTGAGCCCCATCAAGCGGGCAGGCTCATCAGTGAGCATCTGCACGGCGCGCTCAAGCCCAAGAAGCTTTCGACCGCGCAGCATGTCGCCAATAAATCGAGTCGTATAGGGGGCGCCACACATACGGTCTAAGTGCGCTCCAGCATCTGAGCCACCGATCATTGCCCGAGGGTCTTCCCACACCTCATGACGAAGCGCCCAAGAAGCCTTATCGTTATCAGTGGCACTTGGCCAGAGCACAGTCTGCAGATCGTCTGCGATCACAATCTCAACTAACGCATCGAAGTCCGAGATACCGCGCTGCTCTGCAACCTCAGATACGCGCTTCCCCTTCAGACCGTCATTGGCGCTAGAGAACGTGTCGCCGATTACATACCCGCCCCAGCCGGTGAGGCGTCGGAATACTCCGGCCTCCTCGCTAACTGCGCGTTCGTGCATCCACTTGCGCGTCTCTGGGTCTGCAAGCTTTGCCATGCTCTCTGCAAGCGGCAGCCCAAGTACCTCTTTCCAACCTGGCATCAAGAAGAGTGCGCAGTGATTAGCGAAGGACATGTTCATAGGAACAAGAACTGGCATCGTTAGCGCAACAATTCGCGCGCCATTGGCTGCAGCGCGCGTTGAAGCCTCTAGTTGGCGCGGAACACGATCAACCACAGAAGCGTCGACAGTTAGAACATTCCAATTCAAAGGCCGCCCAGCAGCCGCGCTCATTGCAATCAGAAGATCAATCTCTTCGTCAGCGAAGCGGTCTAGGCATCCATCAACTATCGCTTCTAGTTGCGTTCCCTCGTGCTCGCCGGTCGCTGCACATAGCGCAAGCAGCTCCTCGTTGTTAGCCCACCTAGATGCAACTGGCTGCTTGTCTCCATCTGTGTGCGTGCGTGAGAGCGTTGTAGAGAACCCGACCCCGCCTGAATCGAGGGAGCGATGCAACTCTGCGACCATTGCAGCAATCTCCTCAGTTGTCGCCGCACGACCGATCGCCTCCTCGCCCATCACATAACGGCGAAGCGCACAGTGGCCGACCATAAAGGCTGCATTTACCGCTATTCCACCATCTAGGCGATCCAAGTAGTCCCCGAAGGACTCCCAGTTCCACGGCACTCCAGACTCAAGGGCGGCGAGAGGCATCCCCTCGACCTGAGCCATCATCCGTCGCGTGTAATCGCCATCAACAGCGCGAATAGGCGCGAGGGTAAACCCACAATTACCACCGATGATTGTTGTAACGCCGTGCACATTGGAGGGAGTCGCCATCGGGTCCCAGAAGAGTTGGGCATCGTAGTGGGTATGGAGGTCTACAAAGCCCGGGCAGAGCACAAGCCCAGTGGCGTCGAGACTCTCGCGAGCATCCTCATCTACTGCGCCGATCGCGACAATCACTCCGTCTCTAATTCCAACATCGAGTACTCGCCCCGGAGCACCAGTGCCGTCCACTACCAAACCACCACGAATAACGATGTCGAGCATCAGGCCCCCTAGAGATACTCCGCCACTCCGGCGGTACGTAAGTGTTTACTGCTCCATTGTCTACCGCATTGAGCAGACTAGGCAATGCGGCCGCCTATTTGTTTAGAGTTCCACGGCTAGCCTGCTTATTAAACGCGGAGTTACTCCGCCTCAAGTTCGCCTGATCTATAGGTAATAAATCATTCGCTATGGGAGCAACAGAGATGACAGATTTTCGACCCGAGATTGAGTGGGGCACCACCGGCGGCCTTATCCGCTACGCGGCAGCGAAATTCGGCGACTCCGAGGCCATAAGCGATGGCCCAAGGTCGCTCTCCTACTCAGACATTCTCTCTTCAACACAAGCAGTCTCAGCTTCCTTCATCAGCCTAGGAATTACCCCCGGCGACAGAGTTGCGGTATGGGCACCAAACCTCTGGGAGTGGATTCCTGTCGCACTTGGACTTCAATCCGTCGGCGCAGTACTTGTACCCCTGAATACTCGTTACAAGGGCAGAGAGGCGTCCTACATTCTTCGCCGAAGTGGAGCCCGAGCTCTTGTCACAATGGCGGGATTCCTCGGTAATGACTACGTCTCGCTACTCAGAGATGCGCTCGAAGACGAGAACACTCTCCCCTCGCTTGAGACCACAGTCGTTCTAAGAGATGAGAATCCACCGGAAGGAACACTCGGTTGGAGCGAGTTCCTCGCACTCGGCGAAGGCATCGACCCAAACGAAGTCGAGGAGCGAGCCGCAGCGGTGCGCCCTGACGATCTATCGGACCTCCTCTTCACCTCTGGCACAACCGGCAACCCCAAAGGCGTGATGCAGACACACTCTGCGACCCTGCGCGCGTTCTACGCATGGAGCAGCGTGGTGGGCTTGAGAGCGGGAGACCGGTATCTAATAGTCAATCCGTTCTTCCACGCGTTTGGTTACAAGGCCGGGTGGCTTTCTTGCATCATGGCGGGAGCGACGATTCTTCCCCAGGCTGTATTCGACGCTGATGAGGTAATGGCGCGCATCGGTCGCGACAGAGTCAGCGTTCTCCCTGGGCCACCGACCCTTCTCCAAGGCATACTCAACCATCCCGAGCGCAACTCCTACGACCTCTCGTCTCTACGCCTGACGGTCACGGGAGCCGCGGCTATTCCAGTTGAGTTGATTACCCGACTTCGTGACGAACTCACCTTTGAGACTGTCATCACGGGTTATGGACTCACGGAGACCTGCGGAATAGCGACAATGTGCCGCTTCGATGATGACCCTGAGACCATCGCAACTACCTCCGGGCGCGCTATTCCAGACGTAGAAGTGTTGGTCTTCGACGAGGCCGGCAAGGAGGTACTTCGCGGCGAGCCAGGAGAGATTGTCGTGCGTGGGTACAACCTGATGGTCGGTTACTTCGACGACCCTGAAGAGACCGCGGCCACCATCGATCAAGAGGGCTGGCTCCACACAGGCGACATCGGCATCATGGATGAGCGCGGGTACCTTCGGATCACCGACCGCACGAAAGACATGTTTATTGTCGGTGGATTTAATGCGTACCCTGCTGAGATTGAGAATCTCATGCTTCGCAATGACCAGATCGCACAGGTTGCAGTCGTCGGAGTGCCAGATGGACGCCTCGGCGAAGTTGGCATGGCATTTGTGGTCAGTCGACCAAACGCAAGCCCAGACCCAGACACGCTGCTCTCATGGTGCAGAGCGGAGATGGCGAACTTCAAAGCACCGCGTTACGTGGTGTTGGTTGACGAGTTGCCGCTCAATGCAACTGGCAAGGTGCTTAAGTTTGAGTTGCGGGAACGTGGCCGCGAGATAGTTGCTAGCGGATTACAGCCCTAGAGCTTCTTAGGACAGGAGCTCGGTTCTCACTATTTGGACTGGCCTATTTGGACTGGCCTATTTGGACTGGCCTATTTGATCTGAGGCGAAGCCCGCACCCATCTCCTGGGCTACCAACGCACTAGCGCGCCTCGCCTCGACACCCCTGAGCAGGTCCTTGTTACCTGCATAGGCACCAGTTGGGATCTGGGAAAGCTCGAGAGCGAGTTGCGCAACGGTCTGGCCATGATCATCAATCTCTACTGCCTCATCAAGAATGCCGAATCTCACCGCATCCTCCGGGCTGAAGAGATTGCCCTCAAGAATCACCTGATTCCATGAAGAGGGTCGAAGCCCAGCCTTAGCGATCACAATTGCCCAAGTCGGGAAGACCATCTTGAGTCGCGTCTCATTGATGCCGAGTTTGAACTCTCCCTTGACTCCGATTCGCCGGTCACAAGCCATCGCCAGAATTGCGCCACCAGCGATTGCGTGCCCTGTTACCGCGGCAATAGTCGGTATTGGGGCCGTCCAGACTGCGAGCATTGTGTGGGCGACGTTCGAGAGAGTCGCTGAGCGCTTCACGGGGTCTGGTTCTCGCACCATGGTGAGGTCAATCCCAGCCGAGAAGGTCTTCTCCTTGCCGTGGATCACGAGAGCTCGCGCCGAGGCGTCCCCGGCTGCGTCAATACCGTCTCGCAGAGCCGCGCAGGAAGCATCGTTCAAAACATTGGCCTTGCCATCGTCTAAGTAGATGTGGGCAATGGCGTCGTCATCAATTCGAAACTCGTGCATTCGATTCTCTTCTCTCACTCTGTGATGGATATTTCGAGCAAACGCGTGTGTGGCTGGTGCAAGTTTGAGGCGAGCCTCACCCATGGCCTAAACGCTGGCCTCACCCATGACCTCACCCATGACCTAAACGCTGGCCTAAACGCTGTCGTTCATTTGCCCACAATAGGGGTCAAGGGCTTTAGCGCGCCCTACCCAGATGCGCCTAGTCTCCGTCGGAGCATTACTCGGTGCGGGAGAGGGGGGTCATCGAGGTGAGCACAGCCAATCGGCGCGAATGGTTTGAGAAGGCCCTATCTGAACGCGCCCTAGGGTTACTTGCTCTAGTTGCTGTGTTCTTCGCGGTAATCGTCTGGCCATTCCCCTCCCCACTTGGAGTCGTGCTCGGCGGGATGCTCGTTGGCGGCCGCATCGCGCTCATTGCTCTCGGTTTCGCTCTCGTCTATCGAGCAAGTCGTGTCGTTAACTTTGCCCAGGGTGACCTTGGGCAGGTGCCAGCAACACTTGTTGTGCTGCTCGTGATATCCGCGGGTTGGTCCTACTGGCTCGCCCTTGGAATCGGCGTCGTTGCCTCCCTCGCTCTAGGTGGACTCGTAGAGGTCCTGATCATTCGGAGATTCTTTCGAGCGCCCCGCCTAATTCTTACGGTCGCAACAATTGGATTAGCGCAGGTCCTAACTGGATTAGCTCTCTTCATTCCAAACCTTTTCAACACCAGTGCACTCGCATCGAGACTCGAGCCGCCCTTCACCGTTCACATTGTTTTCGGTGGTGTCGTCTTCAATGCAAACGACCTACTCACGATGATCATCGTGCCGATTGCGTTTATATCCCTCGCTTTATTCCTGCAACGCTCTAGTTCGGGCATAGCGATTCGAGGGGCTGCAGAACGCGCTGATCGAGCCTCAATGCTCGGTATTCCGGTGAAACGTCTGAGCACAATTGTTTGGGCACTTGCCTCGCTGCTTGCGTTCCTCGCCATGTTTCTTCGAGCAGGTGCAGTTGGACTGCCTATCGGCTCGGTCCTAGGGCCAACATTCTTCTTGCAGGCACTCGCCGCCGCTGTAATCGGTCGCTTCGAGCGCTTTCCGACTATTGCGCTCGCCGCAATTGCACTCGGCGTTGTTGATCAGGCAATGACGTTCCAACCTGGGAACAGGCCGGCATACAACGACCTAATGCTCTTCGGCGTTGTATTACTCGGGCTACTACTAACGGGGCGCGCAGCAAAGGGCCGTGCTGGATCCGAGGCATCTACTTGGCAGGCAGCGCGGGAGGTGCGCCCAATACCGCGCGAACTCGTAAACCTTCCCGAGATTCGCATCGGAAGATGGGTTCTTGGCCTTGGCCTAATTGGATTCGTTCTTAGCCTCCCGGCTTGGTTGAGCGTGAGTCGCCTCGATCTTGCGACAGTCATTGTGATCTCTGCGATCGTCGCACTCTCGCTAGTGGTACTCACGGGGTGGGCAGGGCAGGTGAGCCTTGGCCAGATGGCGCTTGCTGGGATCGGCGCTGCTGTTGGAGGGGCAATGACCGCAGTTCATGGACTCGACCTGCTCCTTGCCCTGCTTGGAGGAGGAGTAGCTGGCGCAATTATCGCTGTGATCATTGGCTACCCCGCCATCCGGCGAGGTGGCCTCACCCTTGCCGTGAGCACACTTGCATTCGCATTGGTGACGTGGTCATTTGTTCTCAATCAAGAGTTCCTCGGCGATTGGCTTCCATCAGGTCGGATAGAGACCCCTCAATTCCTATGGGGAGCGATCGACATCTCTACGGATACTCGCCTCTTCTACCTCTGCGTCGGAGTACTCGCTCTCGCTCTACTCGCAGTGCGCGGGTTGCGCTCCAGCAGGACTGGCCGCGTTCTCATAGCAATACGCGAGAACGATCGCGCTGTTCGCTCGTATGGTGTCTCTGCTGTCCGAACAACACTCGCTGGATTCGCGGTCTCTGGTTTTCTCGCAGCGGTCGCAGGAGTGCTACTAGTTCACCAGCAGCACGGTCTTGACGTAACCAACTTCGCCCCCTCGGAGAGCATTCAGGCGTTCTCTATGGTTGTGATCGGAGGGCTCGGATCAATCTCGGGAGCCATCCTCGGTGCCATTTATGTTCGCGGTGCAGCATGGCTCTTGCCAGCCGAATGGCAGTTCCTGGCAACCGGAGCAGGGCTACTTCTGGTTCTTCTAATCCTCCCAGGGGGACTCGGCGCAGCCCTTGCGGATATTAGAGACGGTGCTCTCAGAGCGATCGCTCGCCGTCGCAACATCATCGTCCCAAGCCTTCTCGCCGACAGACGAGTTGAAGCGTTAGTGCCGATCGAGATTGATCCAAGTGCAATCGAAGGCATCGGAGACTCGGCATGACGACCGCCCCGATCACCCCAGAGGCAAACGCAGAGCATGGAAAACTTCATGGGCTACTACTAAGCCTCACCGGCGGTGGTGCGGTCTATCCATTAATCATTCTTACCGGGCTGCTTGCTGTCGACGAGTTAGACCGTGCGGCGTTTGGGATCCTGCTGCCGGAGATTCGCCACGCTTTCGGGCTTAACCTCCAAGCAGTTCTAACTGTTGTTGCGCTCGCATCGCTAGTCGCACTCCTTATTCAAGTTCCAATTGCTTTCTATGCGGATCGCCTCCCCCGCACCAAGATCGCCATTGCAGGTGCAGTTGTATGGATGCTCTTCACCGGCATGACAGGACTTGCAGTCGGAGTCATCATGCTCTCAATTGCTCGAGCAGGCTCAGGCCTCGGGAAAGCGGTCGTCGACCCCACTCATAACTCGCTTCTCTCTGATTACTACGACATTCCAGTTCGCCCGAGGGTCTTCTCTTTCCACCGCGCTGGGAGCGTTATCGGGCTCACCCTCGGACCTTTAACTGCTGGGCTACTCGCCTTTTGGTTTGGCTGGCGAGCACCGTTCATCATCTTTATGATCCCGACGCTCGTCTTCGTGATTCTTGGGCGTCGGTTGGTCGAGCCTCTACGCGGAACATGGGAGCGACGCGCCGCAGGTGCTGCTGAGGATGCTGTTGGCACAGAGGACCTACCGCCTTCGTTCGCTGAGTCGTGGAGAATCGTCTGGAAGGTCGGGACCCTCCGCCGCATTTTCTACGCACTGCCGTTCCTAGCTGTTGCACTAATCGGCTTAGCGACGCTCTCCTCGCTGCAGTACGCGCAAACTTTTGGGTTGGACGAGAGAGCACGAGGATTTGTTGCATCGCTCGTAGAGCCAGCACAGTTGATCGGTCTATTCGCTGGAATCCCGATCGCGACTCGATTGATGAAGCGCGATCCTGGACTGATACTCAAGTTCATTGGCCTTGTAAATGCAGCCTTGGCTGTCTGCTGGGTCGGTTTTGCATTAGCACCGAACGTGTACGTGGCGGTGGGAATCAGCATGCTCACCGCGGCGCTTATCTCGCTCGTGGCGCCTGGCGTCGCAGCTGCTCTCTCAATCGCTACGCCACCAAAGGTTCGCTCATTTGGTTACGCGGTGGCAGCACTTTGGATACTCCCTGGTTTGATTGTGTTACCGATCATCGGCGGTGTTGCAGATACCCATGGAGTTCGAGTGGGCCTGTTGGTATTAGTACCCGTGTTCCTCATTGGCTCAGTTGTGATCGCCTCGGCAGGTTCACAGGTTGCTGCAGATGTGACACAGGTATGGACCTCCGCAGCGGCGCAGTCAGAGGTGCTCTACCAGCGACGCCAAGGCTTGGTAAAACTCCTTCTAGTGCGAGGACTTGATGTTGGATACGACGGAGTCCAGGTTCTCTTCAACGTCGACTTTGAGGTAGACGAAGGAGAGATAGTCGCTCTTCTCGGAACCAACGGCTCAGGAAAATCAACTCTCCTCAAGGCCATCTCTGGTCTCGTTGAGGCGAGCGCTGGAGCTGTTGTATTCGATGGCCGCGACATGACCTACGCCCCTCCCCATGAAGTAGCAGGGCTCGGTATTACTCAGGTCCCTGGGGGTCAAGGTGTATTCCCGACCCTTACTGTCAAGGAGAACCTCCACCTCGCAGGGTGGCTTCACCGACGCGACAAAGACCGCGTCAAGGCCGCAACCGAGGAGGTGCTCGACCTCTTCCCAGTTCTGCGTGAACGGATCGAGGAACCAGCAGGAAACCTCTCCGGGGGACAACAGCAGATGCTCACCCTCGGGATGGCGTTCATTGAGCGCCCTCGCCTCCTGATGATTGATGAACTATCGCTTGGATTAGCGCCGGTTGTCGTCGGGCAACTGCTACAGATCGTTGAGCGCATTCGAGAAGCAGGTACGACAATCATCGTCGTAGAGCAATCGGTGAACGTTGCTCTCACGATTGCCCAGCGCGCGTATTTCATGGAGAAAGGCGAGATTCGTTTCGAGGGCCCAACCGCTGAGCTACTTGAGCGACCTGACATTCTTCGCTCGGTCTATCTTGAGGGTGCTGCAAGCCGCGGCGCAGCACTCGCTGCATCCCGCAGCCACGACTCCGACGTAGTCAAAGTTGTAGAGCGCCCGACGCGCCTCGAGGTGCAGAACATCTCTAAGCGCTTCGGAGGCATACACGCTCTACGCGACGTCAGCTTCACCGCTGGCGCAGGGGAGATTCTCGGCTTCATCGGCCCGAACGGCGCTGGGAAGACAACGCTCTTCGATGCCATATCGGGCTTCATACGCGTCGAGAGCGGTCGTGTAATTCTTATCGGCGAGGAAGGCCCAGTAGAGCTAACCGCCATGCGCGCCGAACAGAGAGCCCTCCGTGGAATTGGGAGATCGTTCCAAGACGGACGCCTTTTCCCAGGCCTCACTGTTAGCGAGACAATCGCAGTAGCCCTTGAGCGCCACGTCGCAGTGCGCGATCCAATCGCTGCAGCGCTCCACTTACCAGCAGTCTCAGACTCAGAGTCACAGGTTCGTCTCCGCGTTGACGAGTTGATTGACCTAATGGGGCTAGGGGCTTTTAGGGATAAGTTCTGCAGAGAACTCTCGACGGGTAGCCGACGCATTGTCGACATGGCTTGCCTACTTGCACACCACCCCACCGCACTGCTCCTAGACGAGCCCTCAAGCGGTATCGCTCAGCGCGAGGCTGAGGCTCTCGGACCGCTACTCATGAAGATTAGAGACACCCTCGGGGCCACAATCCTTCTTATCGAGCACGATCTACCGCTCCTCACCTCAGTCGCAGATCGCCTTGTAGCGCTGCACCTAGGAGAGGTCGTAACCGTTGGACTCCCGGCGGATGTTGTTAGCCATCCGGTGGTCGTTGAGAGCTATCTCGGAACCTCGGAGGCGGCGATTGCTAGATCTGGCTCAGGGAATACACCAACTTCATAGTTTGAGGGAGTAAACCTCTGAGCGTGATCGGCCTCAAGATAAGAGTCTGAGACATCGAAGGCAAAACTAGATACGCTCCAAACTGTTCTAAAGAACACGCAGTTGAAAATTGAAATGTTTGCTAACCAAACCGGGGGGAACCATGGAAGCAACGCCAAGCCAGCCTAAAAAAGGCGGCATTCGTCGCTACGCGCCATTTATTGGTGCAGTCGTCGTTATCGCACTTGTCGTGTTCGCTGTTGGCCAAAATAAGTCGAGCGACTCAGGCTCGAAGCCACCGGCCGATCAAGGCGCTGCCTCTAATGAAGCCCTAATCAAATCCGGGCCCATGACCCCCGATAAGGCCAAACTCCTCGGCAAGACAGTCGATTTCGGGGAGAAGTGTGACACCTCAACCGGCAATGTCAAGATGCCCACAGAGTACGCGCCTATGTGCGTTGCGGCATTTACCGGCGACAACGGTGGGGCAACGTCACCTGGCGTTACAGGCGACACAATCAAGGTAGTTGCCTACATCGGCGACCCAGCCAAAGACCCCCTGCAATCAGCCCTGATCAAGGGTGCCGGCTCGGACGTAGACATCAGTTTGACCAAGCAGACCTACAACGGCTGGGTCGATATGTACCAGAAGTATGTAGAGATGAGCGGGCGCAAGGTAGCTCTTGACTTCTACGTTGGAACAGGCGCTCCAAGCGATCCAGTTGCTGCGAAAGCAGACGCTAAGGCGATCATCGATAAGAAGCCATTTGCAGTATTCGGTGGGCCCAGTCAGACAGACGCATTTGCAGATGAACTAACCGCAGCAAAGATCGTCTGCCTAGGTTGCGCCACTGCCGCAGGCGCCAAGTTCACCTCAGAGCGCTCCCCCTACCTCTGGACTACAGGGCCGATGCCCGAGCAAGCGAGCCTCCTAACCGCACAGATGGTCGGGAGTCTCTTAAATGGCAAGAAGGCCGAGTGGGCTGGCGATGCTGCCACACGCGCTAAGACACGCGTATTCGGCGCTGTGCACTACGACACTCCTGCAGGGCAGCAACGCTCAGCATGGGCAACGTTTAGATCTGAGATGAAGAAGAACGACGTAAAGATCGCCTCAGACATTCAGTACTACCTCGACCTTGCACGTGCACAGGAGAATGCACGCACAACGATTGCGAAGCTCAAAGCAGCCAAGGTCACCTCAGTAATTTTCTATGGCGACCCGCTTACTCCGCTCTCGCTTACCAAAGAGGCAACCGCACAGGACTACCACCCCGAATGGATTCTTGGCCCGACGGTCTACGCCGATACTGCAGTATTCGGTCGCATCTACGACCAAGAGCAGTGGAAGCACGCATTTGGTATCTCACTTATTCCAGCGCGCACCACGAAGGAGATTGCCGGTTGGTACGCTCTCTGGGTATGGCAGTTCGGAACTCCCCCACCCAGCAACAATGCTGCCGTGATCTCTGGGCCCCCAGGGATGTTCTTCGCGGGTGTAAACCTTGCCGGACCAAATCTCACGCCATCAACATTTAGAGATGGATTGTTTAGAGCTGGCGTTCAAGGTGGCAACGCACTCGCCCCGACGAACTCTCGCGGACACCACGGCATTTGGAGCGGCACAGCAGAGGACCTCGGTGGCTCTGACGACGTAACCCTCGTTTGGTGGAATGCCACCGCTAAGGGTGAGGACGAGATCGGGAACGCCGGCACCGGACTCTACGAATATGTCTCAGGTGGCAAGCGCTACCTTCCAGGAACATGGCCAACTACAGATCCGGGATTATTTGATTCAAGTAAGTCCGTAACGATCTACACGACTATTCCCGCAGACCTGCAGCCGCCGAGTTACCCATCACCGGCTGCGAAAAAATAGTTAGCCGAAATAATTAGCTGAAATAATTAGCTGAAATAATTGGCTGAAATATCTAGCCAAAATAACTCGAGAACTAGTGCGTTAGGAGCCCGGGCTCACGGCAACCCAGCCTGAGCCCGGCTCCCATCGCCTGATTACTCGAGCGGGGTTTCCTACCGCAACACATCTGTCCGGGATTACACCGGTAACAACGGAGCCTGCACCGATTACGACGTGCTCTCCGATGTGTGCACCCGGAAGAACAATCGTCCCGTGCCCTAGCCATGAGCCTGCTCCGATAGATACTGGGCGCGGCGCGGCAAATTGATGACCGATAGCCGCATCGAGACTCTCATAGCCATGGTTCGCATCAGTGATGTACACGTTGTGCCCAGTAAAAACATTCTCGCCAATGGTGATTGATTCATGTGCCACGATCCCGCTGCCGCGCCCAATCAACACCCCATCCTCAATACGTAGAACTACATCATGGGCAAGCACTTGATCTGGCGCCACGCCACACGAGATCGAGCAGTGTGGGCCGATGATCACCCGATCACCGAGATGCATATATTTCTCGCCGTAGAGGGCAATGAGCGGAAAGAGAATCGCACTTGCATCACCAAAATGACCAAAGCGCGCTGCTCTGCGGCTAGCGGTGCCAA
The DNA here is from genome assembly GCA_037146835.1 of Actinomycetes bacterium. GTDB lineage: Bacteria > Actinomycetota > Acidimicrobiia > IMCC26256 > IMCC26256 > IMCC26256. Next base: position 2,788 of record JBAWWI010000036.1, on the reverse strand, counting down.
TAACTCCTAAGCGGCAGATGCGTTCCCAGAGCGAGCCAATTACATCGCTGGCACGTCTTGAGGGCTTGTGTGGGTATCTCGCATCGGGCATGGCGAAGCATCGTAGTGGGGGGTCCTTGCCATTCGCCTCTGCAGCGGCCACGATGCACGCTGTGACTCTCCCCAAGACCCCATATCTGAGACCCCTAACTTCGCTAGCAATATTGGCTGTGAGTCTTGGGGTCGTCCTGAGCGCCTGCAGTAGCGGCGGAGGCGAGACTCCCTCTGCCAGTGGCTCTGTCCTATACGCAGCTAACTGTGCTCGCTGTCACGGGTCCCAGGGCGAGGGCATTATTGGCCCATCGCTAGCGGGCGTTGCCCAGACCTTCCCCGAGGTAGATGGCCAGATCGCATTTGTCTCCAATGGTGGAGGCGGAATGCCAATGTTCTCCGATCTGCTCTCTAAGGCTGACATTCAAGCCATTGTCGAGTACACGCGCTCGACCTTCAAATAGATATCTCGATAGATAAATACTTAGATACATTCTGAAAGAACAGGAGCTTTGATGGTCGAGCGAGACAATCAACAATCAACAGACCTAAACGCACTAAGCGAACAACCGCCGCGCGGTCTAGCAGCGCTTCGCGCATGGCGGTTAGGCAAGCCCCGCTTAGGCCTGCTTGACCCGAGTGCCGAGCCCTCCCCTCGAACCGATGTTGGGGTTGTCTCCCCCAGATCACCGGCCCCCGCAAAGCCTCAGCCGCGAGATTCTCAGCGAGTACGCGTCTACCGCGCTGAGACGCCCCTGAAGGGCCGACAGTTCCAGAGAATCGAGCAGTGTGAGGATTTCTGCGAAAGCGTCGTAGGGACGCTCTGGTGGCTCAACAGGTTCCCTGCACTCGGCCTTGAGAAGATCCCCCACCTCCGAGATGGCCGTGGGGCACGCCAAGCCTTCTACCGCGAGGATCCGGGGCACCCGACAATTACTCTCCCCCGCCGATATCGGACCGCAAACGTCATCCTCCATGAGCTCGCACACTGGACAATGCATGCGGATCACGACCTCCCAAACCATGGATATACCTTCGCTCGGGTATTCATGGATCTCACAGCCGAATTCAGCGGTCCGGCAGCGCGCGAATTGCTTGCCGCTGCCTACGCCGAGCACAAGGTGCACATCGGGGCTGAGGCGGTACTCGGGCCAGACGGTGCCTACCGTTATGGCAACGACGAACGTCTTCGGCTCGGCCGCAATACTCTCATGACTGTTGACCATCTCGGTTCAGAGGAAGCCTCGAGTGGAGTTCTAATCCGATCAACAAAGAAACAGATTGCATTGCTATTGGCGGACTCAACCGAGATGGTGATTCCACTCTCTTCAATATGGAGAGTACGCAGCACCTAGTTGCTACTCAAAAACCTGCTTAAGTTATTGGCGACCCACAAAACTCTGGCCGCTAAGCGTCGAGTACACGACACCAAGCGGCCAGAATCTATTGGGAAATAATTGGGGCAGGTAGGCCCCATGGTGGTCGTTAGGAGAGACGCTCGATAATCATCGCCATACCCTGGCCGCCACCGACACACATCGTCTCAAGTCCGATTGTCTTGTCGGAGTCCTCGAGGCCGTTGATGAGTGTCCCCATGATGCGGGCCCCGGTCATACCAAATGGGTGACCGAGTGCAATTGCACCTCCATTTACGTTCAGACGGTTCTCGTCGATCCCAAGGCCACGAGCAGAGGCGATTACCTGTGCTGCGAATGCCTCGTTAATCTCGACAAGGTCGATGTCATTAATTGTCATTCCCGCACGAGCAAGTGCCTGCTGTGTAGCAGCGATCGGCCCGAGCCCCATGATCTCAGGGTCAAGACCACTAACTCCAGATGAAACGATGCGCGCAAGTGGCTTGATCCCAAGGGCCTTAGCCTTTGTGTCGCTCATAACGATTACTGCAGCTGCTCCGTCGTTGAGCGGGCATGCGTTACCGGCAGTGACTCGGCCGGTCGGGCGGAATACAGGAGCGAGGGAACCCAACTTTTCGCGATCGGTAGATGGGCGGGGGCAGTCGTCTGCAGAGACGACTGTTCCATCGGCGAGGGTGTACGGAGTAATTTCGCGCTCGTAGAACCCGCGGTCGATGGCTGCTCCGGTGCGCTGCTGCGAACGGAACGCATAGTCATCCATCTCGTCGCGAGTGACGTTCTCAATCTCGGCGACGTTCTCGGCGGTCTCACCCATTGCGATGTAGACATCTGCAAGGCCCTGCGGTGGGGTCCATGTTCCTTGATCGCCATTCATGCGAGCAAGCGTGCGGAGTGCTGAATCTTGGAAAATCGGGTTCTGAGTTCCAGGAGTGTGATCCGATGATCCACCGACTGCAAAACGGCTAACACCCTCAACCCCAGCAGCGATAAACGCGTCGCCCTCACCGGCGCGCACTGCGTGCGCGGCCATTCTGATGCTCTGAAGTGAAGATGAGCAGTAACGAGTAATTGTGCATCCAGGAACGGCAGGCATTCCGGCGAGGATCGCTACAACGCGCCCCATGTTGAAGCCCTGCTCTCCACCGGGGAGCCCACAGCCAAGAATGAGATCGTCAATGGACTGACGGTCGAGCTGAGGCACCTTGTTGAGAACAGTGTCGACAATAAATGCCGCCATGTTGTCAGCACGCTCGTCTTTAAACGAACCCTTAAAAGCACGTCCTATAGGGGTACGTGCGGCTGCGACAATTACTGCTTCTGGCATATCGGCTCCTGGATCATTTGTTTTTAGAAGGTGATGGTTTTTAGATAGTGATGGTTTT